>JAQVXR010000073.1 GCA_028709045.1 Desulfitobacteriaceae bacterium | reverse complement strand
GTCTTGGCTAAGAAACACCTGTAAGTAAATATCAAAATATTATGCAAAGTAGTTTCTATCATTTTTCCTATAATATAAGGGGTTTATGGCTCTACTTTGCATAATATTTTACTTTAGATAATGTATATTATCGAAAGCTTTTGATAAAATCCATATCCACATCAATGCGGCTCCTTTTGAAGCTCCAAAGCTTCGCAATCTTGTCAATATCATGGCTGCAAAAGAAGATATGATCTATAAGGCACTGAAAGTTTCAAGGGGCAGAGAAACAAGCTACTGCCAGAAGATTGACCCAATATTTTTGGAGAAGATCAATCGTAAAAAACCAGCCACCTTAGATCAGCTTAAACGTATTTGGTACAACGGAGGCGATGGCAGCCGAGAGCATTATCATTCCAGCCGCTATCGTTGTCTCAATCTGCATAGTGTATTTCAAAAAGGCACGGTTGAATTTCGTGCTTATGTGCAGTAAAATATTATGTTCAGTTGATTCAGGAATCTATTAAAACTATAAGGTTTCACCACTTATTACTAAACATAATATTCCCAGTTGCAATTATTCTGTTGTAATAACTATAGCTAATTGTATTCAATAGAAATAGCAATTACTGCACATAATACTTCACTTAATTCCAAGAGTATTAAGAAAATCTTTAACTTCATCTGTCGGTTTCCAGGTATAACCTTTACCAGGCTTAGAAATTCCACTGTTTTCTAATGTCTTACGTTTCATTTTAATATCTGCCTCAATATATCCATGTGTAGTATCTAAATGAACATGTCCTAGCCACATTCGGATAAGATTTATGTCAGTACCTGATTGGAGCAAATGCATTGCAGTTGTATGCCTAATTGTATGGGGTGATATTTTTCTGCCCTGTAAAGTTGGGCATTCTTTTGTTGCGTTAGTTGAAGCTGTAGCCAATATATAAGAAATTCCACTCCTAGTTAGAGGATCTTTTTTCCTATTCAAGAAAAGGTTTTGATCTGGATTAAGTTTTTCATTGACCACTAGTTGTCTCAATAACTTTGCTGTTTCTGGCCAAATTGGCACAATACGCTCTTTACTTGCTTTTCCATGAATAAGTATTTGATTTGTACCTATATCCCTGCATTTAATAGTGATTATCTCCGAAACACGGGCACCAACATTATACATTAGCATAAAGAGGGTATAGTTTCTAAATCCTTCTGGGGTACTACGGTTAAAGGTGGACAAAATACATGTCATCTCTTCATCTGTAAGATATCCAAGCATTTTTTTCTCATAATTCTTTGTTGGAATTGATAAAATACGTTCAAACTGTGCCATATATTTTGGCTCATATAAAATCACATGCTTAGCAAACGAACGAATAGCAGCCCTACGTTGATTTCGTGTATTTACACTACATTTGTGCTGTGTTTCAAGATGGTTTAAAAAATCAAGAATTACTTCAGCAGTAATCACATCAATAGTTAATTGAGCCATAGAGATTTTCTCTTCAGAAATTAAATAACGAAGTAATAATCGCCATGTATCTCGATAACTATTGATCGTATTTTGTGATACATTTTGTTGCTGAATTAATCTTTTGTTAAAAAAGCTTTCCAACATTTCACCTAGACCTATAGGTTTGATTTCACGCATTGTCATTACCTCCTAATCGGAATGACTTAGAACCTTTTGCCATAAGTTCAGCGCTTGCATTTAAATAATAAGTGGTATCCTCAAAATGTGCATGCCCCATATACGTTGAAAGCACAGGTAGTTGTTCATGAAAATCAGCATCGTCTTTATACCATTTAAGCATGCGATTAACCGCAAAGGTGTGCCTGAGATCATGGGTTCTGGAATTACGGTTTTCTGTACGGATTTCTGCCTTGCGTATTAGTTGAAGGAATGTAGCATTAAAAGTACCATAAGCTAGTCTATCATTACGTGTGCTTAAAAAGAATGCCTGACTCTTAGGATCTGATGAATAAAAATTTCTTAACTTTAAGTATCGTTTTAAAACTTCAACAGCTGTTGGATGTATTGGAACATATCGTGATTTTTTAAACTTAGTATTCTGGATAAACAAGATACCATTTTCTAAATCAACATCATCTGCATCCAGTTTTAAAGCTTCGCTGATACGCATGCCTGTACAATAAAGAAGCCCTATTATTGCTTGGAAACTATGTGGTCTTATTGAATTCTGAGGGTTTAGTTTAGCAGCTAAGGACAAAATCTTTTCAATATCAGTAGTAGTATATAAATAGGGTATACGGCGCCCTTGACTACGTGCTCTTGGAGGAGCTGGAACACTTTCTCCTAACCCTTTAATAGCACAGTAATCTAGGAATCCACGTATTATACGATGTCTATTTTCATATTGACCACTACTAAGATCAGGTTTGCTATAAACAAAAGAATCAATATTATCAGAATTAATATCCTCGGTTGCTAGAGATTGCAAAAATCGGTCAAATTCTTTTAAAATAGTAGTTTCTACACGAAAAGAGCGTCCATTATCTATCATGAACTTGATATATTCGGATAGATTATTACAGATGAAACTGCTAAAATCAGGTGCCTTTTTCATATAATACATACCTCCTCCCAACAAGGGAATGGTAAAGCAATATCTTTTAGACGTTCAATCTGAACTTTTGCATAAATACCAGTGGTTTCAATACTTGTATGTCCAAGGATATCAGCCGTTTCCTTGAAGGATGCACCATTATTCACTAGATGTGTTGCTAACGAATGCCGTAGGAGGTGAGTCCCATATGATGGTACGCTAAGACCTAATTCTTCTATATATTGACGAACAACACTTCCAAGGGTAGCTGAACTTTTAAGAGGATTATACGGTCTTACAGCTCTAAGAATTAACTCTGACTGTGGTCTCTTTGGTCTAACTCGTAAATAATCAACAATAGCATCGGCAATCTCGTTTGTAATTGGCAAACAACGTCCCCTATGAGTTTTTGTCTTTTGAATTAATAGTTCTCCATTTATTAGAGAAATATCTTTCAGTTCAATTTGTATTACTTCGTTTGCTCTAAGACCTAGTTGAAGCATTAACAAAAGTGCTAAGTAATCTCTTTTTCCTTTGACAGTTTCTCTATCTGGTACAGAAAGTAGTAGCATAGCTGTTTCGTATGGAATATGTTTTGGTACGCTTGACAATTTCCATTCCTTTAACTTGTAAACAGCAGGGGTCAGATCATCTTGTACTATTCGTTCCCAACGCAAAAAACGTAGGAAGCCACGAAGACAAGATGTTATGGTTTTGCGATAATCATTGGAGTAACCGTATTCATTGCACATTTCTTGAAACTTTAAAATATCCTGTGCATCTAAGGATGAAAGTTGAAAATCAAAACCATGCTCTTCGTATATCCATTTAAGAAATAGCATCGCTTTTAGTCTATGGGCATCACGAGTTTTTTTGGAAAGACCAAATAAACTATCTAAGTACTCATCATATTGAAGTATTATGCCACCCATACTTTCAGGCAGGTTACTCATAATTACAACTTGGCTTGCAATATCAGTTCTGGGTGGAGTAGGTTTACCGTACTCCGATTGTATTGGTGGATAAGGTTTTAACGGTTTAAAGGGTTGAGGTTGCCTTGGTATAAGGCTATCTTGAATTAAATCTGTCGGCTGTGAAATTATCTTAGCTTCACTTAAAAAATTTAATACTTGCCATACACCACGTATTGTGGAGTGATATTTCCCTTTATTTAAACGTTCGCAAGAACAATTAGAAAGATGTTCATTTACAAATTTACAGGCAAAATCCTCATTTAATAGGGATAAATCATTAATGCCTTCCCATAAAGCAAATCGGCTAAGATGTGCTGCTGCGCGAAGATATTCCCTCGTGGTGTTTTTTGATAAGTCTTGTTTGCTATGAAGATATCCAGCGTATTCTTCCATCTTATGTCCAAACAACCCACAGTTTGATAGTCTATAAATTGTACGGGAATCATCAAAATATGTTTCTAACATGGTATTACCTCCTTGAACTAAAAATATTATGTGGAGTAAAATTTACTCAACTAACATTATTTTGTCCACTATTAATTGATGTAATACCAAATAAATAAAACATTATGTTCAGTAAAAATAACTTAATAGTTGCATTGTCAGCATTTTATTTCTATTATGAACATAATATTTTACTGCACATAAGCACGATTATGTTCAGCTAAACATAATAGGGGCTTTAACGGTGATTTGCATGCAGGTAAAATTAAAGCCTATGTTCAATTCTGCCTTGCAATCACAGCACAGGCTCTTAATCAGCGTTCTGCAAGTCCGATAAAAACTGAATCTACCAATGAAAAATATACCTTTCGCGTATGGCTTCTTCATCTTGGTTTGATAGGTGATGAATTTAAAACAGCCAGAAAGCACCTGCTGGATCACCTTGAGGGCTGCATTGCCTGGAAAGACCCTGCCCAAGCGGAAAGGCAAAAGGAAAGACTGAGGGAAAAGCGTGAAGCGGAAAGGATACAGGCAGAAGAAGCAGAACAACAACCAACTGAAGAAATTGTTTTGGAAGCGGAGGATGAGGAATCCCCCGCTTTTACTATGTCGATGTGAGGGAGTGCTTATGGAAAACAAACTATATATTGCCTACGGCAGCAATCTTAATCTGCCTCAAATGGCAAAAAGGTGTCCTACTGCCAAGGTGGTAGGAACATCTGAAATCAAAGATTATGCCCTTGTTTTTAGAGGCAGCGGTCATGGTGCGGTAGCTACCATTGAACCTTGTGTGGGAAGTTTTGTCCCTGTTTTACTTTGGAAAATCAGGCCGGATGATGAAAAAGCACTTGATATCTACGAAGGGTTTCCAAGGTTTTATGAAAAAGAAACCATGGAGCTTATACTGGACGATAAAACTATTCGCGCCATGGTTTACGTCATGACTCCCGGACACCGTCTGGGTTATCCATCTGATTATTATTACAATACCATCCTTGAAGGATATAAAAGTGCAGGGTTTGACCCTGCTGTTTTGGAGCAGGCAATAGATTATACCGAGCAGCTTATGGAAAGTGAGCCTGAGTTAGAGCAGCAGAATCTGTTCGGATTCGGTGGGCTGAAATGGTGGTGATTTTATGGCAGACCCGGCAACGATAACAATGGCGGCAAAAGCCGCTGCAAAAGCCCTATCAGATGAACGAGTCCGTAAAACCATTGGCTGGACAATCGGCCTCATCCTCTCGCCTGTGATTTTAATCATTGTTTTAGTCTGCAGTCTATTATCAGGCACATCAGATCACAACAATACGGCAGTGGGCTTGTGCTTTGACGGCGGTGTTATTTCGGGCAATGTTCCCGAGGATTACCGTGGATATATTGAAGATATGAGAAACAGTTTTACTCTTTTAGACGGTACCATTGCCTCAGTAAATAGTGACACGGAAGATGGAGAAAGCCTCGACTCGGTAAGGGTTAAGGCTATTTTTTATTCTCTGTTTTTCGGCGCAGATAGCCCCTCAAGACTTAAACACAGGCAATTTGTAGACTCATTTGTCACCTATGAGGAACGAAGCAGAACGGTCACTTCTACCGATGCAGACGGCAATGAAACTACAGAGGAAGAAACCTATACCGTGGCGGTTCCCATTAAGGAACTGCCCGTAGTATATGAAAATATTTCGTCGTCTATGGGGATAGCCATCACTCATGAAAGCCAAATCAATGCAACAGAAATTTATTACCGTGTGCTTTATGGCAGACCGGCGCCAACCTATGGCCATGAATTTGACGAATGGTCAAACAGCTTGCCCCTGTCATCCGCACCCTTTATCGGAGCAGATGGCTTCTGCTCACCCCTTGGAGAGAATTGGCGCAGCATGGTCACCTCGGAGTTTGGATACCGTAAAGACCCATTCACCGGCAAGAATGCAGGGCATGGTGGGATTGATCTTGGGGCACCCAAGGGCACATCTATTCGGGCGGCACTACCCGGCACAGTTTATATGGTTCGTTATTCCACCAGCGGATATGGCTACCATGTGATGATGGATCATGGCGGTGGATTTGTGACTCTATATGCTCATTGCTCCAACATATTTGTAAGTGAGGGGCAGACCGTAGATGCCGGAAGCATTATTGCGGAAGTGGGATCTACAGGTAGAAGCACCGGAAACCACCTGCACTTTGAAGTGAGAATCAGCGGAGAAAAGCAAAACCCAAGAAGTTATTTACCGTAAAGAAAGGAGTCAAATTGAATGAATAACACGATTAAAGTATTAAAAATTGATGTCGGTCAGCCGCCTGTTATAAAGGAGATTCAAAATGATCTTGACGGATTACAGACAGAGGTTGGCGGTCTAATTGAGGTGATTGGACTTGAAGATGACTGCCTGCTGGTTTGCAATGATGAAGGTAAGCTTAACGGCATGAAGCCCAATCGCTGGTTTTATGATGACATCATTTGCGGTCCATTTTTTATTTGCGGCGATAGTATGGAGGGCGATTTTATTTCCCTAACAAGTAAGCAGGCAGAAAAATATGCAGAGCAATTTGCAGACTTCCCTGCCTTTACTGGTGAGGAACAAGAGCTAGAACCCCGTATTACATTTATCAGTTTTTAATGATAGGAGGACGATTATAATGAAAAAGGCTAATATCACACTTAAAATGGAGTCCCAAAGACTTGAGGCTACCAAACGATATATGGAGAAAAAGGATGTGTCCATTGAGCAGGAGCTGGGTGATGCTTTGCAAAAGCTTTATGAAAAACATGTACCGGCGGCAGTTCGTGAATACATTGATGAAACCGCTGACAGCATGCCTGCTTCAAAAGCTAAAAAACAGAAAGAGAAAAATGTAGATACCCAAACAGAAGGATCGATTAAAGACATGGATTAACCGTCTCAGTCTCTATGTTCTCTGGCTTTAATGCAAATTTTATACGCTGGTATTTTCTTGACATTATATCGGTATTCCGATATAATATTGTTGAGGTGACCAGTATGAGATTTGAAGAACTTTTACAAGAAAGAGGAATTTCACGATACTATTTATCTAAAACAAGCGGTGTTCCATGGGCAACTCTTGCTGATATATATTCCGGTAAAACCCGTCTGGAAAGGTGCAATGCGTCCACACTTCTTAAACTTTCAAAGGCACTTGATATGTCTTTAGAAGAACTTCTCAAAGTAGATAACAGCCCAAGTCCAAAAGCTGCTGATGGAAAACCGGTTCGTAAAAAATATTTGGAGAGCGGTCTTCCAGATAGCATTCAAAAGGCAATTGATGATTATTTACAAGGAGAACAAAACCGGGTGCTGCACCTTGATTGTCTAAGTGATGAGTTGTATGGGGCAATAAATTCCAACCTATGGGGAGGACGTATCAACGAAGAACAAGCAGATTATCTTAGAAAAAAATATTTGTATGGAACCGAGGTGAACACAGATGATTGATTTTACATCCTGTGAAATTAATAAATTCAAAGCCTATGGCGGTGCAAACGGAAATAAAATTAACATCCGCTACGGCGATAAAAGCTATATGTTAAAGTTTCCGCCTTTACCAAGTCGCAACAAAGCCATGAGCTATACCAATGGCTGTATCAGTGAATATCTGGCTTGTCATATTTTTGAGGCCTTGGGTTTCAACACGCAGGAAACCTTGCTCGGTACTTATACTGACAGCCGAGGCAAGGAAAAAACCGTGGTAGCCTGTGGTGACTTTACCGATGGAGGAAAGAAACTGATTGAATTTGCCCATCTGAAAAACACCTGTATTAACAGTGAGCAAAGCGGATACGGCACAGAGCTATCCTCAATTCTTGAAGCCATCGAAGAACAAACATTGCTGCCATCTGATAAGCTTCGTGACTTCTTTTGGGATATGTTCATTACGGATGCCTTCCTTGGAAATTTTGATCGACATAACGGCAACTGGGGTATCCTCGTAGATGAGTGTCACCAAACTGCAGAAATAGCTCCTGTATATGACTGCGGCTCTTGTCTTTATCCGCAGCTTGCGACAGAGGATATGCAGTCAGTGCTGGACAGCGAGGATGAAATCAACAGACGAATCTATACCTACCCGGCATCTACCATTGAAGAAAATGGCAAAAAGATTTCCTACTTTGACTTTATTTCTTCTTTGAAAAATGAGGATTGCAACAAGGCATTAAAGCGAATTCATAGTCGAATTGATCTGGAAGGACTATACAGAATTATTGAGGAAACTCCAACACTGCTGCCTACGCAAAAGGAATTTTATAAAATTATGCTCCATGAGCGCAAAGCTAAAATTCTTGATTACAGCATGGAGCAACTTCTTGCTATGGAGCAAGGCTCTCAAGAACAGACAGGGCAGAACTTAACCATGTAAGTATATTAAATGAGAAAGCGTCATCCCTTTTACTGATTGGGTATGGCGCTTTTTCTTTTTAGCCCCCTGTCACCCCCTGTTTGCCCCTGTGTGGGCTTTTCAGGCCATGGGTAGAGTAGTAACACCACTTGGCATATTAAAGAGCAATTTGAGGGAGCTTTGCGGACAGGCGTAACAGATCATAAAGTAGGCAAAATAATCTCACTATCACCGTGAACTCATAGGTTTAAAATACAGCAGGAGAAAGAGAGGTGCTGTAAACGCACCTCTCGGTCACAGCGGACGGCAGTGCCGACCGCCTTTGCACCAAAAATACAGCCTTTTCCCCATAGGATAAAATCTTGCCAAAGGTGCTGTAAATCGCCTTTTATGCTCTCTTAGGTGCTGTAACACTTATCTAACCCAAGCAGTGCCAGCGTTTGCAAGGTGCTCTCCATGGTGCTGTGAGAAAAATATAAGGAGATTTGATCAAATGAATGAGAATAAAACTGAGCTGAAACAGCGGGTAGTAGCATGGCTCTATCCGGATATGATTCAAAACATGGAAGCTATGATTCAGGCAAAGTATATGAAAAATCATACCGAGTTTATTTCACAAGCGGTGGATTTCTATATCGGATATCTAAGCTGTCAAAACAGCACATCTTTTTTATCGCAGAATTTACTCGGAGCCATTCAAGGTACTTTGCAAAACACAGAAAATCGTGTGGCAAATAACCTGTTCCGCTTATCGGTGGAGATTAGTATGATGATGCATCTTTTAGCTGCCACGCTGGAAGTCACTGATAGTGAATTGCAAAGTCTCCGTGGTCGATGCGTTGCAGAAGTAAAAAAGACCAGGGGGAAAATCAAACTGGATGATGCGGTTTTATTCCAGCAAGGCGTTGATATCTAATGGCAAGACTGGTTATTAAAAACGGTTATCTTAAAGGCGGCAAAGCTGCATCCCATTTAAATCATCTGGTCAAATATATTGCCACTCGTGATGGTGTAGAAAAAGTTTCTAATGCTAAGGCACTTTGGAATAGTACCAAAAAGCAGCAGTCGCTTATTACTCAAATCATTCGAGAATTTCCCGAAAGCAAGGAGTCACTGGAATATGAGGACTACCTTGCCGAGCCAAATCGTGAAAATGCTTCTGAATTCATTTCTATTACATTAGAGCAGCATATTGAGCAAATTAGTGATAAAGAAAAATATCTTGACTACATCGCAAACCGTCCCAGAGTGGAGAAGTTCGATACCCATGGTCTGTTCACAGTTGGAGAACAACCGCTTATTCTCTCGCAGACTGCAAAAGAGATTGCAAAGCATACCGGTAATGTGTGGACACCGATTATTTCCCTTCGCCGTGAGGATGCTGAAAAATTTGGATTCGAAAATGCTCAAAGCTGGAAAGCATTAATTTCTTCTAAAGCCATGGAACTTGCGGAAAGCCTTAAAATTCATCCGGACAATTTGAAATGGTATGCAGCATTTCATAATGAAAGCCATCACCCTCATGTCCATATGATTTGTTACAGTACAAATCCAAATGAAGGGTATCTTACTAAGGTGGGAATTCGTAAAATGAAATCAGCTCTTGCAACGGAAATCTTCCGGCAGGAGCTGATACCTTTATACGGAGAAAAAACTCAAAGACGGGATGATCTTGCTAAAGAAGCACGCATTGCACTTCGAAAACTGCTGATACAAATGCAAAGCGATACCCTTAGAAGCGAAAAAGTTGAAGAGCTTATCACCTATCTTGCAGAGTGTCTCAAACATACCACAGGGAAAAAACAATATGGCTATCTCAAAGCAGAACTTAAAAATGTGGTGGATGAAATTGTAGATGAGCTTGCCAAGGATGAAAGAGTGGGCAAAGCCTATACTCTATGGCAAAAAGCAAGGGGGCAGATTGAGAGTATCTATACCGAAACACCATCTCAGCAATTGCCGCTTTCAAAATGCAGTGACTTTAAATCTATTCGTAACATGGTTATAAAAGAAGCAATGGAAATCTCAAAGGGGGAATTTATCTTTGATGAGTCAGAAACAGCAGATTCTATAATACCCGAATCCCCTGCCGACAGTAGTATGCTGCCCGACTCTTTTCCTCCAGAGAATGCAGACGATATTCAAGGCGAATTTGAACCCCAAAAAGAAGATGGCAGACACCATAGAAAAAGCCGCAGCCCTTCATGGTGGAGTGAGAACTATAAGCAGGCAAAGCAATTTTTCTATGGGGATCAGGATGCCGGAATTACGCAGGATTTTGTAAAGGCCTATAGTCTGTTGCTTTTGGAAGCAGAGCTGAACAATCCTCTTGCCATGTATGACCTTGGCAGAATGAATGCGGATGGTCTTGGATGTAGTGAAGATGCTGATAAATCGCATCAATGGTATGAAAAGGCACTCACAGTATTTCATGCTGCCGAGTCTGAAAAGCCTTGGAAATATACCCAGTATCGTATTGGGAAGATGTATGCAGCAGGCCTTGGTGCAGAACAGGATTATGTGAAGGCCGCTCAGTGGCTTACACAATCGGCAAGTGAAAAATATAAGTATGCGGAGTATTCTCTTGCCGACCTTTATTATAGGGGGAACGGTGTGGAACAAGATTACCAAACCGCCTTTGAACTGTACCTGCACTCAGCTAAACAGGGTTTTCCCTATGCCAGCTTTGAAACAGGTAAAATGCTTCGTGATGGCATTGGCTGTGATAAAAATGAAGAGAAAG
>JAQVXR010000293.1 GCA_028709045.1 Desulfitobacteriaceae bacterium | reverse complement strand
TGAAACTCCTGTTTACAGGCCTTTGGGTTCTACTGCAAACAAGACTGGTACAATTGCAGGAAGTAGTATAGTCGGCAAAAATGATGAATTTAGAGGCATACTTGGCACTGGCATATTTAGAGTTTTTTATCATGTTCAACAAACCCTTCACCATTACTTGAATATGCAAAAGGAATATCAAGTATTTTCGCATAATCAATAGCTTGTTGAATTCCATCTTCAATGGTGTGGTCGCCGTCCTTGGCTTCAACAATGGCAATTGGAAAGTTGTTATGGTGGTGTAATAAATAATCTGCCTTTTTACGAGTGCCTCTCTTTGCGGTTTTTCCTTTTATAATAACTTTTCCATCAGTAAAAAACTTTTCCATCCACATTTGATTTTTGCTCCAACCTGCATTTTCAATAGCCGGAGTGATTATTCTATTTTTAACATCTTCTTCTGTTAATTTCGACATATCCTATTCTCCCCGCATAAATTATCTGATTTGTGCATCACAAAATGCATTTAATCTTTTATATATTCTATAACATCTCCAAAATTGCAATCTAATTCTTTGCATATCTTTTCTAAAACTTCAAGGCTGACCCGTTGATTCTTGCCCATTTTGGCAAGAGTCCCTGGTCCCATGCCCACAGCATCACGCAATTCCACCTTTGACATTCCTTTATCTATTAGTAGCTTCCATAATCCATTATAACTAATGGCCATAGGCACACCTCCTTGAAGTTATATTAATCCAAATATACTATATCATATCATGATTTTAAAATCAATATTTTAGATTCTTCAATCCGCTTTTTTAAAAATGAATTAAATACAAATGCGTAATAGTGAGAAATAACAAGAATGCTGGAGAAATATCGATGTAATGTGATGTATACAATGATTATGAGCCTATATGGTGCTGGACTCCTGGATTCGGGTGTGAAACAATAGACTACAGAAGTATATCCATGCGAAAGTAGGTATTTTTCATGTTACAAATCTGTATTAATGACAAAGAACAGGTGTTAGAAGCTATAAAACAAGGCAATATCGATACAGCTAGCAGTGCATTCGGCAATCTGATAGACGATATTGTACTGAAAATGGAGCAAATGGGATTACCCGCATTATTAGAAGATGTATTTGAAGATAAAAGGTGCGGGAAAAACAAGCAAATACCTTTAAAATTTTTCTTCACTCTAGTTATAGCTGCCAAGATGAAAATAAAGACAAGCTTGACCGATATACCATTCGCTATTAATGATGCGGATACTTTAGCTCAGCTCGGATGGAACCTTTACGATACAGAACGAGATATTGAAGAGGGCTTGATATCAGATGGCATGATAAGGGGATTTCTGTCCAAGTATCAAAAAAATACGGAATACAATAACGAATTCATTGACCTTTACAACAATTTCGTCAAAGCAGTTAAAGACAAATTGGATATAGTGCCTTACATACACATATTGGATTGTACGGATATCGAAGTTAATTTGGATAATGACAACTATGAGAAGTCAGAAGTTGTTAAGGATGAAGACGGCACTAGGAGGGGATACAAGTTAGCGACATTGAGAGGGTTAACCGAGAATTCAGGTATAATCGAAGAAATAGATATTGGTTCAATAAAATCCCACGATACCAAGGTAAGTGATAATATTATTAAGAACAGCAGTGCGTTAAAGCGGGGTGACATTCTTATAAATGACAGGGGATTCATTTCCAGAGACACGATCAATATGCTTAAAAATGAGAGAGGGGTGGATTCATACATACCCGCTAAGAAAAACATGGATTTATACAAAGAGGCCGTGAGCATAGCCAAGAGCAAAGGAAAGTGGGAAAAACATCCGAATAAGAAAAGGAAAACCCAGGAGATTGCCTTTGTGTCAGGGCTTGGGAGTATGTGGCGCAGTGATAAGGCGGATAAGGACGTCGATATAAATGTGTGTGTCGTTCGAGACAAGATTTCAGAAGAAGAATATGATTACTATGTATTCATGACAACCGATTTAAGTGTTTCGGCTAAACAGATTATAAAGACGTACGAGCTTAGGCCTGAAGTGGAAGAAGACTACAGGCAACTTAAGGATTTCTGGAAGCTACAAGATTTCAAAAGCACAAAATATGTACATATAACATTTCATATGGCAATGCTACTTATAGGTTATCTGTTCTTCCAGCTGTATAAAGACACCGAAGAAGGTAAACAATATGCGAAAAAGTCCTTGCCGATAGTTCTTAAGAATTATGTAAGAAAGAAAAAGGCGAGCGTTGTTGTTTACGCAGGGTCATATTTTGCAACATTCGATTTGCTTGAAATTATGCAGTTGTACGCTTCATGTGGTGCAGAAGTGAGGAAGCACCTGGATGTGATATTTTCTAAAGTATAGCAGATTTTTTAGGAGGTTTTAAAAAAGCGGATTGAAGTTACATTAAACATAAATAGGTTCAGATTGGATTTTCTGATTTTCCGGTTATTAAAGATTTAACTTTTCATTATATTGACGTGCATTATTTGCTATATTATAATTTATTAATAAAGTTGAATAAAGGGTGATGGAGTTCACCTTAAAACGCATAATGCTAATGACTCCTACAGAAATAATGCTATTCCTGTAGGAGTTTTTTTACGACGAGGAAAGAGGTTGCTTTTATGGCTGCAAGTTTGGCGGTAATTTTATTATTGGGA
>JAQVXR010000292.1 GCA_028709045.1 Desulfitobacteriaceae bacterium | reverse complement strand
CGAGCGCCTTGCAGGGTTCTGCCGGAGATAGCTGAGGATATTGTTCCCAGCTTTCTTCTTTTTTATGGCTATCTCTGGGAGAAAAAAAGCGATAAACCTATTACCTAACCCCTAGATTTTAGGCAATTTCTGGGTGAAGTCGATCCCCAAAATAGATTACAAGTTGGGAAATGTAACTTCTCCAATCCCGAATTGGCATGGTCCACTTCCTAGAAATTGAATCTGTTGCCAGGTAAATTATCTTTCTTAATGCATCGTCAGTGGGATAGGCTGTCTTATTTTTTGTTACCTTTCTTAGTTGCCGGTGGTATCCTTCAATAATATTGGTGGTATAAATCATTTTTCTGATTTCATAAGGGTAATCAAAATATGTAGTTAGCTCCAGCCAGTTATTCTCCCAAGACTTAATGATGATGGGGTGCTTTTTACCCCATTTATCCTTAAATTCCTCAAAGGCATACTCGGCCTCTTCCAGGGTTAAGGCCTGATATACTTTTTTAAGATCGGCTAGTACAACTTTTTGCTCTTTGTAGGAAACATATTTCATGGAATTACGGATTTGGTGAATGACACACAACTGTATTCTTGTCCTAGGGAAAACGGTGTTAATAGCTTCACTAAAGCCAGAAAGACCGTCTTTACAAGCTATTAAGATGTCCTCTACACCCCTATTTTTGAGGTCGTTGCAAACTCCTAACCAAAAGCTGGCACTTTCATTTTCACCTATCCAAATACCTAATACCTCTTTTTGTCCGTTTATATTAACGGCCAGCACGCTATATGCAGCTTTATTTATAATACGGTTATCCTTGCGAACCTTGAAATGAATGGCATCTAGAAATACGATAGGATAGACCCGATCTAGTGGTCTTGCCTGCCACTCTGCAATTATTGGCATAATCTTATCCGTTACTTTACTAACCATAGTTGGAGAAACTTCAACGCCGTAAATATCTCTCATATGGTCTTCTATATCCCGGGTAGACATGCCCTTGGCATACATGGCAATAATCTGTTCTTCAAGTTCGTTGGCGGTTGTTTCATATTTCTTAATAATCTGGGGTTCAAACTCACCATTTCTATCCCTAGGAACTTTTAGCTCAGTTTTGCCCATTTGGGTTTGAACAGTCTTTTTACTATAACCGTTTCTGCTATTTCCAGAGTGATCACCATTGGGATCGTGTTTTTCATAACCCAGGTGAGTGTCCATCTCAGCTTCCAAAACCTTTTGAATGGTATCCTTAAAGAGATCCTTCAGCATGGTGTGAACATCATCCATACTCTTACAATCCTTAGCTAATTCTGCTGCTAACTGATTCTTAATATTTTGCATAATTGATACAACTCCTTTTGTGGTAGTTATTACCAATTACACAAAATTAATTACGTTCTCGTTTCTTTCCCTTGCGGTTAGATACCTCACTCTCGTGAGGAGCATATAGGGTTTACCAAGTTCCGCATGATACATAATTGTGAAAGCCTTAGGAGCCACCTTTAAACCGGGAGTTCTTCATCCATTCGCATTGGTTAGCCAGTACGCCTTTGCTCGACTCCTTACCATTTTGGTCGAAGCGTTTCAGCCTATTTCGCTTCCTTCAGCGTAACGATTCCTACAGTGCTTCACTTTACATTCTCCATAGCTTTCTTACCCTAGCAGTTGTCCCAGTTTAGGCTACTCGGATTTCTACATTGTCTTGTGAGCTTTCTAACCCAGACGTTACCATCTACGCTAGTCACAATAGAGTTACCCCGAATGGATAGGGTAGCCTTTCGGCAATATATCAAGCGACTTCTTGTCGCACTTGGCTTCCACGATCTGAATGATGAATACAGCCGGTGGGTAGGTTCCAACGACTTTTGGCCTTTTTAATTGTTTTTATTACTAATTCTGCCTTCATGTTGTCAGACATGCTTTGGGCTAGCACTATACCGCTTGCCACGTCTTTTATTGAGCAGAGGTAGTCAAACCCTTGAGCAGTTCTTACATAGCTGATATCACTTGTCATTACCTGGAATGGTTCGGTAATGTTCAGATTATGTATCAGGTTTGGCAAATCCAAACCCTTGGATTTCCGGCTATCTGTTAGGGAACGTTGGCGTCGCTGGCGATGAATCGATACTAGGCCCATTTTATCCATAATACGCTTAACACGCTGATAGGATGCGGTGTAACCACATCTTCTAAGGCAACCGCATATGCGATCGACGCCGTAGGTGTTTTCGCTTTCTTTGAAAATTCTGTTGACGAGTGTTATATATTCCAGCTCTTTTCTATCCCGTTTTTGTTTTTGTTTCAGCCAGTCGTAGTAAGCGCTGGTGGAAACCTCCAGTATGTCGGCCCACTTTGTAACGGGATATTGGGGATGTGAGCGAATTAATTCATATTTTACTTTAGATTTTTCGCATAGTAGGCCGCGGTTTTTTTTTAGCATTTCGTTCTCCATTTTTAGTTCTGCATTTTCGAGCTGTAATTTTCTCAAGTTGTCGTTTTGTTCCGCCAACTTAGTTTTGTCCCCCTGCTCGGTGTATATTTTTCTCCACCGATAAAGCAGGCTTGGATGGATTCCAAGATCATGGCATAGGGCCTTGATCGTCTTTGATGTAGCATAGCTGAGTTTCACTGCATTTTTACGAAATTCTTCATCATATTGCTGTCTTATTTGGGACATGATTTCTCTCCT
>JAQVXR010000291.1:1827-2692 GCA_028709045.1 Desulfitobacteriaceae bacterium | reverse complement strand
GCTATTGGAATTATTACAACCTGTACAGGTGCAATTTTGGGAGGCAGAACCAATCCCCTGTTGTCAGAAGGAACCATTATCAGTCCTCCGATTAATCTGGTAGAAATTCCCCATGAAGTATGATATGGGTATTGTTCCTTTCCATCTCTGCCCTGGAACTTAATTTCAAAAGCCTTAGTAAAATGCTGTCCCAAATTATGTGAGGTTCCTGCCTGAAGTGCCTGACCGTCATGCATTAATGCTTCCATAGTGTATGTGGCATGTGCTCCCGCAAATTTTTCTTTTTCACTTTTTTGTCCTGTAACAACCGGCATAGCCATTAAATCCTCTGCTACCTGTTTGTAAATATCAAGCATTTGAAGAGTTTCTGCCTGTGCTTCTTCTTCAGTTTCATGAAGAGTGTGACCTTCCTGCCATAAAAATTCTGATGTTCTTAAAAATGGTCTGGTTGTTTTTTCCCATCTTACGACACTGCACCACTGATTATACAAATATGGCAGGTCTCTGTATGAATTCAGCCACTTAGCATACATATGGCATATAATAGTTTCAGATGTTGGTCTTACAACCAATCTTTCTCCTAATTCCTGATTTCCTCCATGTGTTACCCATGCAACTTCAGGAGCAAATCCCTCCACATGTTCCTTTTCTTTCGTTAACAAACTTTCCGGAATCAATAATGGAAAATACATATTTTTATGTCCGGTTGCCTTGAATTTTTCATCAGCATATTGTTGAATTCTTTCCCACAAAGCATATCCGTAAGGTCTGATAACCATAAAACCCTTTACAGGCGAATAATCAACCAATTCATTTTTCATTATTACATCTGTATACCATCTGCTGAAGTCTTCTTCCATAGGTG
>JAQVXR010000291.1:0-1817 GCA_028709045.1 Desulfitobacteriaceae bacterium | reverse complement strand
GGTGTAATTTCTTTTACAAATTCTTTTTCTTTCTTAGCCATTTTTTCTCCTTTCCATACAAAAATAAACCGCCTCTAAAACTTAGAGGCGGATTTCCGCGGTACCACTCTAATTGCTGTATATAAAAAATAACAGCATCTCATTTATATAAGGGGTTTGCCCTTTGGGTTTTAAATCCCAAATACTCCAAGGCGGGTTCATAATACAGGGGCCGAAAATCTTCCACCAACAACTTTCTCTCTATAGGCCATGTATAATTACTAATCCTCTTCATAGTAAAATATTTAATAATGTATTCATATTATTAAATATTTATATTATTGTCAATAATTTTTACTGTTTATTTTATTATTTATTTAATAATCGTGAATTGACAATCTAAATGCAACCCCATCTTGCTAAGATGGTTGCATTTAATCTTACAAATTTAATGTTGCATTTAGTTATGCAAAATTTATTCTTATTAATTGTATCTCTCCCATGGGAGAGACTGCATTTAGTCTTGCAATTTTCCTTCTCTTCCCCCAAGATAATAATATATCTTTACGGGATTTTAAGGAGCGATTTTAAATGGCTAAAAATAAACATCTCACTGATTTTGACCGGTTACAAATTCAACATGGTCTTTCACATCGTAATTCGATTAAAAAAATTGCTTTTGATCTTGATAAAAGCCCGACTACCATTTCAAGAGAAATTCGTAAACGTGCTATATCAAGTAACAAATGTCCTCCTCACAGGACACCTAATCGATGCGTACATAGGTTTAACTGCTCAACACATTATTTATGCGAAGACAAGCCAAATTGTATTAAATGTTGCAGCACCTGCAAATTTTGTAATAACAAATGCCCTGATTTTGTTGAGGATATCTGTAAAAAACTTTCCGTTCCACCTTATGTGTGCAATGGCTGCTCTGATGAGCATCTTTGTGTTTTAAGAAAAAAATATTATTTTCATAATTCGGCTCATCAAAACTACCGCAATATACTGGTTGAGACAAGAGAAGGTGTCAATATTTCAGAAGATGAACTCATCCAATTAGATGAATTTATCAGTCCTTTGATTTTGAAAGGACAATCTGTCCATCACATCGTTGCCAATAACAAGGATGAGTTTTCTGTCAGTGAAAAATCGCTTTATCGTTATGTGGCAGACGGTTTATTAAAAGCAAGAAATATTGATATGCCTCGTGTATGTCGTCTTAAACCACGTAGTTCTAAACCCCTTGAACATAAGGTAGACAGTGCATGTCGCATCGGACGAACATATGATGAATACAAAACTTATCTTAGTCAGAACAATGACATATTTGCCGTTGAGATGGATTCTGTAATTGGTCGAATCGGCGGCAAAGTTTTGCTTACGCTTATGTTTAAGTCTTGTGACTTAATGCTTGCTTTTATTAGGGATAGAAATACTTCCCAGTCTGTAATTGATGTTTTTAATTGGTTATATGAGATCTTGGGAAGAGATCTTTTTAGTAAAATGTTGCCTGTTTTGTTAGGTGACAACGGCTCTGAGTTTTCTAATCCGACAGCTATAGAATTTGATAGTGAAGGCAATCGTCGCACTAAGGTATTTTATTGTGATCCCAGAGCAAGCTTCCAGAAGCCTAACGTGGAACTGAATCACGAATTCATAAGAAAAGTCCTGCCCAAAGGAAGCTCTTTTGATAATTTGGAACAAAGAGATATCAATCTTATGATGTCTCACATAAATTCCTATTCAAGAGCTAAGTTAAACGACAAATCACCACATGAGTCGTTTGCTTTCTTCTATGGGCAGGGCATTCTTGAAAAGTTGGGACTTATGTT
>JAQVXR010000290.1 GCA_028709045.1 Desulfitobacteriaceae bacterium | reverse complement strand
CTAACGGCTTCTACTCTACCTCTCCACGGTTACATCTAAATGGTGCACTCCACCTATTGCCTCAATTCGGGCAACTCAACTATAGTGCCAAAGTGTGTCTAATTTAAGATAATTCGTTTTTGAGAAAATTTAAATTCAATTATCAAAGTCTTGGATATGTTCTCCTAAACTAGCAAAAAGCAAATTTTCTCATTTTCAAGAAATTTCAAAAACTCGAAAATCCACACCCAGTCTCGTTATACGCGAGACATCAATACTACTGTCTCGACGTGGCTTGAGAGGACAGCATTGATGTCTTTGGACCTGTCGGTTCTCGGAAACATATCCACCGCTTTTTTCATCTCAAGGTATGGGGGAACAAATCGACAGTTTGTCTGTTCGTGGGAACATGTCAATAGCTTTTGAGCTTTTTTCACAAATGACCATTCAAAGGAATATATCAACACACTTCGCGCGCATGCCTGCCACCTTTCATTAAAACAAAAAGCACACACGCTGCTGCTAATGACAAACAGGCACCAAATACAAACGGAATCTCCGCTCCAAAAGAAGTCCATAAAACACCTGCAATAGCGCTTGCAGGGAACAACGCTATCCCGACAATTGTGGAATGTAAACCGAGCATAGTACCCTTCAATTCTTGAGGAGAAATTTCCGCAATAAATGCTCTTTCTACACCTGCAATCATAGCCGTATAAACACCATAAAGTACAAAAAGTACAATCATAAACATTTTATTATAAGCAAAAGCAAAGCCCAAATAAACTAGGGCAAATACTAGATAGCCTGAGACCAGCAGTCTTTTTCTACCTACTTGATCAGATCTTTTTCCTAATGGTATCGCAAGCAAAGAGGCTGTTAAGTTGTATATGAAGTAAAGTAAAATAACTGAAGTATCATTAAACCCTACGCTCTTGGCTCGTAGCAGCAAGAAGGCGTTAGATGAATTCCCCAGAGTAAACAAAAATGCGACTAACAAATATAGCTTCAGCTGTCCATCAAGTTTTTTCACATTCTTCCAAAATGGTTCGCGTTCTTTTATGATCCGGTCTTCTTTTTTTTCCTTAATTAAAGGAAACATTGCTAGGCTCAATAACGCCGGAATAATTGAGATAAGGAATAGATTTTTATAATCAAAAGCTCCATTAGCACTTGAAAGTAAAAGATAGGCTATTAATATTCCGATTGCAGATCCGGCCATATCTAAAGCTTTATGGATACCAAATGCTGTTCCCATCCGGTTACTATCTGCACTTTCACATACCATTACATCTCTCGGAGCTGTTCTGATTCCTTTCCCCATTCTATCAATAACCCTTGCGCCAAGTATGCCTATCCATGAACTTGCGGCAATTAACGCTACTTTGTAAATAAGTCCGGTTGCGTATCCCAAAAAAGCAATCGGTTTTTTCTTTCTATATTTGTCTGTAATATACCCGCTAAATACTTTTAACAGACTGGCAAGGCTCTCTGCTATTCCTTCAATAACACCAATCAATGCCGGAGTCGCTCCAAAAGCAGATGTTAAATACAGAGGAATGATTGGGTATACCATCTCTGCACTAATATCCGCAAAAAAACTGACTAAACCTAAAAAAAATACATTCCACATCTGCAAATCTCCTTTTCAGCGTTGCCTTACCTACTCCATAACATTTCTCTGATAAACCATTTCACTATAATTCTCATAAGCTTCTTTAATTTTATCAATTATTTCTAATGCTTCATTTTTATTGGAAGCGTTAAATAAATCTCTTTCTTTTATTTTCTTATACCATGAAAACAGTTTTTCAAATTCGGCTTCTTCTTCCTCAAGCTCTGGAAATGTAAACTTTTCTATTGTAATTTCTTTTTCAATCTCTTTTAAATATTTATCGCATTCTCTGATTAATTCCAGATACTCTTCGTCTCGAATATTGTTGAAAAGCGTGATCACTCTCTCTTCATGTTTCTCTTCAAAAAAAATACTTTTCATTAAAAGAGATTCACCTTCATTGGATTCGATATCATGAGATATTTTCTGTAAAGCCAGATAATTTTCTTCATTGTTAGGTAAAATCCACATGGACTGTTGAATATTTACAGCCCCGATTTTTTTAAGCCCTCTCCATATAGAAACCCTATGTCTTGAAGGTTCCGTGGGAAGATTGTAATTTATAATGAGCCAGTCTATTTTCGCCATATGCATCTCCCTTTGTAATATCCGTTACATTTATTATATCAGGTTGTAACGGATATTACAATACCTATAATAAAAAAAGCTGAAGTGCTTAACACTCCAGCTGTGTAATATTTCAAGATATAAATGTTAATTTATCTTGATGTCTTGAGTCAATTTGGGAACCTTACGTTTGTGGGAACATATCAACTCAAATCATTTCATGGTTAAGCCCTTATCAATGGCTTCCTGAATAATCTTATGGCAACATTCCCCCAACGGATTGTTTTCTTTACAATTAGAATTTTTCATTGCTCCAGTTATGGCATTTACTTCTTTAACGGTTTTCGCACCATGCTTAACTACAGCTTCGATTACCTGTTCTTCTGTAACTTTGCTGCAATAGCATGCATACTTCGGATCTGCATCTTTCTTAAACCATATTGGGACTTTAACCTGTTGTTTATTAACCTTAATATTAGATTTCGTATTGTAGTAAGTAATATCACATTCCTCATTCATACATAAATAATAA
>JAQVXR010000289.1 GCA_028709045.1 Desulfitobacteriaceae bacterium | reverse complement strand
TGGGAGAAGTAGCCCAATTTTCCACGGAAACAGGGCCGACATCTATCAGCCGGGAAGGTCAGGCTCGCCTTGTTACCGTTAATTCTCAAATCAGCGAGCGGGATCTAAACAGCGTGGTGAAAGATATTGAGGCAAGCCTGAAAGGATTTACCCTGCCCCAAGGATATACCATCGAGTACGGCGGGCAAAATGCGGACATGGTGGAAGCCTTTGGTGATCTTGCCCTGGCGTTGATTTTGGCGATTATTTTGGTTTATATGGTGATGTCGTCCCAGTTTGAATCTTTAGTCCATCCCTTTATCATCATGTTTTCCTTGCCCACCACATTTATCGGAGTGGTAGCAGGGTTAGCTTTAACAGGCCGCACCTTCAGTGTTGTCACCTTTATCGGGGTAATTATGCTGGCGGGGATTGTCGTCAACAACGGGATCGTCTTGGTGGATTACATTAATACCTTGCGCCGTAGGGGTCTCACCAGGACGGAGGCGATCACCAAAGCCGGTCCCACCAGGCTGCGCCCTATTTTGATGACCACCCTGACGACGGTTTTGGGCATGCTGCCTCTTGCCTTTGGTACCGGAGAAGGCGCGGAAGCCCAGGCACCAATGGCTACGGCGGTAATCGGGGGACTGCTTGCATCCACCATCTTTACCCTGATATTTATTCCGGTGGTATACACCTTGATCGATGATTTCGGGAAGTGGTTAAAGCGGAAGATGCGTTTAGATACAGAGAATAAAACGGTGGCCAAGGGGGAGGTAATCTCATGAAGAAATTGTTAGCGGGATTCTTTGTTGTGGTACTGCTGTTTGCGGCAACCGTCTCCGGCTCGGTGGGGGAAGATTCCCAACCGGAGGCAAAAAGCCTTAGTCTCAGTCAAGCAATAGAACTTGCCTTAAAGGAAAACCACCAAATCGAATTGGCGGGCATCGGCGTGGAAAAGGCAAAGCTTGCGGTAGATCAGGCGGAGTCTGCCGCGAAAAAGGCAAATAATCAAATAGGTAATGAGATACCAAATGCGGCAGGAGGGACTTCCACTATTAGGAAGGATCAGAATCTTGCCATGGTAATTGACGTGCTGCCCAAACAAGCCCAGTCAGGAAAGGTGATTGCCGATACGGCACTGTCCTATACGGAAAACAGCATTAAGTTCGGTGTGGAAGCTGCCTATTACGGAGTCCAGCAAGCAGAGAAACTTTTGGAAGTTTCCCAGGCTTCTTTTAAGCGGGCGGAAGAACAGTATAAACAAGCCCAGGCTCGGTTCAATGCCGGCACCTCCGCTAAAATGGAAGTGATCAGCGCCGAAGCCCAGTTAAAATCAGCGGAGGCCGGGGTGAACGAAGCCCAATCTACTCTCCAGGTTGCCATGATGAACCTCAATAAGACACTGGGATTAAACTTGGAGACCCCTTTGAAATTGACGGATAGTTTTCAATTTAAAACTGCAGAAGCCGTCGATGTAGAAAAAGTGATTCAGGAAATGACCGATCAGGATATATCCTTTGTTTCCGCCCGGGAAGAATTCAACATCAATCAATTGAATTTTGACTACCATGAAAAATATTATACTTCCAATACTTTTGTTTACCGGGATGCCCAATACAAATATAAAGAAGCGGAAGTAAAATATGATAACGCCAAGGTAGACCTGCGCCTTAACATTAAAGGAGCATATCTTGATTTAAAAACGGCGGAAGAAAACTATCATGTCCTCACCAAAAGCTTGGAGCAGGCAAAAGAGGCTTACCGGCTGAACAAGCTGCGCTACGAAGTGGGCATGGCCACCAACTACGATGTTTTAAACGCAGAAGCAGCATTGAAACAGGCGGAATTAGGCCTTCTGAACGCTCTCTACAACTATAACTTGGCGAAAGCCAAATTTGCCTACGGCATCTTCCCCGGCTCTTCTTCTGCCGGCGGGGCATCTGCACCTGGCATGTAAGGGGGGCGGGATGTGTTTTTAAATTTAAATGCCGGCGACAAAAAGCAAAAAATTATGATGGCAGCCGCTCGGGTTTTTGCCCAAAAAGGCTTTCACAAGTCCAAAATTGAAGAAATCGCTCAGGAAGCGGATGTGGGCAAAGGGACTGTCTATGAGTATTTTACCAGCAAGCTGGACCTCTTTTCCAAAATGTTGGAAGCGGGAATCTGGCTTTACCGGGATACCTTAGCCCGGGAAATGAAACCCCAATTAACTATCGGCGCTAAGTTTACCCGTTTTGTTTACATCCACCTCCAATTTGTCCAATGCCATCAGGACATTGCCGGGGTGATCCGCCAGGAATTCCTCCATGTCAGCCCCCAGGTGCAGCAAACCATCATGGAGGCACACCGGGAAATCATTAAAATGCTGGCGGGGACCTTTCGGGAAGGGATTGAAACCGGGAGCTTCCGCCAAATAGACTGTGAATTGGCGGCAGGTATGTTTTTTGGAGCGGTGCACGCCGTTGGGGCACCCACCGGAAAAACAGCCGGAGATTTAGAACCGATTGCCTCCCAGGTTGTAGATGTTTTTCTGAAAGGAATAGAGAAAAAGTAAAATAAAAGGGCGGTCCGAGAAGCTTTCGGACTGCTCTTTTTTTCAGTTTTGCAGCCAGAGGCAATAACAGCTCAAAAAATGGGAGTCAAAAACAAAATTACAGAAAGTTAACAACACATTTAGACAATTGATTGCAAATTGGTTATCTAAATGTTG
>JAQVXR010000072.1 GCA_028709045.1 Desulfitobacteriaceae bacterium | reverse complement strand
TAAATATTTTTATTTGCTTGTTAACGCTTAGCGCAAAATTAAACAAAGTGTCATTAACAAAAAAAGACCCGAGATGAACTCAGGCCACTCTATGTACCTAATTTCTCCTCTTTCCCTAATGAGATAGCGCCCCTCAATAAACCGGGAAGTTTATTGAGACAGTTCTGCAGTTCTTAACTGCAGCCCCAGCTGATAATAGTTGAGGTGTATTATCAACTTCGGCGACATTTCCTTATCTTTATATCAATGCTTCTCAAGCTCCACTAAAGACTATTAAATGCCGCTCCTCTACCCCACATGTAAAAGTGAGATAATATAAATCCACAATATATATTCAATTAACTTATAAAACCTATATATAATGTACAACAACAAATTGTAACTGTCAATATTGGGATGTCAGTTTGAAAAGATAAATGGTTTATTATGGTAGAAAGGTGAGGGAAATGGTTGGGGAGGTTAAACGCATGATATGATACTTATAAAATTATTTTATTACCCAATCATTTCCTATAAATACATTTAATTGTACAAATCCCATTCGTAATGCTATATTTTTATCAACAATAATATACAAGAAACATAAGACAAAAAGTGTTAGATGTGCTGATTAGAGCTATCTGGAGGAGGTAAGTATGGGAAAAGTTTTGCTGGAATTCATTAACACCTGCCCTTGTTGTGACGCTTACGGCAGTCTTCTTAAGGATTTGGCGGGAAAACATCCGGATAAGATTGATTTACGTCTTTATACGGCGGGGGTAGATATGGACTATATTCCCAAATACGGCATGGTTACGCGAGGAATGCTGATCATTAACGGCCGGGATAAATATGAGGAAGGTTATTTTAACAAACGGATAATCACTGAGGCAGTTGAAAAAGCCCTTAGTGAGATGGAATAACAATTATGGAATTTATCGAATCACTGCTTTACAATACATGGAGTCTGCTAAAAAGTGTTTCTTGCTGGATGATGTTCAGTTTTTTATTAGCGGGTATGCTCCATAATTTTTTGCGGCCGGAAATTTTGCAGCGCAATTTGGGCAATAAAAAGCTTAGTTCCTTGTTAAAAGCCACCATATCCGGTGCCTTTCTGCCTATCTGTAGCTGCGGCGTGATTCCACTGGGCCTAAGCCTTTATTATTCCGGTGCCTACCTGGGTAATGTATTGGCTTTTATGATTGCCACACCAATCATCAATCCGGCGGCAGTATTGATTTCTCTGGCCACTCTTGGTCCGCGTATTACAGCAATCTATGTTGCAGCAGGGTTGTTTATTCCAATTATTGTTGGTAGCATTGGAAATTATTTGGGAGGAAATGAGTTGATGCATCCCATGGCCGCAACACTGCAACAACCGGCAGGGCAGTCTGATATGCCCAAGACGGCAAAACCCTCATTTATACAGAGGGTTGTCAGTGGGTTAAAATGGGGTTTCTTTTTTTTAGGGAAGGAAATAAGTCAATACATTGTACCGGGTGCACTTTTGGCGGCTTTTATTTTAACGATAGTTCCCATGTCATTTATCCAGAGATATCTCAGCCGGCCTGATATGGTATCGATACTGGGTATTGCCGTACTGGGGGCAATTATGTATGTGTGCGCCGTTGGGCATATCCCGTTCATTGGAGCGCTGATTGGGGCAGGGGCGGCGCCGGGTGTAGCCATTACATTTCTGATAACGGGGACAGCAACCAATCTGCCGGAACTTATCAGCATACACCGGATGATCGGTAAGCGAACGGTACTTATTTACTGTACTTCGCTGGTAATAATAGCGGTTTTGCTGGGTTATCTAACCAACCTAATATTAGTCGATTTCGTACCTGTTTTTGATGTCAGTATCAATCAGGGCAAGCTTGACTTGGCAGATAAGTTATCTGTTTCTTTCCCCAATTGGTTAGAATCTATTTGTGCTTTAATTATTATAGCTTTTTGTGTCTGGGCTCGCTGGCCGAAATTCAAAAAAATATTAATAAAACAGGTGTGACCATGAAAAGGGGCAAGTGGTTGGTTGCGGTACTGTTATTAGTGGCAGGGATATTTTCCTACCCTTATTTTAATCACGGGATGAAGTTACCTGATGAAGTGAGGGCTCACCCCCTGTATGCCGTCTATGAGGCGAATTTTGAGCAGACTCCTTTAATGGGTGCCGTTACCGATCTAAACGATGACGGGCAAGAGGATATCTTGGTTGTTTTTTCCTATGATAAGGAAAGAAACAAAATAATTGCCATATTAGCAGGTGATACTCCCCACATCACAAGGATGGAACCGGCACCTCTGGAACATGTAGTTATTGAATTCAAAGATATTGATAAGAAACCGCCTACGGAATTCATCCTCTCCGGTGCGAAGGGCAGCTATATTGGCTATGGTATCTATCGAATTCAGGATGAAGAAATTTTCAACATTTTTTCTGCGGATATGGAAGATTGCTGTTAATTTATTTTTAGAAAATAAAGGAAAAGAGGGATACCATGAAAAAGTGGAGTGTCTTGTTCTGCTTATGCTGTTTAATATCTTTATTTATACTGGCATCTTGCGGCAGCGGCAGCACACCCTCAGAAAGTGAGGGAACAAATGTTAAAGGTGACTCTTGGGAAGAAAAGTATGGTGCCTTGGTCAATGTGGATTATGACGCTATTAAAGCAGTTCTGCCTGCATTGACAGAGGAAGAAAAAAACAAGGTTGTGGAAATCGGATTCCGGGATTGTGATCATATGGTAGCCGGTCCTATTGGTGAGGCTGCCGGTATTTATGAGAATCTGGGTATCAAATTTAATTTGACTAAGACCGGCAAGGTGTATGAAGCAATGTCTGCCGGACAAATGGATGCAGCCTATATGGGTTTTGCGTCCGGACAGGTCACCGCGATTAATAACGGTGCTCCTTTTGCCATTGCCTCCGGCAATCATACCGGCGGTTCCTGGTATCTGGTGGTTTCAAACGATATAAAAACCGCAGATGATTTGCTTGGGAAGAGACTGGCTATTGGGAGTAATGCTGCGACCACGACAAGTTGGAATGAGGTTGCCCAAGCTGTTGGCTGCCCGGTGGACGTCAGTAATTATGAAGTGTTTGATATGAAGGATTACGATGAATATTTTGCATTTAAGGCGGGACAATTGGATGGCTTTACCTGTTGTGACCCTTGGGGTTCCTATGCGGAATATGAAGGTGTCGGCCATATATTGGGAACGAGCTGGGGATCCGCCACCAATGAAACTTCCGGTGAAAATGCCGGTATTCACTGCGTACTCGGTGCCAACACAGACTTTCTCAAAAACTATCCCAATTTGGCAACCCGTCTTATGTATGCCCATGTTCTGTCTATTCAATATTTATATCAGCACCCCTATAAAGCAGCAGAAATTTTCTCCGAGTATTTTGATGTTCCGGTTGAAGTAAGCCTGCGTACAATTTGGACGAAGATCATTGCCGAAGGCCGGACCATCAACTGGGAAATGGCTGAAGGTAATTTTAAAACATGGTTTGCGGAACATGATCGTTGGAATATCCCTGAAGATTATTATCCCGATTTGACCATGGATGAATTGGATAAGGTTTGGGCACCTGATGCCATGAACCGTGCCTATGAATGCGGAGCACCTGATTTCCCAAAATTTATTGAGGAAAAGGTTGACCCGGTCTTACCAATCGGCATGACATTTGAAGAGTTCATGAAAGTTGCCAAAGAAATTGATGGTATTGCCTAAGCTAAGATTCACACAAATTTTTTGTGTGTTAATTGTATCCTGCCTTGTTTTCGGCTGTAATGAAAAAATGCAGGATACTGCGGTTATCGGCTGCCCAAATAATACCGCGGGTATGCTTGTTAATTATGCCATTAAGCATTATGGCAGCAACCAATTCGACATTCAATTCGCCGATGGATTCAGCTCTTACCTGATGATGGATTGCTGCAGCAGCAAAAGTACCTGGAGCCTAACCGCTGGGGAATTAGATGCTGCCGTCTTGTGTCCTGATGCAGCAGCCGCCTTTTTAGGAAAAACAGATGATTTTATTCTGGCCGGACCTCTCACCTATAACAGTGAAGCGCTGGTATGTAAAGACCCAGGGAAGGTACCGGAACACATCGGCTTTATGAATGGGCAGGAAAGACAGAAGGAAATTCTCATGTCTTCATATTATGCAGATGCTACATATCATCCTGTGCTTGCTACTTCTTTGCCATATGCTTTAAGTGTTGGACAGATAGATGCTGCAGTCTTGGATATTGCGACAGCAGTTACTCTCGATTATCAGTATCTTTTGATTGAGTCAAAGATTCCTACCGCCGTACTTGTTGTCAGTAAGGATTTTTATAATTCCCAACTTTATCCCGCCCTGCTCCTGTCAATAGAAAATGCAGCAGCAGAAATTAAGGAATATCGGCCTTTTTGTGAAGCAATGATATTCCTTTTCTCTCAGGAAATGGGCAGAAAGGAGTATACCAAATGGCAGTCAGCAGAGATAAAATTCCCGGACCTGTCAGCGATGGCCGTGCCTATTCCTTAATAATCCTGCTTGGAGCATGTCTTATCTGGTACGTTGCCGGCAACCGCACAACAAACCATATGGTGCTGCCGACCTTTCAGAGTGTGGTTTGCGCCTTTTTTGAGGCGCTTACCTCAAAAGAGATATTGCTTAACCTGGCCATCACTATGCGCCGTGTTTTGTTGGGCTTCAGCTATGCTTTTTGCATTGGCGCACCCATTGGTCTTTTAATGGGCTATTCCAATGCCGCCAATAAAGCTCTCTCGCCCTTTATCAATTCCGCGCGTCAAGTACCGGTAATGGCATGGGTCCCCCTTGCTATTATTTGGTTTGGCCTGGGGGATGGACCCACGGTTTTTCTGATCGCTTTTACCGGAGTTTTTACCATGATAATTAATACCATCAATGCCGTCCAAGACATTGACCGGAATTATTATCATGCCGCCCGTTCTTTGGGTGCCACCAGATGGCAGGTTATCCGAGACGTAGTGTTACCGGGATCTTTCCCCGGGATTTTCACCGGTGGGCGTTTGGCCATCGGGCTGGGTTGGATGTCCGTTATCTGAGCGGAATTTATTGCTACCAGTGCCGGTTTCGGTTACTGTATGGTTCAAGCTCAAACCATGATGCGGACGGATATGCTACTGGCATTGATGGTTATAGCGGGCTTGGTTGGTTTTTTAATTGACAAATTACTCTTATCTGTCGGAGGTGTTTTGATGCGCTGGCGTTGATGTGATCTATCTATGATATGCAGGGAGGATACGAGATTTTGGAAAAACGGGATATTTTACGGATCGAACAAATCAGAAAGGTATATGCTGATAAATCTCAAATCAATGAACACGTTGTTTTGGGAGATATTAATTTGCGGGTCAAGGAAAAGGAGATGGTTTGCCTCGTCGGTCCCTCCGGTTGCGGCAAGACAACTCTTCTCACGATCGTTGCCGGCTTTTTGCAGGCGGAAAGGGGCAACATTTATATTAATGATATGCCGATCCACGGTCCCGGGCCGGACAGAGGTTTTGTTTTTCAGGGTTATGCCCTTTTTCCCTGGATGACGGTTGAAGAAAATATTCTTTACGCCCTTAAACTGCGCCATGCCGGTAAGGAGGAAAAACAAAATCGCCTTGCTCAATTATTAAAAATGTCCCATCTTAGCGGTAACGAGAAAAAATATCCTAAGGAGCTTTCCGGGGGGATGAAGCAAAGAGTTGCTGTGATGCGGGCGATAGCAGCTGCGCCTGAACTGCTGCTCTTGGACGAACCATTGGCTGCCATTGACTTCCAGATGCGCCAATTGATGCAGGAGGAACTTTATACTCTTCTCATGTCTGCTAATACCACAACCATTATGGTCACCCATGATGTTGATGAAGCCGTTTATATGGCAGACCGAGTGATTGTGATGAGTCCGCGGGAAGGTGAGATCATTGCTGACTATCACTTGGATATGGCGCGTCCACGCAATCGACACAGCCCTAAATATTTACATCACAAGGAGCAACTTACCCTTTATTTATCGGAATCCTTCAATATCGGCATGGAACATACCGGATAGATGAAGGAGATTGCATGAGCCCTGAAAATATTAGACTAAAAAAATATAAAAGGAAAGGGAGTAATAATATGAGAGTAGCTTACATTTTCTCAACCACCAACAGTCATGAAATCCTTAAAACAATGATCATTCCCCAACTTATGGATGACAGACATGGGGCTGAAGTAGCAGGAATGATGTTTTTCTTTGACAACACTTTTTGTCTCCTGAAGGGTACTGAAATGGGAGATGATCTCCAAAAGATCAGCGAAAAATATGGCACTGTCCTGATGGCTTGCGATCAATGTGCCATTAAAAGAGGTATTGAGGATAAACTCGTTAGTAATGCTGGTATCGGCTGTTTCCCTAATCTTTATGCAGTTTTAGGAAGCGCCGGTATTGATCAGGTTATTACACTGTAGTTTTAATCCTGTTTCTGCAGGAAAAGGGAATTAAAAAACCCGGGGGAATAAAAACTTTCCCGGGTTTTTTATAATATATCATTTACATCATTTCTAAGAAAGCATTAATACGCAAGCGCAAGGTTTCTAAATCGGAGTTTGAATAATCTGTTTCCAGATGAAGGAAAGGAAGATTCGCCTTGCTCTTAACAAGATCTGCAACAAAATAAGATTCGATATTATATGTGTGGCACGCTTGCCAGGTAAGGTCAATCACTCCGTCAATTTTAAAATCATCGATCATTTTTTCCAACAGAGTCAAGCGGTCTGTGTTAGGTGTCATTACAGAGCAGGGAATCTTTAAATATCTTTGGGCTAAAAGCATTAATTTATCTTGGCTGCTGTCTTCAGCTACCGACAAATCTAGGGTTTTATAACTTCCACAATTCTCCATAGTTACTACTAAACCACCGGATTCTTCAACCAGGTTAATCACTTTTTCGCAACCTAATCCTACCGGTGTGCCTGTTAGGAGAATGCGTGGAGTAGAGGAATCTCCCACACAATACCCCTCTTTAGCTTTTTCTTTTGTTTCGTTGATTAAAGTATTAAGAAGAGAAATGCGTTCCTCCCGATCGGAATGAAAGCTGATTTGGAAGGAAACTTTTAAGAGGTCAGATCCGGAGAACAAGGCAGGTTTGTTTTGATTTAGATCGAACAATGCTTTCAGTGCTTTGCGTTCTCGGTTGACCACATTGATTGCCGCACCAATGGCCTCATCCGTAATTTCCGTATCCAGTTCCGCTTCCAGAACTTTCTTCAGCCGGACCATTTCCTCATACATCATTTCCAAGGATGCCGGTTGGTGTTGATGCTGGGGCAGATTCATTACATGCACCTTTTTGAATTTACGCATCAGTTCAAACATTTTCTTCTTTCCGTCACATGTAGTTTCACCAATCACAATGTCCGAGAAGTGGAAATAAGGGCATTTATCAGTTTTCCCAAAGCCATAGGAAGATTTAATCAAGGGGCAGAGATTTCGGGGCAGATCTGCTTCTGCAGCGGCAATCGGTTCCTCTCTAGTGCCGCATAAACCAACGGGTATCGCTCCTGCCGCAATAGCTAATTCCTGTGGGCCGTAAGTGCAATAAAAGCCGACGACTTTTTGGCCATTCTCCTTTGCTTCCTTGAGAGTAAGCATATTTTTATCTCTAATATCGTTAAACGATTCTAAAAAATTAACTTTCATCTGGCATCCTCCTAAATATAATTTAATCTTTTCTCAGTAAATCTTGGGCAATCAGAGCTGCACCTAATGCACCCGCTAATTGACATTTTTCGGGTACATAGACATTCTTACTTAGTTCATTCTCCAAACACTGATGTACGCCGCGATTGAGGGCGACCCCTCCGGTAAATACGATTCTGTCATAATTTCCAAGTTTCCGGACCATTGATGAAATTCTTCGGGCAATAGCTTGATGGAGGCCGGCAACCATTGCATTTTTTGACACACCTTGGGCTAAAAGACCAATCACTTCGGATTCGGCAAAGACGGTGCACATGTTGCTGATGGTAACCGGTTCCTCTGGGGGAAGGTTGCCTAAATCAGAAACGTCAAATCCTAAAGCATTGGCCATGATTTGCAAAAAGCGTCCGGTTCCGGCGGCACATTTATCGTTCATAAAGAAGTCCAGTACTTGTCCGAAACTGTTAACTTTGATTACTTTACTGTCCTGCCCGCCAATATCGATGATCGTATCAAGCTCGGGAACTAAGTAAGCGGCACCGCGGGCATGACAGGTAATCTCTGTCACCGCTTTGTCAGAAAAAGTAAGGGAGACCCGGCCGTATCCTGTTGCTACAATTTTTTTCAACTGATCCTTGGGAAAACCAGATATCTTAAGGAGATCCTCTAAAATAGCGGTTCCGGCATCACGCGGACTCCATCCGGTGGGACGGATCAAATGATGATTTTCCGATCCGTTTAACAGAACAGCTTTTGTTGATGTCGACCCGACATCTATTCCGGCAACTAAAGACATGCTTTTCACCTGCGTCATAGTATTTTTGATTGTGATTACCCGAGAGCAATATAAATGAGTTTATGATCTCTAAAACAATATAACATAAAATGGTATGGGTCTCTAATTGAATAAATTTATCGTGGAGGGGCCATTGATAAAAAATTGTAATGATTATTTTAAATAAAAAAAACACCTTCCGAAGAAGATGCTTAATCTTAGATGGAAACGCTCTATATATGTTCGGCAAATTGAATTTTTAATCCGTTCGGATCCATGATAAAGAAAAATTTAATGTGGGGATTTGGTTGAAACGGTCCGCTATGGATGTTTATCCCCTTTTCTTTAACGAAAGTCATCATCTTATCAAGGGAGTCTACTTCAAATCCTAACGAAATGTTCTCACCTAAATTAACTTCTTTAATTGCTTCATTATATATTAACTCAATTTTTGTTTCCCCGTTACCCAAAAATGCAATCTCGACACCTGGTCCGGCATTAAACTTTTCAACCAAGTTAAGCCCTACTATTTTCTGGTAAAACTTTAAGGATTCCTCCAAGTTTTTTACATATAATGTGACCCAAGAAAGTTTCACAGCTACTTTCCTCCTTAATGAATATTATCTATCATATTTTCCCAATCAAGTCAAGAAATTGGTTTATTACATTATAATATTTATAAATGCAAATTACAATATTAACCAGAATCTAATATTTTATTATTTACCTTCGGCTATTATCAGTACCCCAAAAATTACTGCTAAGAACACTAATACAGGGCTCAAGCAACCAAATAGCACGGTTAAAAACTGTTCCAAGATTCATACCCTCCTTGTAAAGTGTCTTTATCCTTATAGACGCAAAAAATACCTCTTTTGTTTCAATAAAACAAGGAAATAACACAAAAATCAGATAAAGGTATATATTCTTGACATGGAAATAATATATGATTTGCTGTGGTGTTGCATATTTCGCTTTAATGGAACAGAAAGATGATTGGATGCGTCTAATTAGACATCAAGTGTTTAGGGAGATGATCTGATGAAAAAAAGATTGACTATTATTATTTCAATGATCTTGACGGTGATATTACTTTCCGGGTGTTCCGCCGGGACGGGATCTTTCAGTGAGAATGCGGATTATGACTTGGATAAGATCAGCAGGGATACTGTAGAGGGAAATACCCAGTTTGCTTTTGATATTTTTCAAGAGTTAGACCGGGAGGATGGAGAAGAGAACATCTTCATTTCTCCGCTAAGCATCTCTACCGCTTTGACGATGACATATCAAGGTGCGGGAACGACAACCAAAGAAGGGATGGCCAATGCTTTAGGTTATACGGGTATTGATGACGCCCGGTTAAATGAGAGCTATCAAAACCTGATCCGCTATTTGGGGCAGATAGATAAAAAGGTCGAACTGAATATTGGAAACTCTTTGTGGATCAGAGAAGGGGAAGATATCAATGAGGATTTTTTAAATGTCAACAAAGAGATATTTGATGCCTCTGTGACATCGTTGGATTTTTCTGAGAAAACGGCAGCGGATGAAATAAATCAATGGATCTTTGATGCGACAAACAAGAAAATCGAAAAGATGATCGATTCTCCTATCCCGCCGGATGTTGTCATGTACCTGATTAATGCCATTTATTTTAAAGGTGATTGGACAGATCAATTTGATAAAAAGCAAACTTACCAGGCTCAGTTTCATGCTGGGGACGGTAGTACCCATGATGTGATGATGATGAGCAAAAACGGCAAAGTGGAATATGGTGAGGGGGATGGTTTTAAAGCTGTTCGTCTTTCCTATGGAAGCGGTAAGGCGGCAATGTATTGCGTATTGCCAAAGGAAGATGAATCTATTCATGATTTTATTTCCGGGCTGGATGAAGCCCAGTGGAATAAGATTAGGGCCAGTATCAGTGAAAAAGATGATGTACAGCTGAGGCTGCCTCGTTTTAAAATGGAATATGGCATTAAGAACTTGAACGATAGCCTGACCGCCCTGGGCATGGGGGAAGCATTTTCTGACACAGCTGATTTTTCCGGCATCCGGGAAGACATTTGTATCAGCAGAGTTCTTCATAAAGCAGTGATTGAAGTGAACGAAGAAGGAAGCGAAGCGGCAGCGGCAACCGTTGTGGAAATGCAGGAGTGTGCTGCTGTGGAACCATTGACCTTCATTGCGGATCGGCCTTTTGTCTTTATGATTGCGGATGATGAAACCGGGACGATCCTCTTTATGGGGAAGATGTGTCAGGTATGAGGTAGTTCAGTAGAAAGTAGAAAGTTGGAAAGCAGAAAGTGGAAAGTTGGAAAGTAGAAAGTGGAAAGTTGTACAGTTGGTCAGGGGACTGTTTTCTGACTCAATAAGGGAGAAATATGCGATGAAAAATTTTCTTGGTACATTTGCGGTAAGTCTTATACTGTGTTATTTCTTTCTTCTCTTTGGAGGAGTACTTATTTTTGAGAACTTCTGGGCAATCCTTGTTTTTGTCGCACTTATTATTACCATTATAGCTAAGATGTTTATATATCAAGAAACAAAAATTGAAAAATTAGAAGAACGAATTAAAACACTTGAGTCTCAATGCGAATCAAAATAGGGAAGCATGGCAAATTAAAGGGGTTCTTAGTTTTATAAGGAAGTATTTAAATAGGGCTTGCTGAATAGCTGAAAAACCCTGAAATTACAAGGGTTATAGGGCGTATATGTCGAATTCTAATGCAAGGAAATATTGAAAAACTGGCTAAAAACCTTGCACATAGGAGGATGACCAT
>JAQVXR010000071.1:8744-11265 GCA_028709045.1 Desulfitobacteriaceae bacterium | reverse complement strand
TTGTTGCGTACGTTTCAGGGACTTCCTTTTCCAAACTCATGGTAATTTCCGAGCCTTTAAAAGCATCGATATATTCTTTTTCATTCCCAATTTCATTGATAAATTCCAGATAGTTGCTCCGGTTTTCTTTAACATTTGCCACAAACGGGTCTATCATGGAGAGAATCTCATTTTTTATATTCGGTTCAAGGCCTAATACTCTCATTTGGTCATCGGTAAGAGCAGTAATGCTGTCTGTCAAACAGGCACCAAACTTTTCAATATTATTGATAGTATAAACCAGTATAGATTGAAAACATTTAACCGCACCTTCAGGATCTACAGAAAAAGCATATCCTTTATCAGTCTTTCTCACTAACCCTGTCTGGTAATTGTCGTAAACCTCCATCGAAAAGTCACTTATATTATTTAGTATTATATTTTGCTGCTCACGGGCGAGGCTAAAGAAATTAGTCCCCTGCTTAAAAATGTTGTTCGAGGCAATTACGTTATACTCCTGCATGGACAAAGCAATGTATTCAGTGCCTTCGAAAGCTATGTCCAACGTCTTATTTAACTCATCGTCTCCAAACACTTTTATCAAATCGATAATTCCCGCTGTTTTTATGTAAATGGTATCAGCTGTTAAAATCAGCTCCGTTAACTCCTCCTCTTCTCCCGTCAGCCGATCCTTTAAATAATAGATTGTTTCCGCAACCTGGTTTTCATAATCAAATCTTCCTTTAAAAGAAACAGCATATTTATTCAGCATATCTTCCAGCACCGTAAGCTTTGCGGTATCTTCTTCATTTGGAAAAATTGGGGGGAGGGTATCAAGATCAATCGTTAGTTCACCTGAGTTTTCAGAGACATCAAGATTAACCGCTTCCCGGTAAAGATCGTTGAACCCAACTTCCGCCGGACTGCAACCAGAAAAAACTAGTCCCATTAAAATCATCACCGTGATTAACGCCCAACTGGTTTTTTTCATTAAACAACCTCCTTGTTTTTGGATTACCTTAAAAAAACTTGCCTTGCGCCAAGTCTGACGCAGGTGGAAATCCTTTTGGCAGATGTTTCCAAAGTTTTCTTTATTTTAATTTAAGCTATATTCAATCTGTTGTCAAGGAAAGAAGAAGGTATTTCTGTTTATACCAATAAAAAACGCCCGGTCAAAGACCCGGCGTTTTTCATAAAAGCACCTCTTTTTTTGTGGTTGACATAAAACACTAATTACACTTGACCTGTTGTTTAAAAATCCATCCGGATTATTGTTTGTACTGGGGTTCCTGATTCTGAATATATTGCTGTCTCCCTTTAAGGGTGTTGACAGCATTATCCATCGTCTGGGAAAGCTGTTGGAATGTCTGCTTGGCTTCTTTATCCATTGTCTGCTGAGCAAACTGCTTCATATTGGCAGCGGCACTCTGAATGCCGGCAATGGCTTGTTCCATTTGGTCACCTACCGTCACCGGTCGTCACCTCCTACTGTTTAAGCTTTCCTTAGTTTTTCCCAGCAGCTTCAGAGTATGTGATAAATCTCAATAAAATTTAGTCATGTTTATTTTACTATTTGCTCAACTGAATGACTTTCGATTTCTTTTCTAACTGATTTTTACAATTTTCCACCGAGACTTTATTAAAATGTTCAAGTGTATCATATAACGCCTCAATCTCAGCCCCCGTTTTTAAGTGAACATCCTGCAAATCATCGCGAAAACTAACAACATTTGATTGAAGAGTTTGATAGCAGTCGGTAACCTCATGGATTTTTTGGGTGGCGCCGTCCATGATACACTCAGCATTTTGCCGGGCTGAAGCTAATAAACTTTCCGTTATTTGTGATGCTTCACGCAGTATATCCACAACGTACCGGCGGCTGCTTTCATAATGTATTTCCTCCAGTTCCTTAAGCCGACTATCAAAAAAATTCCGATCCTTCCGGATTCTATCCTTGAGTTCGATCACCCATTCTCCTAACTTGGCAGCTTCCTTTTCCGCTTTAGTGGCACGAATATATTGGCGATCCAATTCTTCTTCCAGCAAATCCCTACCTTTTGCCTTTTCTTCAAGCAACTCCATCTTTCGATAAATCTCTTCCAACTCAACACGGTCTCTCCGGTAATCTTCAAGTTCCTTTTGACTTTCCTCCAATTGAACTTTTAAGGAAAGGTTGCTCTTTTCAAGAAGTCCCTTTTCCTGTTCCAGCCCCTCTATCCTTCCTTCATTTGCTAATTTTGCACTTTCCGCTTCCAGTGCATATTTTCTTAAACTTTCCGTTTCTTGCTCAAACTCGGATATTCTTTTTCCCATTTCATCCCGTGCTTGGGTTAGCTCCCAGTTCTCTTTCCTTAGGTTTCCCACCTCGGCGCCGTATCTTTGGTTTAATTCACGCAGGGAATTCTCCTGTGCTTTATATTTATTGACATAGTTTGATAATTCACATCTCGCTTTATCCAGCTCCCCTTCAAGATGTGCTTTCTCTGCTTCCAAACTTTCTATAAGATTTTGCATCCGAGTAGCATTTTCTTCTTCTTCTTCA
>JAQVXR010000071.1:0-8644 GCA_028709045.1 Desulfitobacteriaceae bacterium | reverse complement strand
AACTGGGTCTCCTGCCTATCCCGCAGCTTATTCTGCAGATCTCTGAAATTATCTTCTGCCAATTTATCTTCCTCAGCCATTATGAACCTACCCCCTTAAGAAAATTTCGGTTCATCTTAAAATAAAAATGACCGCAAAACAGGCAGTTACCTATTTAAGCGGTCACATTAATCGTAACCATACAGCCGACTTTTCCGTCAAAATAAAAGTCTGCTGTTCTTCGGCAACTGGCTGTCATAGGTATTTACCCGTAGACCCTTTAGCTTTGCGTCACCATTTTTCAATGGTTTTGCCTTTATCGATTTTTTTTGAGTTTGATTTAATGATACCCTATTTGGTAGTTTCTTGCAATCCTTAATTTTAAATTTTTAATTCTTTACGTTTACAAAGCTTTAGCTGTTGCTGAAAAACGCCAAATTTTTATCCCTTTAAGCACGCGGGTACCCGCCTAATTGAAGCCTTAAGTCCTGAAAAAGCTTATACATAAACTGCTGTTCTTTTATAATATGCTCAATTAATTCCTGCCAAACCATGTCGTCCTTGCCATACTCTTTTAATTCCGGTAAAATCGCAAGAAAATTCCTGTCATGAAGCAAAAAATCTTCTATTAGTCCCCGAATTCTTTGAACATGCCCATAATAATAATAAGGACTGTAATATATATCTTGCCGCACAGTTTCTACCCTATCTTTCAAATCGGAAAAGGTTTCCGTAACCTCTGTCAGCTTACGTAAAATATCCGAGCTCAATTTTTTGTTTGTCAGTTCGGCAACCGTCTTGATAATAATGGGATGCTCGCTGGAAATTTCGCTCCATAAAAGCAATTCGTTAAAAATGCAATTGATGTTATGCGCATATGTAAAGCAATACAAAGATCTCCCTCCTAACACATACCTTCTGTATTAAAGATATATGATAGTAGCTGAGAATCATGTTAGTTTTTTCTCCGTAACAATATCTTAGGCGACAGGGCGCTAAAATAAAGTGCTTGTCCCCCGTAGACATGTTATAATAATGCCAAAGTCAGGGTAATTAAGGCAAAAAATGTTTTGCTCCTTGGGAGGATAATGTTGTGCGCTTCAAACTTGTTTTTAGTAGTATCGGAAAGATATTATTGATTATTGGGGGATGTATGTTATTACCCCTTTTATGGTCTTTATATTATTATGAATCGGATGCTCTTCCGATAATATATGCTATGCTGATCACATTAACTGTGGGGGGAATACTAAATTTCTTTCTCAAATCCAAGGAAACTATCCGACAAAGAGAAGGTTTTGCCATCGTAACTTTGGGATGGGTGTTTGCCTCCATTTTTGGATCACTTCCATATCTGCTTTCGGGAACTTTTACTTCTTTTACCGATGCTTTTTTTGAAACCATGTCCGGATTCACAACCACCGGATCCAGTGTAATCCCCAATATTGAAGCATTATCTCATGGAATTTTGTTTTGGCGCTGTCTGACTCAATGGTTGGGTGGCATGGGGATCATGGTACTTTTTGTAGCCTTACTCTCTCAAATCGGGGGCGGGGGCTTGCAAATGTTTAAAGCAGAGTCTCCCGGCGGCCGGCTGGCGGAAAAATTAAAACCCCGAATGCAAGAGTCGGCGAAAATTCTTTGGACTACATATGTAATTTTATCTGTGGTGCTGGTGATGCTTCTTTTACTTGGTGGCATGAATTTTTTTGATGCTTTATGCCACTCCTTCGGGACGATGGCGACAGGCGGATTATCCACCAAAAACTTAAGTATTGGATACTATGACAGTGCTTTTATTGAATGGGTAATAATTATTTTTATGTTTGCTGCGGGAACTAATTTGGCCTTATATTATCTGGCGATAAGTAAACGGACTAATAGTTTTTGGCGTAGTGAAGAATTTAGATTATATCTCTTTATTATACTAGGTAGTACATTATTTGTTTTTCTTAATGTAATGCTAAAGGAGCCGGGCGGTATTGAAGAAACCTTCAGGACAGCCGCTTTTCAAGCGGTTTCGATGACGACGACAACCGGTTTTGTTACCGTTGACTATAATCAATGGCCGGCCTTTTCGAAAATCATGTTAATACTGTTAATGTTTGTCGGCGGTTGTTCAGGGTCTACCGGGGGATCAATAAAAGTCGGCCGGCTACTCATTCTCTTAAAGCATACTACCGTTGAGATATTCAGGCTGGTCCATCCCCGCAGTGTAAAGTATTTAAAAATAGGCAATAAAACCATTCAGGACTCGTTAGTGATCAATGTCATGCAATTTTTCTTTTTATACATAACAGCCTTCTTTATCGGAACTGCCATTATGGGAGCTTTAGGATTGGATATTATTGAGGCGATGACATCTGTGATCTCAGCTTTATGCAATGTAGGATACGGGCTGGGAGATGTAGGGCCTACCGGAAATTTTGCTTTTATACCACCTGTAGGAAAATGGGTATTAAGTTTCCTGATGTTATTGGGGCGTTTGGAGATTTTTACCGTGCTGGCATTATTTTTGCCTGAAGTCTGGAAACATAAATAAGAAAGCAGCAAGATATCTTGGAGGTCTTTTTATTGCGACTTCGATTGGTATTTAGTATTTTAGGTAGAATTTTACTTATTATCGGGGGATCCATGGTTTTCCCCTTGTTATGGTCTCTATATTATGGGGAACCTAATCTTTGGCCTATTATTTATGCCATGTTGATCACAATACTCGTTGGAGGGATAATGGCATTTTTCCTGAAATCCAACGAAACCATCCGGCAAAGAGAAGGTTTTGCCATCGTTACCTTAGGGTGGGTTTTAGCATCAACATTCGGCGCTCTCCCTTATCTTTTTTCCGGTACCTTTCTTTCCTTTGCCGATGCCTTTTTTGAAACCATGTCGGGCTTTACTACGACCGGAGCCAGTGTACTCACCGATATTGAAGCGGTATCCCACGGCATCTTGTTTTGGCGCAGCCTCACCCACTGGCTGGGCGGCATGGGAATTATGGTGCTGCTGGTGGCCTTACTCTCCCAATTAGGGGGAGGGGGGTTGCAAATGTTTAAGGCCGAAACCACCGGACCAGTAACGGAAAAAGTCAAACCCCGGGTTCAAGAGTCGGCGAAAATTCTTTGGACAACATATGTGATTTTAACCGGAATCTTGGTGATACTTCTTTTTTTCGGGGGCATGAGCCTATTTGATGCCTTGTGCCACGCCTTTGGGACAACGGCCACAGGGGGTTTTTCCACCAAAAACTTAAGCGCCGGTTATTATGACAGTGCTTACATTCAGTGGGTGCTTACCATTTTTATGTTTGCCTCAGGGGCAAACTTTGCCCTGTATTATCTGGCATTAACGAAGAGAATTAATACCTTTTGGCATAGTGAAGAGTTTAGGCTTTATCTGTTCATTGTAGCAGGCAGTACCCTATTGATTTTTATAAACTTAATGTTGAAGCAACCGGGAGGAATTGAAGAAACGTTTCGTGCTGCAGCTTTTCAAGTGACTTCCATTACTACCACCACCGGCTTTATGACCAAGGACTTTAATCAATGGCCTGCCTTCTCTAAAATTATTTTACTTCTTTTAATGTTTGTGGGCGGCTGTGCCGGATCTACCGGGGGCTCAATTAAAGTTGGACGTCTTCTTATTTTGTTGAAGCATACCTCTGTAGAAATATTTAAGCTGGTTCATCCCCAAAGTGTTAGGTATTTGAAAGTAGATCATAAGACTATCCCGGATGCGGTAGTAATTAATACCATGCAATTCTTCTTTTTATATATTGTTATTATTGGTGCGGGAACAGCAATTATGGGAGCATTAGGCTTGGATATCATTGAGGCTTTAACTTCGGTCATCACTGCCATAGGTAATGTGGGACCAGGATTAGGTGGCTTAGGTCCAGCCAGTAACTTTTCTGCTGTTCCCGCTGCTGGAAAATGGGTATTAAGTTTCCTGATGTTATTAGGACGTTTGGAGATTTACACAGTCCTGGCATTACTTTTACCTGAAGTGTGGAAAAAAGCATAGCTGTTCTCTTCCCATGATATGACAGTCTCATTTTAAGTCTCCCGTAGGGAGACTGTCAACCCGGGCGTTGAAATCAAAGAAAGTCAATCCTGGACTACCCGGAACAAGCTGGGACAAAATAAAGACGGGCACGCTGGGTAAACACTTCAGTAAAAGATGGATCCATAGTTATTGCATCCTCAAAAATAATCAGTGCATCATTGTCGGCAGGAAAGTAGCTATTTGTGGAAAAATCATCAGCAAAATTAAACATACTATTAAGGCAAACAAGAACGGCCAAATGCCTTTAAAGATTACTTCCAGCGGAACTTCCGGAGCAACACCCTTAATAATATAAACATTCATACCCACGGGAGGTGTAATCACCCCCATTGCCACCACTAACACCACAATCACGCCAAACCAAATGGGATCATATCCCAATGTCCCAATAACCACCGGATAAAAGATAGGAATCGTCAGTAAAATAAGTGCCAGAGCATCGATAAAACACCCGAGAATTAAATAGATAAACAGCACCAGTCCCATAATCACAAAAGGCGGCAACAACAAAGATCCTACCCAATTAGCCAATTCAAAGGGTACCCTGCTTACTGCCATGAACCGTCCGAAAATAGTGGCTCCGGCAATCATCAGCATAATCATGGCCGCCGTACGGGTAGTATCCACTAAAGATTTCCATAGCATTTCATAACTAAGGCGCTTTTCCAGCAGGGACACTGCCAGCACACCTCCAGCACCCACAGCTCCGGCCTCAGTGGGTGTAAACCACCCGGCGAAAAGCCCTCCCACAGAGAGAACAAAGATCGCCAGCGCTTCCCCTACACCTCCTTTAAGGGCATTAATGCGTTCTTGCCAGGTGGATTTAGGACCTGCCGGTCCTAAATTGGGATTACGTAAAGTGAGAATGTAAATTGTTCCAATATATAAAAGCATAAGCAGGATTCCCGGAAAGATCCCCGCCATGAACAGAGTTCCTATCGATTGTTCCGTGGACATCCCATATAAAATAAAGATCACGCTGGGGGGAATCATCACACCTAAAACTCCCCCGGCAGCGATACTGGCAGTAGCCAGTGATTTGTCGTAATTATATTTTTCCATCTCCGGTAGAGCAATTGCCGCCATAGTGGCCGCGGTAGCAGTATTGGAACCACAAATCGCACCAAAGACAGCACAGGCTACCTGGGTGGCAATAGCCAACCCGCCAGGTAAATGCCCTGCTAATTTATAAGCAAAAATATATAGACGGGTTCCAATTCCTGAGCGGTAAGCTAAAAAACCCATCCAAACAAACATGCCGATCACACTCAACGAATATGAAGAGAAAGTATTATAAATTTCTTTGGCAACCATATTAAAAGCAGCAGGTACTGATGTTAGAATACTAAATCCGATAAAGCCAATTATAGCCATGGCAAAAGCAATTGGCATACGCAAAATCAAAAGAGCAAAAAAGCCTCCAATGCCAATTAAGCCAATCAAAAAACCATTCATCTTTAAGTCCTCTTTTCTGGATCAGGTATTTTATATCCCCATAGAACAGTGTTATCTGTCACCCCGGCGGTCAGTTCTCTGAGGGAGATTACCAATCTCATAAGCAATACAAGACAAAGCCCCAATATACCGAGGGAAATCAAAAAGATAAAGGGATAGACGGGTATCTCCGCCGACGATGAGACCAGCCCTTTTTGCATCATACTCCGGCCAAACGCTCCTATGTACCATGTAACCATCACCCAAAATACCAACGCAACAGCATTCATCAAAATATCTATCAACACCTGAGACTTTTTGGGCATGCGCTCCATAAAAAAGCTGACAGCGATATGTCCGTCTTGTAATGCACAATGGGCCAAGGCTAAGCCGATACCGACAGCTGTTAAAAAACCAACCAGTTCATAGGTACCCAGAATGGGCCGATTAAAGCCCACTCTGAGAATAATATTGGATACTATCAATAGCATCACGGAAAAAAAACAGATAGCAGCCATCTTATCAAATATCTTACTTATTTTCTGTATCAAAAAAATTAATGTTTTCATACGGTCACCTCCTCAGGAATTTATTGATACTCCGCATTATATTTTTCTGCCAGTTTTTTCACTGTCTCCAATATTTCTTGTCCCGACAATCCTTGCTGATCCATTTTTGCAGCAAAATCATCCTGAATTGGCTGAACCAAACCAATCCATTTCTCTTCTTCTTCAGGGCTTAGTTCGATCACTTCCATCCCCTTTTCATCAACAGCATATTTCAAGGCATCCTCATTTTGCTTATCCCACAAACCCATAGCTGCCTTCTCAAAGAAAACTTCATTTACAGCTTCGATCGCCTTTTGATCATCAGGATGCAACGAATTCCAACTATCCAAATTCATCGTAATAAAAAATAAAGTGTTGTAGAGAAAAGGGGTCATTGTTAAATATTGCGTTACTTCCGCCTGTTTCCACCCCTGAAGCACCTCAACCGGACCCAGGTTACCGTTGACAACTCCTTTTGATAAAGCTTCATAAGCTTCGGATTGAGCCATCGCTACCGGAGAAGCACCCAGAGTTTCTAACGTCTTAGCACTAAGACCGGTAGCCCTTATCTCTAAACCCTTCATATCACTAAGAAAACGGACAGGAACTTTTGTGTATAAATCTCCAGGGCCTGTAGTCAATACCATCATTAGCTTGGTATCCTGGATTTCCTGGGGATTTAATTCTTTAATCCCTTCCCAAGCAACCTTGCTGGCCGACTTGGAATTAACATACTTTATTCCCGGTAATTCAAAGACTTCCAACACGGGGAAATTACCTCTAGTATAAGAAAAACAAGAAAGGCCTAACTCGGCAATTCCATTGACAACTCCATCATAAACTGCATCTGCTTGGAGCAGAGTTTGCCCCGGGTAGCTGGTAATCTTCACCCTGCCCTCAGTGGCTTCTTCAATGGCTTTGGCCCATGGCTGAATCAAGTCTGTTTCGGCCGGATGAGTAGCCGGGAAAAAATGGGCTAGCTTCATTTCGACTACTGCTTTTTCCTCTTCACCTTCCGCCACCGGTTCCGTTCCACCACACCCTGCCAGAAAAAGCAGTGCCCATATTAATAACACCGATAAACCTATACTTCTGACTGAATTCCATGTACTGCATTTGTTCAATTTCATCATCTTCCCTCTCCTTTTTACTTTGTTTTGGGAATAAAAAAAACTCCCAATAGGAGTTAAAAGATCTGTGCCATGCCTTAAAAGCCGTGTGAAAACCACGGAAAACAAAGGCTAAAACACATTCTTATTCCTACCGTACTAACCATCCTACTTGTTTTAAAAACCAAAAATTGTTGCCATCTACCGTTCTACAAGCCTACCTAAACCTACCTACATATATCTACTGAACCGCATCCACTGTCTTAAATTAAATAATTTATGACTTGCTAACTTACTTTAAAATAATATACCACGTTTTCGAAAAAATGCCAACCAAAATTTTATTTTTTTTATTTTTTCAAAGATTAAGATGTCTCATACTGCCGGGAACAGATGGATTTAAGTGTGATGTACTATTTTATTTAATGACTTTCAAATACAAAAAATTTTTAACAAATCACTTAGTAATGTCAAACCCCGGTACGTCTTAATAAGTTCGCACCGGGGTTTTTTTGTTACTACCTTTCGATTAAAGACTATGTTTGTTCATAATACAGTTATAATCAAGGAATAATATTTATCTCTTTGGTCTCCTGCTGATAATCCACCTTGCAGCCTAAGGTTTCGCTGATGAAGCGAATCGGTACAAAGGTTCTGCCGGGTGGTTCGATCTGCGGCGCACAGTCCGTTTTAACCAGGACACCGTCTACCCACACATCTTCTGAACCAATGGTCAGCACGATCTTATGGCTGTCTTTTATAATGATCATCTGTTTGGTATCGGCTATCCATTCCACCTTCGCACCCATGATCTCGCTTAAGAAACGGGCGGGTACAAGGGTTCTTCCTGCCGATATATCCACGAATGGTGCCGCGTCCAGGGTATACTGCATTTCGTCTGCAAAGGCGAGAGGTTCGCCGATGATCAGTCTGATGCAGGCCGGCTTAGCACTAATGACAGCAAATGTAGTCAGATGATTTACCTTGACAACTGCAAACCACCGGCCGGTTTCTGCGTTGTACTCCAGGGTGGTGGGGATGTTGACCCATTTACCCTGCAGAGTATCGAAATAACTAAGCACAGGTCTTTCTCCGGCGGATATCTTTGCGGGATCATAAGCGATCTTGATGGTAATAAATTTATCATCCCCAAAGAAGGCAGTACCGCTGGTGGTAATCTCAAAGACATCACTTCCCAGCTTCATAAGTACCCCGCTGGAATTATAATTATCTAACTCTTCCTCTGTTAATTTTCTGATGGTTATTATCGAATCGGCCGGTAATGTATCTGCCGGAATTGTAACTACTACACTCAGATAAGGCACAATGCCTCCCAAGTCGCGATAGATCATCATGCTAAACTGTTTCGGCAGTGGTGCTCCGCCACCGCCGCCACCGCCGCCGCTGGGCGGGCCGGGAGGATCCTTCTTCAATGCTACTTCTTCAATACTGCTGATACCGCCGGCAACACCGGTGGCAAAGCCTCTCTCGGGCAATACGGTAGGCTCTTGA
>JAQVXR010000288.1 GCA_028709045.1 Desulfitobacteriaceae bacterium | reverse complement strand
CAGCTTAACATGCGCAGATAATGTTAGATAAAATAAGATGTCACTAAAATAAGATGTCACGAAAGCACGATAAGCACAGAAATTTCTGTGCCCGTGCTTATCTTAGTCTACTTTCTACAGTGATCTATACAGTTGTTTTCTATGGTTAACATTATCTATTTGATCTAAATCAGATTTCTCCGTAAAACCGCTTATAATCTTCGATTGCCTTTTTTGCCTGAGCAGGAAATTCTTTTTTCATATATTCTATAAATTCGTCTCTTGATTGAATTTCCTTCAGAATTTCAATCATGTAGGCAGTAAATTTTCTTGATTCCGCACTTCCTTTCTGGATTTCAAAAGATAGGCAGAGAGCCTCTTTAGGAAAATACTTTTTTCGGACCCACGGAGATACCGAACCAAGAAGCACGTCTTTTTTCAGAATACTGTAGGCAGGTACGCCTATGAGTTCAAGCCTGTTCTTTCCTGCCAGTTTTTCAAGATTTTCACTGGAATAAGAATGTAGTTCAATGTAGATGTCAGGTTTTAACCCTTCAATAGCCTTGAGGATATTTTTTCCGGTTCCAGAATAATAATCTGGGTCCAAGGTTGAAATATACTTTCCACAGTCTACAAATGGGATTATGGCAAGAGTACCGGTTTTTGGAGGTTCTATACTCTTCAGGAGTCCAGTCGTATCTTTCCATTCATTTCCATGAAGACCTGCGACAAAGAATCGGACTGGCTTTCCACTGCCGTAAATTTTCATTCCGGTATCCGGGTACAAATCTGGCAGCAATTTTTTGCATCCATGCTTGGCTGGAAGAGAATGCTCGGAGCCTCTGAATGCTTCAGAGCCCCTGGAACTTCTGGAACTTTTGGATCCCTTGAACCCCTCAGAACTCTCTATTCTTTCAGTGTTCATCCGTTTTGATACCTCAAAGATCTTTTTCTTCGTGCAGCATCTTTTCGTGCAGATCTTCTTCAAGAGGTTCTTCTTCGTGTAACTCTTCTTCATGTAGCTCTTTTTTAGGCAGAGATTTTCTTGCGACCACATAGATCTCCTGTTTTTTGGAACTTATGACCTGCTGAATTTCAAGCCCAAGGTTCTCGATTTTACTCAGGATGGGCTTAGGATTTCTTTTTTTAGGAATTTTTATAACCTGAAGCAATTTTCCTCCGGTTTTCAGCAGTGGCAGTACTCTCGAAAGAGCCTTGATCGAGTCCTCAGGCTCAAGAGTCATATCTGAAAGAATAACATCTACAGGCTCTTTAGAGAGGGTATTCAAGGGTAAAATAAAAACATCTCCGAATATTACCTCAACATTTTCTCTTTCATATGCGATTTTTCCAAGTTCGCTCCTGAAATCTTTACTGAACTCGATACCTTTCACATGGTCTACAATTTCCGAGGCAAAAAGGAGAAAACCGCCTGCGCTGGATCCAAGGTCAAGCACTCTGTCTCCAGGTTTAAGAATCCCACTTTCTTCCTGAATAAGTTTGAGTTTGAAATAGCCCTGAGGCTGATCCAGTCCCTCAGTAACCTCAATTACATCCTCAGTAGAAACGTCCTTGGAGACCTTTGTCACCGTCGTTCCATTTACCTTACATTTCCAGCAAGGATAGAGCAGTCTTAGCTCACCCCCTTGATTTGAAATAACCCATATCTACAAGGTATGCATCCAGTCTCATGGGGCATTTTATCGGCAGAGCCTGTATATATAAGATAGCAAGACGGTTGCAGGAAAAAGAGCCGGGTTGATTTCCATTATCGAACAAGCTGCAAGCTTAGCAATTTTACAGAAAAATCTGAAAATTCGGACCATATGTTGAATGGTAGTTTTTATACAGGATTTAAACATAAATATCTCTAATAAAAGTGGTTCTCCAATTACGGGCAACCCCCTATTGTAATCAATCGATTGCAGTTAATTCTGCTTTGGTAGCTACCTTTTATGAATATAATAAGATGATAAAATGACCTGTGAGATCGAGATAATAACAGTGGAAAATTTTTTGGGTAAGGTAAATTGTTATCTTCTTAAAAAGGACACTGGTTTTATTTTAATTGATACGGGATGGTCTAATAAGCGTGAATATCTTGAAAAAGAGCTTGAGAATCTGGGATGCAGTCCTGACAACCTTAAGCTTATAATTCTCACTCACGGGGATTTTGACCATTCCGGCAACTCTGCTTACCTGAGCAGGAAATTTAATGCAAAAATAGCTATGCACAGTGACGATTCGGGTATGATAGAACAGGGGGACATGTTCTGGAATAGAAAAAAAGCCAATGTTCTCATCAGGATAACAATTAAAGCTTTATCAGGAATCAGCGGGTTGAAACCAGAAAAATTTAAACCTGATTTAAATCTCGATGAAGGAAACGACCTCTCAGAATATGGATTCGATGCTAAAGTTCTTCACGTCCCAGGACACTCAAAAGGTTCAATAGGAATACTGACCGACGAGGGAAACTTTTTTTGCGGTGACCTGCTCGAAAATTTAAACAAACCAGCTCCCGGCTCCATTATCGATGACCCAGGAGAGTTTAATTCCAGTATCGAAAAACTGGGAGGCCTGAAAATAAAAACGGTTTATCCAGGCCACGGCAAGCCTTTTCCCATGGAATTGCTCATAATAAAAAACAGATAAGAAACAAAAAGGCACCATAGTGAAAATTCTCTGAAAGTTCTGTAAAATTTGACAGGCTTTCCATCCTTTTCCTGGCTCTTCGCTA
>JAQVXR010000287.1 GCA_028709045.1 Desulfitobacteriaceae bacterium | reverse complement strand
ATGATGGAAGTATTTATTTTATGGCGTAAACATACCTCAATGATCTGTAAAGAAGGGAATAAAAGAGCCGATGCATGTTGGATAGTAATATAAGGTAAAATTACGAATCCAACATGCGGTATCGCAGAGTTTAAAATACTTCCGTACCGTGCCAGCCTTTCTTGGGACATTGCTGATACTATTTCATCAAAGTATGACGTATCCTGTACCACTGATAAACACTCCCTGTCTTTGTAATCATTTTTTATTCTTAAATAACTCTTGACAAATCCAATCTATAACATAATATATAGCCGTGATGCGCCGGGCACACTATACTGTCGTACAGTAAAAGCCCCCGGTAAGCGCGTTCAAGTCCCCCGCGAAAGCGGGGGCTTTCGTTTTATTACCCTTCCAACATCCACCTGCATTTCACTGGATACACGGATATAAGCAGCCGCGAAAGTCATTTTTGTTTTTTCCTCATTTTATTCCGCCTGTTTCCACTCTATTTTGTCATAAAGATAATCATAACTTGCAACCCCATAAGTTCTTACTTGATCTTTACCAGTTACAGATTTTTCAACAGGTATTGTATGAACTCTGGTAAAAATTGAAATACTTTCTTTGTTCGGATCGTGTCCTTGTCTCATTAATTCATCTATTATGGTTTTTACTCCAAGCCTCGAAAGCGTTTCGGCTGTATACATAGGAATTGGGTCTTTTTTATAGATAAACCAAGCACGATACATGTCATTTTTTAAATCTAATTCTATTGTTACAGGACCATATTTATCCTTGACGACCCTTTGAGATGCTTTTTGTAGAGCTTCTCTAAACGGTGTTTCATCAATTACCTCTTCTGCAACAGGAGCTTCTATTTGTTCTGCATTTAACTGTGCTGTTTCTTCTTTTGCCACTTGTTTTACTTCTTGTTTTTCTTCCGGAACAAAAACAGCGAACAACAATAAAAGCAGCAATATACCTACAGGAACTACCATTATTTTAAAAACCTTTTGCATTAAAGGAGACATTTTATAATATCCCAAAATAAACTTTCCACAATAAGGGCACTTAGTCTCTCTCGTTGAAATTTCCTTTTTACAATCCGGACATTGTATAAATTTCATAATGTTCCTCCTTTTTATTAAAATACCCCCGCATCTGCAGGGGTTAAAACGCTCTTTTCGGATATCCCTTTCTTACAGTAGCGACTACCTTACCAATGATCCGAAACCATGAAGGATCAGCGGCATATTCGGCTTCAATGCAAGTGGGGGAATAGTTTGGATTCGCTGGTCTCAATTCAATGCCTTTATCCGGGCGAATAACGACCCACTTTATCATCCATGAGCCATCGTAACAAACAAGGGCCGTGTCCCCGCTGTAAACTTCTTCTGCCGGATTGATTACAGCTTTAACTCCCTCTTCAAGCCCTGCCCCGATCATTGAGTCGCCCTCAATGGAAACTGCAAAGGGCTTTCTTGTGTCGTCTAAATGGGTAAAAGTATCAGCCTCAATATATATATTTTCGGTCGATTCGGGGACTACTCCATCAAGTCCGTTGCCGGCTCCGCAAGAGGCAACTGTTGCCATAGTCAGAAGGGGTATTTCAATGAAATTATCGCTGATTTTAATATTCGATTTGGCGTTAGAAGCAACTCTAGATCTTTTTTTATATGCACGCGGATCTACATCTGTTCCAAGCTGAGAGCCCACCTCTTCCCCACACTCTAAAAACCTCGCAGGATCATCTGTTTCTCCTACAAGATATGCTACAGAGACATTCAGGGCTTTTGCTAGATTTATAAGATTTTTACCTTCTGGAAAATATTTTCCCTTTTCCCAGTCATATACGGTAGCGCGAGATACATTAAGCATCTCCGCTAATTTCTGTTGACTTTGATAATTTGCTTTTTTTCGTAAGGCCCTTAATTCATCCCCGCTCAACATATCTATCACCACCTACATAGTTCACTTTACATTAATCCGAGTTTAGTATCAATAATATTTGAATATGATTTTTTGTATATTAGACTTGACATATCAAAAATATTTTATATAATTCATATTACAATATTAAAAAAAAAGAGGTGATGTAAATTGTACTCTGAATTTATCAGGGCAAAACGAAAAGAACTAGGTCTTACCCAAGAAAAGCTTGCCGAAAGAATCGGTGTTTCAAGAATGACAATTTATGACTGGGAGAGCGGTAAATATCCCCCGACAAACGCGAACAATATTGCAGCTATAGAAGATGTTTTTCAGCTTGAAAGAGGCACCCTTTTTAAAATTCTTCAAGACCAAAACCCTACATTGACCCCTGCAGGGTCGCAAGCCCAGCAGGGGACTCAGTAAGGAACAGAAGACGGGAAGAAACCCTCGTCAATGCGGTTTTAGGGAGCATGGAAGCGATCCGCGAAGCTCACGAGCTGGCAGATGAACCCAAGGAAATGTCCGAGATCATTAAGGACTGCTCCGACGGATCCCCGGACGAGGTCAGAACTAAAGAATGGTTCCGCAGAGTAGAAGCCAGCCACAGATCAGCAGAAGAACTGCTTGAAGCAGTAAAAGTCTAGAAGAAAGGAGATGCAGAAATGACCAACGAGATCCATCTTTTCAATTTCCAAAATAATTGGGTTCGAATCGCCAAAATAAATGGAGAGCCTTGGTTTATCGCAAAGGACATATGTGATTATTTTGGCGACACGAATAGAAACCGCACAATGTCGGTATTGAGCGAAAATC
>JAQVXR010000070.1 GCA_028709045.1 Desulfitobacteriaceae bacterium | reverse complement strand
ATTTGTCTTTCTCACTGATAAAAGAATCCATCATTTCCTTAAAGCTTTTTACCGCGCCGAAAGCACGGGTCGTTAATACGGAAAGAGCCTCTTCTTCTCCTATTATCTCAAAGACACTTATTCCTCTAAAAGCCGCTTCCCTCTCTATCTTTTCCCAGGTGGAAGAACCAATACCTCTTTTCGGTTCATTGATGATCCTGCTTAAACTGACACTATCCCCAGGATTGGAGATCACCTTTAAATATGCCATGGTATCTTTAATTTCTTTTCGTTCATAAAACTTCAAACCGCCAAAAATCCGATAGGGCACTTGATACTTAATGAAGGCATCTTCCAGCGGTCGAGACTGGGCATGGGTCCGATAGAGAACGGCAAAATCCCGGTAATTTAGCTTCTCCTCTTGGCGCAGTTGGGAAGTAACCTCCGCCACAAAATAAGCCTCCGCTTTCTCATCCTCTCCCGTATAATAAACCACCTTTTGCCCCCGGCCTTGGTCCGTCCAAAGTTTCTTTTCCTTACGACTTAAGTTGTTGTCGATCACTGAGTTGGCGGCATCCAAAATATTTTGGGTAGAGCGGTAATTCTGCTCCAATCTGATCGTTACCGCTTCCGGGTAATCTTCTTCAAAATCCATGATATTCTGAATATCCGCTCCCCGCCAGCGATAGATGGACTGATCCGGATCTCCCACCACACACAGGTTTTTGTGCTCACGGGCAAGAAGCTGAATCAGACAATACTGGCTGTGATTTGTGTCCTGGTATTCATCCACCAGGATATAGCGAAATTTCTTTTGATAATATGTGAGCACCTCCGGATATTGGGTAAACAGTTCCACCGTCTTATTGATCAGGTCGTCAAAGTCAAGGGCATTATTTACTGCCAGCTTCTTTTGATAAAGACGATAGACGTCTGCCGCAGTAGATTCGAAAAAATTCCCCGACATAGTAGCCATCTTTTCCGGATCCCACATTTTATTTTTAGCGTTGCTGATTGCTCCGCCTAAAGCTCGAGGCGTAAATTTTTTTTCATCCAGGTTAAGTTCCTTCAGACATCTCTTGATTAATGTCTGCTGATCCCCGTCGTCATATATAACAAAATATCGATTGTATCCCAAGTGTTGGATATCCTGGCGCAGGATGCGCACACAGGTAGCGTGAAAAGTACCGATCCACATCTCCCGGCTGAACGCACCAACTAAGTTTTCAATTCTTTCCCGCATTTCCCGGGCCGCCTTATTAGTAAAGGTAATGGCAAGAATCTGTCCTGGCCTCACTTGTTCTTCCTGCAAAAGATAGGCGACCCGGTGCACCAGCACCCGTGTTTTCCCGGAACCGGCACCGGCCATAATTAGAACAGGACCTTCCGTATGCTTGACTGCATGATGCTGCTCTGTATTTAGGTTTGAAAATAAATCCATTCTGTTCCTCCTGAATTGTTATTCCCTCTCTGTTTCGTCAGGAGCAAAAGGTTTTCCTGTAAAAAGGATTGCCGGAAAATAAAAAATTACCCCCAAAATTATTGGGGATACATGTTGAGCATTACTCCCATTAAGGATTCTGCCTGCGATTCGCCAATTCCTGAAAAACATCCTGCCAGGAGTAATCATGGTAGGCAAGAAGGACTGTCAGGTGATATAAAAGATCGGCAGTTTCATAAACCACTTCTTCCTTCTTGTTGTTTTTGGAGGCTATTATCACCTCAGCCGTCTCTTCCCCCACTTTTTTTAAAATCTTATCCTGCCCCTTGGAGAACAAATAACCGGTATAAGAACCCTCCGGCATGGAAGCTTTTCTCTCCATTACCACCTGATAGACATCTTCCAGAATACTTTTATGATCATCATTCAATGGTATCCCGCTCCTTGTTTTCAAGTTTTATTACATCGTTTGCCTCGCTCACCCGGTAATGAAAACAGCTATAGTACCCTTCATGACAAGCCACACCCTTTTGAGCAACTTTGATCAATAAAGTGTCTCCGTCACAATCAAAAAGAATATCCCGCACCTTTTGTGTATGACCGGAGGTCTCTCCCTTATTCCACAGCTTTTGGCGACTGCGGCTAAAAAACCAAGTATACCCTGTTTTTAAAGTCAGTTTCAAGGACTCAGCATTCATCCAAGCCATCATCAATACTTCTTGAGATGCATCATCTTGAATAATCGCCGGAATCAAACCCCCCCGGTTAAACTTTAGCCGGCTATAAAAAGGCGGGTTTCCCCCGGTCATAAGGCGCACAGCCACCCCGCGGGAGGCCAGATACTCCTTAGTTTCTTTAATGGTATATTCGCCAAAATGAAAGATAGACGCCGCCAGCGCCGCACTGGCTCCTCCAATGGTTAATCCTTCTACGATGTGTTCCAATGTTCCTACGCCTCCGGAGGCTATCACCGGAATACCTACACTGTCTGCTACCGCACGGGTAAACTCCAGATCATAACCGTCCTTGGTCCCGTCCCGGTCCATACTGGTCAGGAGGATTTCTCCCGCTCCCAGCCCTTCAACTCTTTTTGCCCAAGCTAAAGCGTCCAAACCTGTCGGAGTTCTTCCCCCATGAGTAAAGACTTCCCATCCTCCCGTTTCCTTCCGGCGTCCGTCAATAGCTACCACAATACATTGGGTACCAAATTTTTTGGCTGCCTCTTCCACAAGGGCTGGATTTTCTACTGCCGAAGTATTTAAAGACACCTTATCCGCCCCGGCTTTCAGCATTTCCCTAATATCTTGGATGGAACGTAAACCACCGCCCACGGTAAAGGGAATGAACACTTGTTGGGCAGTCCGTCGAACCATATCAAGCATTATGTTACGCCGATCGGAGGATGCGGTTATATCCAGAAAGACAAGCTCATCCGCTCCCGCTTGATCATAAAAAGCTGCCAGTTCCACCGGGTCACCGGCATCCCGCAAGTTAACAAAGTTGGTACCTTTGACTACCCGTCCGCCGGTCACATCAAGACAAGGGATAATCCTTTTTGCCAGCATTTATTCTTCACCCCCTTTGGAAGCTTCAAGAGCGTCGGCAAAATCAATGTTTTTGGCATAGAGTGATTTACCCAAAATAACTCCTTCCACTCCTAGGTGTTCCATTTCTTTCAACTTTTTGATATCTTCCACAGCAGAAACTCCCCCGGAGGCAATCACTTTTAAATTTGTGGCCCGCGCAAGTTCTCCTGTCTTTTGAAAGTTAGGTCCTTTCAGAGTCCCGTCCCGTCCGGTATCGGTAAAAATAACTCGGTTTATCCCCAGCTTTTTCATTTCAAGGCCAAGCTGGACATCTGTCTTCCCGGTAGTTGCTTCCCATCCTTCCACAGCCACCCAGCCATTTTTACTGTCAATTCCCAGGACAATTTTTTCCTGATATTTTTCGCAGGCAGAAGCCACTAAAGCTGGGTTTAACACAGCGACTGTGCCTAATATCACTCGGGAAACCCCTACCTCCAGCAGCATATCGATTGTCTCCATCTTCCGGATCCCGCCCCCCAACTGGACAGGGATGTTTACTGCTTGAATGATTTCTTTGATTACCGGTAAATTTTGCGGTTCCCCGGAAAAGGCACCGTCTAAATCCACCACATGAATCAGTTCTGCGCCTGATTCTTCCCAAAAGCGGGCTATAGCCACCGGATCATCGGAATAAACCGTTTCTCGGTCCAGTTTTCCTTTCACTAAACGAACACATTTTCCCGCCCGTAAATCAATCGCCGGTATAATAATCATCGATACACCAACTCTCCAAAATTCTTTAAAATCTTCAACCCATAATCACTGCTTTTTTCCGGATGAAACTGGATACCAAAGACATTACCTTTCTCCACGACAGCAGAAAAATCAACACCGTATTGAGAAGAAGCTGCCACCAAAGATAAGTCTTCCGGCGCAACATAATATGAATGAACAAAATAGTAATATATACCTGAGTTAATGCCTTTTAAAATTGAGGAATCCTTCATCTTTTTAATTTGATTCCACCCCATATGAGGAACCTTCCACCCGGAGGGTAAATTAAATTTAATTACTCTTCCGGGTAAGAGGTTTAATCCGGTGTACAAACCGTTTTCTTCGCTCTCCCGGAATAAAAGCTGCATGCCCAAGCAAATACCTAAAACAGGCTTTTCAGCTTGGACAGCTTCTTTTAAAACTTCAATAAATCCTGTCCGGCTCAAATTATCCATGGCATCGGCAAAGGCCCCTACACCAGGCAGCACAATACCCGGCGCCTGGGAGACCTTTTGGGAATCATCCGTAATAAAAGCAGGGCAACCGGCCTTTTCAAATCCCTTCTCTACGCTGTGCAGATTCCCCATGCCGTAATCAATAATAGCAATCAAATATCGTAACCCCCTTGGGATGACAAAATCCCCTTGCTGGAAGGTATCCCTGTTTCTCGATTGTCCAAGGATACTGCCTGGCGCAAAGCACGAGCCAACCCTTTAAAAATCGCCTCAATAATGTGGTGACCGTTAGTACCGGAAATTTTATGGACATGGAGGGTAACACCCCCACACACAGTAAATGCCCGAAGAAATTCAGAAACCAATTCTACATCAAATTCACCGATCCGTTCCACCGATATGGAAACATTATAGACAAGGTACGGCCTCCCGCTTAAGTCTAAACTGACCATCACCAGCGCTTCATCCATGGGTAGAAAAAAAGTACCGTAACGATTGATTCCTTTCTTTTCTCCCAGGGCTTGAGAAAAGGCCTGACCCAAAACCAGCCCTAAATCCTCCACGCTGTGATGACCGTCTACATTCAGATCTCCCGTCATTTTCAGCTTTAAATCAAATAAACCATGCCGGCAAAATAAAGTCAGCATATGATCAAAGAAACCGATCCCGGAGCTTCCTGAGAATCTTCCCTGTCCGTCAATATTTAGTTCCAGACTGATTTGGGTTTCTGTAGTGTTTCTTTCAATAAAAGCCGTGCGCATTCATCATCACCTGCCTAACTTTCCCTTTTCCCTTTTTCAAGCCTGACCCGCACAGCATTGGCATGGCCTTCCAAGCCTTCTTGTTCTGCTAACCTGATAATGTGATGGCCCTCTTTTTCCAGCCGGCTGCGGGAAAAATAAATAACGCTGGTTTTTTTCATAAAGGTATCCACGTTGACCGGGGAATAAAACCGGGCTGTCCCTCCCGTAGGCAAAATATGGTTGGGTCCTGCCCAGTAGTCGCCCACCGGCTCGGGAGTATGGTCTCCTAAAAAGACTGCCCCGGCATTTTTTACTTTACCCAATAATTCAAAGGGATTTTTCACCATGAGTTCCAAGTGCTCCGGCCCGATTTGGTTGGCGATATCCAACGCCTCTTCTAAATCCTTTGTAATAATAATTGCACTGCGCTTTTCCACTGATTGGGCAGCAATCTGAGAGCGGGGAAGATCTTGAAGCTGACGATCCAGTTCCCTTTGCACCCCTTTGGCTAAGGTTCGGTCAGTCGTAACCAAAATCGCTGCAGCCAGAATATCGTGTTCCGCTTGAGAGAGTAGGTCTGCCGCCAGGTAAACCGGATCAGCGAAACTATCGGCCACTACCAATATTTCACTGGGTCCGGCCAGCATGTCAATATCTACATCCCCGTATACCATTTTTTTTGCCAAGGTAACGTAAATGTTACCAGGACCGGTTATTTTATCTACTCTTTTTATGGACTCTGTGCCAAAAGCCAGGGCCGCTACTCCTTGAACTCCCCCTACCCGGTAAATCTCTTTTACTCCCGCTTCCCGAGCTGCCACCAAAGTCAAAGGATTAATGCTGCCATCTTTCCCCGGTGGGGTTACCATAATGATCTCCTCTACCCCAGCAACTTTTGCCGGAACAGCATTCATCAACACCGAGGAAGGATAGGAGGCGGTACCCCCCGGGACATAAATACCCACTCTTTCTAAAGGCCTCACCAACTGGCCTAGGAGAGAACCTTGTTCATCCGGCTCCATCCAAGATTTGGTTAATTGTTTTAAGTGAAACTCCTTAATATTCTGAAGGGCGAGGCGAAGGGAATCAAGGCTTTGGGGTGATATTTCTTGGTAGGCGTCGGTAATTTCCGAATCACTGACTTTGATGTCTTCCTGATTGAGTGATGCCCCGTCAAACTGTCGGGTGTATTTTAAAAGAGCCTGATCGCCTTTTGTTTTTACTTCCGTGAGAATCTCTTGAACAGCTGCAATCAAGTCTTGGTCTTCCTGCCGGTCCTTCCTGATGTACTCCAAAAAATCTCCGCCAGCATCAATAATTTTAATCACAGGTTTTCCCTCCACCGTCAACATAATCACGCATCTTTTCGATTAATTTCTGCACCCGTTGGTATTTCATACGATAGCTTACCCGGTTGGCAATTACCCGGGCGGAAGCAGGAAAAATATCGGCAACAGCCACAAGATCATTCTCCTTTAACGTGGCTCCGGTGGAAACAATATCAACAATCATTTCCGCCAGGTTCACCATGGGAGCCAGTTCGATATTGCCGTGCAATTTTATCACTTCCACTTGAATTCCCTGCTCCCGAAAAAAGGCTTCTGCCACCCGGGGAAATTTCGTAGCCACCCGAGCATGGTTAAAATTATTTAAATTAACCCGGCCATCAGGATCGGTGTGTTTTTCCGCAGTTGTTCTCGGCACCGCCAACACAAACCTGCACCAGCCAAATTTTAGATCAAGCAATTCAAAAACATCTTTATTGCTTTCAAAAATAGAATCCTTTCCCACAATCCCCAAATCCGCTGCTCCATAATCAACATATATGGGAATATCCGTGGGACGACAGACAATATATCTTACCTTACTGTCCGGATAATCAAAAAGAAGCTTCCGGCTATCAGTCTTTAACCCTTCGGTAGGATAATCTGCCGCATTCAATATCTGAACAGCATCTTTCCCCAATTTGCCTTTGGGAAGCGCAATGGTTAACAGTGTATTGTTTTCCTCCATAAACCTTCACCCCTAGAGCTCTAATTTTTTCCGGGCAGCTACCGGCAAAGATTGGCCTAGACCTGCTACCAATACGCTAAACCCTTGCCCCCGCAATTCTTGTGCTTTTTTAATTGCCTGTGCCGGATCGGAACCTACAATCAGATAATCAACTGTTGTCCGATCAACTTGGTGCTCCGTTTCCAATGCCAGCATCAGTCTTTCCATCCCGATCGCAAAGCCGGTGGCCGGAGCATCCAGGCCGTATTTCCCGAGCATCCGGTCATAACGCCCCCCTCCGCAAATCGGTGCTCCCACCCCGGGACTGTAACCTTCAAAAACGATCCCGCTATAATAATCAAAATCTCTCATAATGCCAAAATCTACAAAGACCTCTTTTCCCACACCGTATACATCAAGAAGATGGAAGACTTCCCTTAGGTTTTCCAACGCTTCCCGTGCCGTGACATTTTCCGTTAAGGTGATGGCTTGATCAATTACCTGTACACCGCCTCTTAATGCCGGAAGAGAAAGAATCATGCTTTTTAACCCGGGATCAATCCGCTGCTTGTCAAGAAGCATTTCCAACTCGACAAAATCCTTTCGGGAAATAGCTTGGGTGATACCATCTTTAACGGGTGAATCTACATCCATGGAATCAATAATTCCTTTTAAAAAATTTACCTGGCCGATGCTGATCTGAAAACCTTCCAATCCTGCTTCCTTCAAGCATTCAACAGCCAGGGTAATTACTTCTGCATCTGCCGTAGGAGCGGGGTCTCCGATCAACTCTACCCCGGCTTGGAAAAATTCCCGCTGCCTGCCTCTTTGGGGACTCTCATAACGAAAAACATTTGCCAGGTAGAATACCCGTAAAGGAAACTGTTCTTGCCCAATTTTCGCTGCCACCATCCGGGCAATGGGCGTTGTCATATCGGTACGCATGGCAAGGATCTGTCCCTCACGGTCAATCAGCTTAAAAAACTGGTCTTCAGGTGTCTCTGCCGGCAAAAGATTTTCGTAATACTCAAGTACCGGGGTAATCACTTCAAAATATCCCCACCGGGAAAACCTGTCCACAAATAGGTTCTCCAGATCTCTGATTAATTTGGTATCCCCTGGCAACAAATCTCTCATGCCATGGGGTAATTGCAAACCGACTTTTTGGGGCACAACCAACCTCTCCTTTATTGCTTTAACTCATTAACGTATTAAAGATATGTTAGCATTCATCTTCCCGCTCGTCAAGAATTAGTTTAATTAAACCTACTCCGGGAAGCTCTTTTTAAGATTAAATCCAAAATCCCAAAGAGAGTTAATTATTGCTACAGAAATAAAAAAGAGCGCTTTACTCGCCCTTTTCTTTATCCTTTAATCTCTCCAAAATTAATTTGTACCCGTCTGCCCCGTAATTAAGAAATCTTTTTACCCTGCTGATTGTTGCCGTACTTGCCCCCGTTACCTCAGCAATTCTCGTATAAGTCTCATCCCGTTTCAACATTTTTGCCACTTCCAATCGCTGTGCCAGAGATTTTATTTCTCCGGTCGTGGCAATATCCTCAAAAAAACGATAACATTCTTCCCGGTTTTCCAAAAGCAAAATTGCTTCAAACAAAGCATCCACAAAGGGCTCTTTCAGTCTGTTGTTTAATACCACTTCTGTCCCCTCCCCTAATTGGGTCTATATATTCCATATAAAAAAGCTATTTCCTGCCGGGAATTTACAAAGAAGCAACCTGCTCTTTCTTTTAATAAAGCTTTTTTCATTTAAATTAAGATAAAATCTTATCAACTAACTTCCATGCCGGTTCAAAAAGCAGTTCCAATCTTTTTGTCGGGTTAGGCAACGGCCAGTCCAGCACCTGACCCACACTGTATCCCAGGCCGGCTAAGAAAAGCATACTAAAGACAATTAATTCCCTTCACTTTTTTCCTCGGATTAATGGGAGCAGTTGAAATAAAAATATCACTAGAAAAAAAATAAAATTGCCATAAGCGTCATGGACTTTTCCCCCAGGTTCGTATGCTTTATGGAGAAGCCATTGTTTTGACCCATCCTGCAATAGGCTCTAGAAGAGTTTCAACAGTTTTTGCCGGGCGCGATATCGGAAAATCCAATAGATATGCATAAGACAAGGACATCCCGATAAGCATCGATCCAACAAAAACCGTCAGTTCCTTCCACATTTTTTCTTTTAATAATTTAGTCCCTTCATACCAGAAAATCAAAAAGAATAGAACTGTTACCCCAATAATCTTCATGTTTTTCTCCTTAATATTGACTAATTCCAACTCTAATATTTTACAGGAAGTAGGGAAATATGCATTGCCCCCAATAAGCATATTGATGAATAAAGGTTTAAATATAACCAATACTAATCAGAATCCACTATTTGTTTTGAGGTAAGTTATGCTTCAGTCAATTCTGAGAAAACTTCGATTTTGGAACCTGCTTAGCCAAGAGCCGGAAAAAAACAGCACTGAACCTCAAGATATTTTATTATCTCCAGACTTAAAAAAAAGCCTGGCATCCCTGAAGAAGATTCTGGGGAACAGCATGGACGTTGTCATCCGGGAATTTGTCATCGGATCAAAAACTCCAATAAATGCCGCGCTGATTTTTTATGAAGGTTTGATTAATAGTCAAACGCAGCATGAGAGTATCATGCAGCCGCTGATGTCAGATACCAGGATGTCCAAGATTGAGATTTCTTCTTTGGAGGACATCAAAAAGAGCATCATCTCTGCGGGAGAAGTATCATTGGTTCATTCTATGGACGAAATCGTAAATAAGTGCCTTTTCGGGGACACAATCCTTTTGGTGCATGGTTTTTCATCTGCTTTAGCGATCAATACGCCTGGATGGGAAAGCAGGGGTATTCAAGAACCACCGACTGAAGCAGTGGTCCGGGGTCCCCGTGAGGGCTTTACGGAAACACTGCACACCAATATTGCCATGCTGCGCCGGAAAATCTCCCATCCTGATTTAACCTTTGACATAATGATTATTGGCAGGAGAACTCACACCCAAGTCTCTATCGCATATTTGAAGGGGATAACCAATCCTCGTCTGGTAGAAGAAATTAAACGCCGTTTAAAACAAATTGACACCGATGCTATTTTGGAATCAGGTTATATTGAACAATTTATTGAAGATGCGCCTTTCTCTCCCTTTTCCACTGTCGCCAACAGTGAAAAACCTGATAAAGTATCTGCTAAAATTTTGGAAGGAAGGGCGGCAATACTGGTAGACGGAACGCCTGTTGTGTTGACTGTTCCCATGCTTTTTGTCGAAAGTTTTCAAAGCCCGGAAGACTATTATTCCCGGCCTTTCTACGCCAGTTTAGTACGGGCACTGCGCTTTGTTGCTTTTACCATCAGTATCTTAGGGCCGGCAACTTACGTGGCTTTAACCACATACCACCAGGAATTGATTCCTACCCCGTTACTCCTCTCCATGGCGTCTGCCCGAGAAGGTACGCCGTTTCCCGCATTATTAGAAGCTTTGGGTATGGGTATTGTCTTCGAAATTTTGCGGGAAGCAGGAGTGCGCCTTCCCCGGACGGTGGGGCAAGCCATCAGCATTGTCGGGGCTCTGGTGATTGGCGACGTTGCTGTATCCGCCGGCTTAATCGGGGCACCGATGGTTATTGTCGTCGCTCTGACAGCAATTGCCTCCTTTGTTGTTCCCGCTCAAACAGACGTGGGCAGTGTTTTGCGAATATTTCTCACGCTTTGGGCCGGTATACTGGGAGCGTTTGGCATTGTCATCGGTCTTTTGGCAATTCTCATTCATCTGGCATCTTTACGCTCCTTTGGAGCGGCATACTTATCGCCGCTGGCGCCTCTTAAGACAAGTGATTTGAAAGATGTCTTTGTGCGAGTGCCCCTGTGGGCAATGTTTACCCGCCCCCGATCTATTGGGCAGCTTGACCCCGAACGCCAGAAGTTTCGCCTGCGACCGGAACCTCCGGAAGATTAAAAACACGAAAAATAAGGTGGGTACCTGATGGCAAAGAAAACTTTTCTGTTCATTATTTTCATTACTCTTGCCTTTGGAAGCATAGCTTGCTGGGACAGGCAGGAATTAGACACACTAGCCATTGTTTTAGGCTTAGGAATTGATAAGGCAGTTACTCCGGAAGAAATTGAAATGACTGCTCAAATCGTCAAACCGGGAGAAATTAACGGTTCTTCGGAAGGCCAAGGGCAGAGCAACTGTTTTATCAACCTGACCGCAACGGGTGATACAAGTTTTCGCACCGTACGCAATTTTACTTTTCAATCCAGTCGAAAATTTCTCTGGTCCCATAATAACATTATTATATTTGGCGAAGACTTAGCAAAGGAAGGACTGGAAAAATATATCGACCTTTTTATGCGTGACTCGGAAGCTCGTC
>JAQVXR010000286.1 GCA_028709045.1 Desulfitobacteriaceae bacterium | reverse complement strand
GATCTCTTTTGTCTTTATGATTGCGGATGATGAAACCGGGACGATCCTCTTTATGGGGAAGATGTGTCAGGTATGAGGTAGTTCAGTAGAAAGTAGAAAGTAGAAAGTTGGAAAGTGGAAAGTAGAATGTTGGAATGTTGGAATGTTGGAAAGTGGAAAAGTAAGAAAGTTGGACAGTTAGTCGGTAGTCAGTTGGTCAGGGGACAGTTTTTCATGACTCACTCCCCTGAGTCACTGACAAATTAAAGGTGTTCTTAGTTTTATAAGGAAGTATTTAAATAAAATTTTATAAAGGGTGAGGTTAACAGTGGGGTCAAATTATCAGATTGCCTTTGATAAGGCGCTAGCTGACTTACAAATAATGGACCCGATAAAGGTATGTACCGATGCTGTCGCAGAATACTCTGCCACTTTAGGTCAATACACAGTGCCTTTTTTTGATAGGCCATTTATTGTAGATATAAAGAAAGGGGAGGTATTTGACCGGTCAACCGGCAGACGCTGTGCTCCGGGGACAGGAGTGCTGATCCTCCATTATCTTACCTATGCTCCAAATATTGAACCATCCGGTCAGTGGATCACACTCAAGGAAGTACCTAATGGGGGGATGATATTTTATCCGGCTTTCAAAAAAGAGCTGCTTGATGCCCTGGTAAATACTTTTCAAAATGATATAGCCGCCTTTGATCGTGCTGCAGCCTCACTGAACGGTAAGAAACTCAATATGGGAGACAGTGCGGCGGTTTTTGCCGCTTTCCCCAAAATACCCCTTGCTGTCCTCATCTGGCAGGCGGATGAAGAGTTTGGCGGATCGGCCAATTTTTTGTTTGACAGTACCATCGGATATTTGGCTCCGGTGGAAACCATCATCGGTTTTGCCTATTATTTAGGCCATAAATTGGTATGCTCGCCCTTTGCACCTGAATCCGACCGGAGTAATGACCCTTTCTGGGATGCAGAATGAGTCGGATGAAGCATAGGGACGGTTCTCTTGCTAACTCAAAGTCGAAAGGCAGCAGCACGAAGGGGCAGATAAAAATGAAGATAAAACAAAACTCAATTAATGAAAATTTCACCGGGAATAAACGTCGAAAACGGATCATAATCTCTCTGGGCTTTTTGGCTGTATTTATTTTTGCGATCGTTCTTTTTGTTAATCATTATGTGCAGGAAGTAGGCCAAAAATATATTACTGCAGCGGAAAGTGTCCAGGGAGGGGATGCTATTCTTGTTTTAGGCGCCCGGGTCTATGCTAATGGCAATGTTTCATTAATGCTTAATGATCGGTTGACCACCGGTTATGAATTATACAAAAAGGGCAAGGCCAAGAAAATAATTGTGAGCGGTGATCACGGCCGGAAAGATTATGATGAAGTTAATACGATGAAAAGCTTCCTCATGGAAAAAGGCGTACCCTCCGAAGATATCTTTATGGACCATGCCGGTTTTAGTACATACGAAAGCTTATATCGGGCGCGGGATATTTTCCAAGTAAAAAAGGTGATCATCACAAGCCAAGAGTATCATCTAATGCGTGCAGTATTTATCGCTCGGGAATTGGGTTTAGAAGCTTATGGGGTTGCCGCCGACAAGCATATTTACCATGGGGCAATGCTGAAAAGTGAACTCAGGGAAATCGCGGCGCGGAATAAGGACTTTCTGACAGCGAAAATATTTAAACCTCTTCCCAAATACTTAGGTGAAGTTATTCCGGTCACAGGAGACGGCAGGGCGACCGATGATAAATGAGTCGGGAAAATAGCAAATCATTTAAGCTATTTCTGGGGTAAAGAGCATTTCTTTTCACAGGAAAGTTACTTTTTTGTTGGCGAAAACGGTTCGGAAAAATCGACTTTACTTTAGGCTATTGCGGTATATCATCTTAAAAAGCTTCTTCTTCCACGTTAGGGAAAAGGTATCTATTAAGCAACGTTGTAATGATGATTCCTATGGTGGTATAAAATATTCTTAAGATGATATACCATAAAGTATTATTCATGTTTAAAGTAGGATCTAATGCGATACCCAGAAGAACGACGCAGCAAATAACCACGGCATTTTGCTTTTTCAATAAGGCACAAATGGAAATGCACAGCGTAATGCATATGGGTAGAATTACAATATACATTCCTTCATTATAATAAGGAATATATTGATTGGTATTAATTAAGATAAAACCGATTATCCCGCCGATTAATGTGCCAATAAAGCGCTGTACGCTAATCAAGACGGACTTTTCAGTGGTTTCCCGCATGCACACAATGGCGGCAATGATTGCATAAAAAATATGCATCTGATCTACGGAAAAAATTAATTGCATTACCAGGCAAAAAAATACCGCTAAGGTAGTTTTTATAGTTCTCAAACCAATTTTATACTTCTGAAGTATGTTTAATACCATCTTGATAATTTGTCACACACCCTTAATAGTATTTTAATATGCTAGCAGTCGAATAAACGTATTATATAGGATAAATGCTATTCTGTCATGGGGGTAAACAGGGACGGTTCTCTTGCTTCCTCTTGACTATCACCTTGGGTGTTAGTTTAAGATGAAACCAGAAGCCAGTAGAGGAAGGATGGAGGTTTTCCTTTGCCGTACTTAAAAGAAATTCGGTTTAATTGGGCTGCAGTACCAGACAAAAAAGAATACCCATTCAATATTCCGGCTTTTTCCGGGGTGAAGAGCATTTCTTTCCACAGGAAAGTTACTTTTTTTGTCGGCGAAAACGGTTCGGGAAAATC
>JAQVXR010000285.1 GCA_028709045.1 Desulfitobacteriaceae bacterium | reverse complement strand
TGATGTAGGGTTTGTATTGGGGTTTACAGATAAAGCCGTTCGATAGTTAACTTGAGAAAAACGATCAATACACTGCCCAACATCTCTAAACTGTAACTTGGCTACATCTTCCTGAATATGTTTATCACTAGACTGGTACATATTCCAAAGATACTAAAAAATCATGAGTGATATTACCCATATTACTAACGGAAGTAGCTAAAGTCGGTTTAGATTAGTGTTATGGGTGGCAAATAAATGCATCCCAATGCATAAATATCAGCAAGTGTTTAACTATCAGAAATAGAGCCTATATTTGTCCGAAGCATCCGCTTAAGGCTGCATTCTAAAATTAAAATAAATGAAAAGATTTATCCAATCAATGCTATCAGATGGCTCTCTTTACCCATGAAGAGCTGGTGGCAATACAGTACCTGTATTGCAAAAGCCGGGCATTCTCTATTTAAGCCCGCCCAGTTCGAATATTGACTATCGTTCAAAAAAGGCAGAAGCTCCCGCTTCTTTCTTTTTTTTCGATTGCCAAAGGAGCAAGGTAATCGCACGGGTAACCCAAAAATCTCTCCGAGGCTTTTTGGATTACTTCCATGCATACCTTGCCCTGCGGGGCTGTGACCACGCAAAAAATAAATCCGGCGTACCTTGAATTTATCTTCTGCTTCAAAATTCGCTCCCGCCGGTCGCATATTTTGAGGTCACCGAACAGCCCTTTTTTATTGCTCCCGATGGTTGCAACGCCAAAAAGCTGTGGGGCAAGCCTACACTTCATCTATCGTTGGTCGCTTCCGTTTCGACTTGCCAGAATACTGGGAAGTATCCAGAGGTATTCCATAACCTGAAAAGAAACGGCTATGGAAAATAAGAAAAAAGATAATAAATTGGTAGCAAAGACTCTCCGCAGAGGGCGCCCAAAGAAAGAGAAGAAGAAACTTTCCGTTTCAATCAATCTTAAATTGACAGAACAGGATTATGATTCCATAAAAGAAAAAGCAGAAAAACTGGGTATGAAGCCTACTCAATATGCACGGGAAATGACACTTAAAGGAGGAATTAAATCACGTTTTACATTGGAAGAACTCGATCTGATGCGAAATCTGGCAGGCATGTCAAACAACCTGAACCAGGTAGCTAAACAAGCCAATAAATCAGGATTTACACAGGTTAGCCTGGAAATAGCACATATTGCCTTTCAAATCAGGGAACTATTAGATGATCGCTAAAAATATCAAAGGAAAATCCTTTAAAGGCTGTGTATCTTATGTTATGAATGATACAGCCACCTTACTCGAAACAGAAGGAGTCTTTGCAGATAGTACAAGAAATATGATCCACAGTTTTGCCATGCAACGATCTGGTAGAAAAGAGATAAAGCAGCCTGTCGGGCATATACCTATATCGTTTTCTCCCGAAGATAAACCTCGAATGACTGATGATTTTATGCTCCAACTGGCAAAAGAATATATGCAGGAAATGGGTATAAAGAATACTCAATATATCATTGTCCGGCATCATAATACCGATAACGACCATCTGCATATTGTGTATAACCGCATTGATAATGGCCTCAAATTAATCTCGGTCAATCAGGATTATAAACGGAATATCAAAATTTGTAAGAAGCTAAAGGATAAATATAACCTGGCTTATGGTAGGGGGAAAGAGAAGGTGAAGCGGGAAAAACTCGATAACCCTGATAAGGTAAAGTATAAAATCCATGATGCCATTAAGACCGCTTTACCTTATTGTAAGAGCGAAAAAGATTTACAAACCGTACTCGGATTCATGAAGATCAAGACGGAATTTAAACTGAAAAGAAATACAAACGAGATAGAAGGTATATCGTTCAGCCTTAACAACATATCTTTCAAAGGCTCTCAGATTGATCGGAAATTCAGCTTTGGAAACCTGAGAAAAGAATTTGAGAAAAACAGACAAACACAAGAAAAGCAGCAGCTAGAAAAGAAAAAACAACAGGAAAGACAGGAGAAACAAGTATCTGAAAAGCCAAAGAAATATGCTCCTCCAACCAAACGTAACCTTGTTCTATTAGGAGTGGAACTGAGTCCCGAACAGGAAAAAGTATTGAAAGCTGGCGGATATATTTTCCTTGAAAACATGACAAATAAGGATGGGAAAAGCAAATTCTCTTCGTATATATTCCTCAATGATGAAAAAGACAGAGTATTTTCCAGCAAGGAAAATCCGGATAGTTTCGTTAAACATGGGAAGTATGAAATGCGTATCAGGGATAAAATACTGGTTGAAAAAGGATATGTCACCCAGGTTAAAGTAAAATGGTACGGTATCGGCACTTTTGCGTATCCGTATCTCTGGAAAGATAATATAGCTGATGTTGAATATAAGGAATCGTGGAATGATCCGAGAGTGCCGAAGGAGGAGAAAACTCAAAGAGAGATTAATAAACGACAGAATATCTCTGATAATCTAAAGAAAAGTAGAGATAAGAGGATATAAAGTGTAATCGCAGATTTTTCCTATTAAATGTAAAAATGGGACTCGATGTTACAGACACATGTAAATAAGTTTCGATAAGTCTGACAATATTTTCTCCTTTCAAACGCCCTCTTGGGCTTTTTGGGAGGGGATTCGAAAAGAAAAAATATTGAAGTGCGCTATATGCGTTGTACATAGCTGAATTGTCAAATCGAATGTTAACTTTTACATATTAAATCTGCGATTATTTTCTTTTTTTATTCTTCTTTTCAATATTTTTTCGTTAAATATGGGA
>JAQVXR010000284.1 GCA_028709045.1 Desulfitobacteriaceae bacterium | reverse complement strand
TAAGCAAAAGCGAAAGGTTTGCTGATCAGTTCCTACCTGAGCGTATAAAGGGAATTGCAGTGACGGGTGCGTTTTTATGCGCGGCTGTATTGCTGCTTGGAATATACCTCATGCTGTCCCGCACAAGAGCAACCTTATATTTCGCCCTTGCCTGCATAGTCATGGCACTAAGGGAATGCCTCCAAAGTCAGGCTTGGGTTTATTTCCCCATACCCGGCAACCTATCCTTTATGCTGGAATATCTTAGCATGGTGTTAGTGACAATTTTCCTTTCCTTGTATTTGGGACAATATACTACTGGGAGGTTTTTACAGATTATTTTGTCTACGGCAATTATAGGTTCCTGTGTCTATGGTGCCTTTATTCTATTGGGGGATTCTCTTTTTTATACCTCAATCTTAAAATACTATCAGCTTTTACTTGTTGTGTGTATTGTTCCGGGCATTGCAATTTTATTTTGGAATATGCGTAATCCCAACAAGGAGCAGGGTGCAGCTATGTTTGGAATAGCAGTGTTTTATCTTGCCGTCCTGTCTGATATAATAATGTACAGCGATATCTTTGGTGATGGACCCAATGCGCCTATCACCGGAGGCGCTATGCTAATCTTTGTACTGGCGCAGACGGTTTCTCTCTTCCAAATGAACAATCGGGTCTTGGGAGAGGCCAAGGAAGCGGAGGAAAAATTAGAAACGGAAAAAGCGGCTTTGGAAAGCTTGAATAGGCTTAAAACCGAGTTTTTAGGGAATGTTTCCCATGAACTCAAAACTCCCCTGACTGTGATATCAGGCTATGCTCAAACCACAAAGCAGCTTGCGGAAAAGCCTGACACGCCGAATGGCGATGAAGTAGCCCGCAGGATGACACTGATTTCCTCTGAGGCTGAACGGCTTTCCTTAATGGTAGGTCAAATCTTAGATCTTACCCGCATGGAGGAAGGGCGTATGGTCATGGAGCCGGTTCAATGCTATGTGGATGAAATCATCCATACTGCCGTTGAAACCCATTATCCCATCCTCAATAAAAACCAAAACCGGCTGGATATCCGCATCGAAAGTGGTCTGCCTGCCGTTTATGCCGACCCCGGGAGAATTTCACAGGTCATAGTTAATCTGATTTCCAATGCAGTGCGCTTCACAATTAGTGGTTTGATTACTTTATCGGCCAAAAAGGAAAATGACGACATTTTAATTTGTGTGTCGGATACCGGAGTGGGAATTTCGGCTGAACAGCTGCCTCATATCTTTGGGCGCTACAACAAAAAACAAAAATCCGGCGGCGGTCAGGATACCGGCACCGGACTTGGATTATATATTTGTAAGCATATTGTAGAGCAGCACGGCGGTCAAATCCGGATAGAAAGTAAAGACGGACATGGCACCTCAGTGTTTTTCGCCCTGCCTATCTATAAAGAATAATGCGTCATAAGGACTAATACCTGACCTTGCTGAAAGTGTATTCGTTCTTGCCTGAGCTTACCAATTCAAACCAGCCGCCATCATCTAACTTTAGCTTTTTGCGCAGGTTGGCAACATGAGTTTTTATGCTTCCTGAAGCACCGACTGGTGCCTCTCCCCAAGCACGTCGGTAGATTTCTTCGCAGCTGAGCCGCCTGCCCGCAAACAAGGCAAAGCAGCCAAGAAGCTGTAATTCCTTTTGGGTCAGAGGAATCCGTTCCCCGTCAAGAGTTGCTTCACCGGATAAAAAATCCACAACCAAGGGAGCTAACTCAATCTTCCCGGCATTCATAATGCCCGACCTCCGAAGCTGGGCTCCAACCCTGGCGCTAAGTATATTTAAATCATAGGGCTTGGTGACATAATCATCCCCGCCCCGCAAAAGACCTTTTACAACGCTCTCATTTTCATCCCTGCACGTCAGGAAGATGATGGGGGCGTTTGTTTTTTGCCGCAGCTCTGCACAAAAGTCAAAGCCTGACCCATCCGGCATCATCACGTCCAAAAGAATCAAATCCGGTGCATGCTCCTCTAACAGAAAACGTGCCTTAGAAAGGGTATCCGCACAGACAGCTTCATATCCCTTGCCTTCAAAATATTCCCGATTTATTTCAAGCACATCGGCTTCATCCTCTACCATTAAGAGCTTAATTTTTTTCATCCTTCCACCCCGGTTCTTTTGCACTATTTTACCATATTTTTGAAGATAAATAAATCCCAAAAAATTTTTTTTATAAAAGGATTAAGATTTCTTAACCCTTCACATCTAAGAAAATTTTTCTGCTACTCTTTAATTATGCCGGGCAACTAAATTTCTTTCACCATGCCCGGCAGAAACGAGGTGATTACGTATGCTGCAAATAACCCGAGTTGATATTTTAGACGGCCAAACCCTGGACATTGAGCTGAATAATGGTCATTTGATTTTGTTCGATACCCGGCGCCTGCCTGAAGCAGACCATAGATATGACAGCCTGCGGGATTTAGAATTGCTGCCTCGCCCCGACACCAACGGCCGGTATATATTCTGGCAAAATGGTGCTCGGATTGCCTTGGCAGAAATACTCGACCGGCTGACCATACAGCCAAACAAAGAATGAGGAGGAAATAAAAAATGAATCAAAAAGTAAAAAGAATCGGAAGCTTGGTTTTAGCAGTTTGTATGATTATGACAATGCTGCCCTTGACAGTTTCTGCCGAAACACATTACAGCCATCGGCGGCAGCGCCGATAATTCCAGCGGGATTTGCGCTGACGGCATGACCATAAATGGCGGCAGTGTCACAGCCACAGCTA
>JAQVXR010000069.1 GCA_028709045.1 Desulfitobacteriaceae bacterium | reverse complement strand
TGCTGATAACAACCTGGCACCCTTCTCTTTCCAGTTCTCGTGCCATTTCAACCCCTTCAGACAAGAGGCCTGTTTTAATCAGGATCGATTCTTTCATTTCCTCTATGACTTGGTGTGCTAAATCAGCCAATTCTTCATATGGAGCAATTAGAGCGATCTCTATCACGATGAGACTCCTTAAAAATATTTATTAACACCTTAACAATTACCCTACTGTTTCCTTTGCCGTATGAGTATTCTCTATTGCTATCATACCCATACTGATTCTATCGGAAAACCCTTGCAGTTTTTCAGCTAATGATAATCAAAATCTAACCGTTTTCCATAAGTGATACTATTTGATTATATAAAGAAAACTTGGTTTGCGCTAAGTCTTTGACGCAGGCGGAAGCCTCCTTTTTTATACTATAGTATAAAAAAGGAGGCTTGACAAACAAGCCCCCCTTTTACCGTACCATTATTATTTACTTGTTAAGCCATTTTTTAATAGCATATTTAATGGTTTCTTTGTTCATGGCCGCAATGTTTACCGTTAATGGAATCTCCTTGGGGCAGAATTCCTTACAGTTCTGCGAATTACCGCACTCTTGGAGACCACCTTTTTCCATTAAGGCATCAAGGCGCATTTCCTTATGCATAGACCCAATCGGGTGTACATTGAACAACCGAACCTGGGAAATAGCGCTAGGTCCGATAAAACCGGACTTGCTGTTCACATTAGGGCAGGCTTCCATGCAGCAGCCACATGTCATACAACGAGAAATTTGATATGCCCACCGATGTTCTCTGTCTGTAAATCTTGGGCCCCGATCAATTGCCCAGCTACCGTCTACGGGAACCCAAGCTTTTACCTTTTTTAAGTTTTCAAACATGATTGTCCGGTCGACCATTAAGTCCCGAACTACAGGAAATTTGGTCAGCGGTTCTAAAACAATAGGTGTGCCAAAACCTGTTTTCTCATAAATTTTATCAATCAAAGCGGAGCAAGCCTGACGGGGTACTCCGTTGATCCGCATCGTGCAGGCACCACAGACTTCTTCCAGACAGTTACATTCCCAAACAACCGGATTGGATTTCTCTCCTTTGGTATTTACGGGATTTTTCCGAATTTCCATCAAGGAGGAAACCACGTTCATATTTGGCTTATAGGGGATTTTAAACTCTTCCCAACGTGGTGAGGTGTCCGGTTTGTCTTGTCTCTTAATTTTAAAATGAATAAATTTATCCATTCTTCTTCGAGACCTCCTTATCCACGTTATAAACTCTCTTCCTTGGCTTAATCCATGAGATATCTACTTCTTCCCACTCAAATTTGGGACCTTTAGGAGTCCATTTAGCTTTAGTGGTCTTTAAGAAGTCAGGATCGTTTCTATCCGGGAATTCCGGCTTGTAGTGAGAACCACGGCTTTCATTCCGGTTAAGAGCACCAAGGGTAATTACCCGAGCCATTTCCATCATGTTCCACAATTGTTTGGTGTACATGACAGTTTGGTTGCCGTAGGCATTGTTGTCAACCACATTAATATTCTTCCAGCGTTCCATCATTTCTTGGAGAATATTATCGTTTTCTTTCAGGTTCTTATTGTACCGGACAATAGCCACGTTCTTCAACATAGCTTTTCCCATTTCTTCATGCAGCTGAAACGGGTTTTCTTTCCCGTGCATCTTTTTAACCTTTTCATCCCATTCAACCTGGCGCTTATATTCCTGATCAAACGGTTTGCTGCCAACTTCACTGGACAGTTTTTTCAGGCCGGTAACATATTTGGCTGCGGCAGGCCCGGAAACAGTACCGGAATAGAGTGCAGACAACAGCGAGTTAGCGCCGAGACGGTTTGCTCCGTGATACATATAATCACATTCGCCGGAAGCAAACAAACCGGGAATAGCAGTCATATGATTCCAGTCTGTATGCATTCCACCCATGAAATAGTGTACACCCGGGAAAATCTTCATTGGAACTTTTCTAGGATCATCGCCATGGAATTTTTCATAGATCTCAATAATCCCGCCAAGACGACGATTCAAAAATTCGCTGGGCAGATGGCTCAAATCAAGGTATACTTGGTTCTTGCCGTCAACTCCCAATCCCATTTCGATACATACCTTATAAATAGCACGAGCAGCAATATCTCTGGGAACCAGGTTACCATAAGCCGGATACCAATCTTCCAGGAAGTACCAAGGTTTGCCGTCTTTGTATGTCCAGACCCGTCCACCGTCACCACGCGCCGATTCGGACATCAATCTGGTCTTATCATCCCCGAGCATGGCTGTGGGGTGAATTTGGATAAACTCCATGTTTGACATATAAACGCCCTGCTGATAAACAGCACTGGCAGCATTTGCGGTACAAATAACAGAGTTGGTGCTCTTACCGAATATCATCCCGCCGCCGCCGGTGGCTAAAATTACGGCATCCCCGACAAACTTATGAATCTCCATGGTATTTAGATCTTGAGCAATACATCCGCGGCAGGTTCCCTGGTCATCAATTACAGCAGATAAAAACTCGAAATTTTCGTATTTGGTTACCATTCCCGCTGCTTCATGTTTCCGCACCTGTTCATCACAGGCATACAAAAGCTGCTGTCCGGTAGTTGCCCCGGAAAAAGCCGTACGACGGTTTTTTGTACCGCCAAATCGGCGCAGATCCATCAGACCTTCTGGTGTCCGGCTAAACATAACACCCATTCTATCCATGGTATAAATCAAACCTGGTGCCGATTCACACATGTTTTTCACCGGCGTTTGGTTTGCCAAAAAGTCGCCACCGTAAATGGTATCATCAAAGTGTTCCCACGTTGAGTCGCCTTCACCCTTGGTATCAAGAGCCGCGTTAACACCACCCTGGGCGCACACAGAGTGGGAGCGCTTCACCGGTACCAGGGAAATCAGGTCAACTTTAATTCCTTTTTCGGCGATTTTCATTGTTGCCATCAATCCGGCTAAGCCACCGCCTACTACAATAATTTTAGGTTGACTCAAACTTTACCCCTCCCTATCAATATATTGAGCCTCACATTCTTACTGACATATCCAGATTAAAATGCTGCAATTTTCATCAATATGCCTACTCCCCAAACCCCCATGGCAAGGAAAACCAGCGCTGAAACCTTGGTAAATATATTTTGGGAGTGTTCTCCAATAGTAATACCCCAGGATATTAAGAATGTGAAAATCCCATTGGCAAAATGGAATATGGCCGAAAGAACACCAATAATATACAATGCAAAGAACAGAGGGTTCTGCAGGTGTGACACAAGAGTATTGATTATCATCGCAGGTTCATGCTGCATTAACCTCAAAGTGTAAACATGAATAATCACAAAAATCAACGTGATAACAGCTGTAATGCGCTGCAGATAGAACATCCAGTTCCGGTAATAGGTAAATCTCAAAGCATTGTTCTTCGCCAAATAAACGATCCAGATACCATAAATACCGTGAAACAAAATAGGAATAGCAATAATTATTAATTCAGCAAGAACAATGAGCGGAACGGCTTTCATCCCTTTAATAGTAATTTCATAGGTTGAAAAACCATTTAGGAAAACTGAGCTGTTTATTAAAAAATGGACACATAGAAAAATACCGACTGGAATGATCCCTAACAAAGAATGGACCCTTCTGATGAGAAAATTGCTTTTTTCGCTCAATCTCTACTACCCCTTTCCTTTAGGATTCTGAAAAAAACTACGGAATTAAAATTTTCTTTCCCTATAGGCTATCTACTCCTTTCATATTAAAATCTGCGTTAAAGGAACTCCTTAACTATACTATTAATATTTAGATAATTATCCATTATTTACAATTTTCCTGCACGATTTACTAACTTTTTTTTACAAATTTGTAGTCTTTCAGGAAAATGTTTTAAAAATCTGAATTCCAACAAAAAAGACACCCCATTTTTGGTATCTTTTCCTTCCATTTTTAAGGAGTTTCTAAAACATTGTTAAAACAGTTGGATTTTTTAAACAAGCAGGAATAAGCCACCAATTTCAAATTATACCACAGTAGGATGGAAAGGTGAACTGTTTTTCAAAGACAGATAAGTAGATTTAAAAACCGCCGCATCTTCCACCTGACATCCTGCCGACTCGCAAATTACCCTTGGAGACAACCCGTTCTGCCAAATTATTTTCGCAAACGGAAAAAATTCAGGTCCGTATTCTTTATCTTTTAAATTCCAGTGTTTCTTTTCACCACCGGCAGTAAATTCCACAGGGGAAAAATGTACATGAAGATTCTTTGCCGCATCCGAACCCAGTGCCTTATCAATTTTTTCAATGATGCGCAGAAATTGAGCTTCACCCTTCAGACTGCCTCCTTCCAAAGCGTGAATGTGTCCAAAATCCACAGTGGGGACAATCCGGGGATGAATCTTACATAACTCCAAAATTTCCGGCAAGGTACCCAGATTATTAGCCTTCCCCATTGTTTCCGGACAGAGGCAGCACTCATTTAACAGCTCCGGGTCAATTTCGTTTACAATCTTCTCCAATCGTATTAAGGCATTTTTCATTGCCTCACTGCGCTGCATTTTAGAAACAGAGCCGGGATGTATCACTACTCTGTCTGCCCCCATCCATTGGGCAGCTTGGAGGGATTTTACAATATGTTTTTTACTGCTTTCCATAATTACCGGATCCGGACTGGCCAGATTGATATAATAAGGGGCATGAATACTTAAAGCAATTTGAAAACGTTCTGCTTGTACTTTTAACGCGTTGGCAAATGCTGGGGTGATTCTTACTCCCCGGGTACACTGGTATTCATAAGCATTTAAATCCCTTTCATGCAGCCAGCGGGGCACGTCCAAAGTGGTTTTGTGACCTTCTTCATAAAAAGAATCAGAATTTCCTGCCGGACCGAATCTGATCATGGCGCCTCCTAAATAAAAATTTGTTATCAATCTTTAGTATTTACCGACCTCTTTATCATAACACCGAAAGAAACATTTGTTCAATAAATAAAACTCCCTCTGTGTAATTCGAGTATCTCCTGAATACTGGCTTGGCTTGCGGCAAGTATCTGACGCAAGCCAAGCCAGCATTTCTAGTATTGTGCTTTTTACAATGCGTAGGAATTCCAGTCCTTTAGGGCAAGCCTTAGTTGCACTTATACTATCACCATTTATAAATTTATACTTTCTGATAGTACAAAGAACACTTCTCGTAAGAAGTGCTAGATATCATTAATTTTTATTATTGTCCCGTACATACTCCACCATATTTTTAGTTCCGCTGTGAAATCCCACCGCTGAAGATGCAATGAAAATTCCCTGCATAATTCCCTTAGGGATATCTCCCGGGAAAAGATAAAAACAGGCAACACCAATACTGAGGATCGTTGCCACCAAAGGGCTGAACTTCCGCGGCAGTCCAGCCTGGTTTCCTACCCAAACTAAAAACATAACCGCTCCGACAACCGGCATTTCATAAACAAATAAATCCATAATATGCTCTCCCGACCTATTATTTTGTGTTCACCACCTAATTTATCTTATGAATTATGCAGCAAAAAGTTTTCATATCCTTATTTTTTGCATCTTACGCAGTTTATTAAAATTCCCGTCACCTGCCAGAAAAAATATTACATTAATTTTATATGCAAAAAACTTGTCGCTCAAAAAAATTAATTGTCTAATAATAATAACCGTTATTAATTATCCACACTTTGTTCCACATTTCCACAAGCTGTTTGAATCTTTAGAACTTTTAAAATTATTATCTTAAGATAATAAAAGAACCCGCTTACCATGGGTTCTTAAAAGAAAACTATTCACATAAAATCATCCCCGGTGATTTTTTAAATAAAAACGAATCCTTATCCCGTCAAAATTAAAGATTAACCACCCTTCGTTTTGAAGACTGATAAGGCTCAAGAATAATCTGGTTATCTACTATCTTAGCAACTTCCGGATAGTCTACAGTAAACTGGCTCTCAGGAGCCCGGCATACTTTATCAGCAATCCAAATCTGGGTAGGCCGGAGACGAAAGGCCATCACATATGCCGTATCATCTCCATAAGAACCGGCATGGGCAACTCCGCGCATTGTTCCCATGACAATAATGCTCCCCGTTGCGGCAATTTCCGCCCCTGGATTAACATCGCCTAGAATAACAGCATTTCCTTTTACATATATTTTCTGTCCGGAACGAATATTTCTTGTCAAAAGCACCGCATCTTTTTCTGCCATAAAATATTCCGTCTTATTATCGGCGGAAACTGCTGTCTGTGTGTTGACCCTGTCCGTTATCCTATCCAACTTAACAACCCGGTTCGCACTTTTTACCAGGCCATACTCGCAGCAGATGTTTTCTATTATCTTGATCTCTTCAGAATTTAAATCATTATCAGGGCTAATAATAAACCGGGCATTGGCAAAAAAGCCATTGGCACTTTGAAACTTTTCTATTAAAGTATTTTTTATTTCTTCAAAATCAGCATCCCTTGTATTAAAATAGAAAACAAGCCCGTTCCTGGTTCCTTTAATTTTAATTAATTCTTTTAACATACTAATCCTCCCCGCTTTTTTATTTCGGCATTTTCGTTAAATTTCCTGCTGGGAGGAAAAAAATAGCATCTTTTGGAGGTTTACTCGAAATGAGCCGCTCTTTAGAAAGTATTTTGAGAAAAGTAATGAAAGCCATCCAGGATTATAAAATGATTAACGACCCTGCACCAATTATGGTTGGCCTTTCCGGAGGTAAGGACAGTTTAACACTTTTGTATGTGTTAAATGAATTTCGACGCCGCTCAAAATATAAATACCCCCTGGCAGCTGGACATGTTGGCATGGGGTGGGACGTCGATCATTCCCCGTTGGAAAAATTTTGTCATTCCCTGGACATTCCTTTTTATTTTGAACCCACAAAAATCGGCCCCATCGTTTTTGACGTGCGCCAGGAAAAAAATCCCTGTTCCCTGTGCGCCAAAATGCGCCGAGGAGCTTTAAACAATTTGGCAAAAAAAAGCGGCTATTCTAAAGTGGCACTGGCTCATCACATAGACGATGCGGTGGAGACCCTTCTCCTTAAGACTTTTTTTGAAGGGCGCATTGAATCCTTCGCACCTGTTACTTATTTGGACATTAAGGACGTTACCGTGATCCGGCCTTTTATTTATGTCCCGGAAAAAGATATTAGCCAGCTGGCAAAATCCTTGAATCTGCCCGTCATGTTCAATCCCTGCCCGGCAAACGGCGCCACGAAAAGACAGGAAATGAAAGAAATTATTAAGCTGATTGAAAAGGACAATCCCTATGCCAAAGACAGGGCGATTAGCGCCCTGCGTAAACTTAATCAATCAAAATGGACGGTGCGGAAATGATTATGATAAGCGCCTGCCTTCTAGGCAGAAACTGTAAATATTCCGGAGGAAATAACAAAAACAGCAGGATCATTGATTTGTTGCGAGATTATCCTGTCCTGCCCGTTTGTCCGGAAGAGTTAGGGGGCCTTCCCACACCCCGGCTGCCGGCGGAAATCACTAATGGGGACGGCTCTGATGTTATCTCCGGCGTTGCCCGTGTTATTTCCTCTCGTGGAGATGACTTTACCCGGCATTTTTCCCGGGGAGCGGAAAAAGTAAAAGAGATGGCGAAAAAACACCAAGTGTCTTTAGCCATCTTAAAAGAAAGAAGCCCCTCCTGCGGGGTCTCACAAATATACGACGGCACCTTTTCCGGACAGACCGTCCCCGGCTGCGGAGTTACCACCGCCGGTCTCCGTAAGGCAGGCGTCAAAGTAATCAGCGAGGGAGATCCTTTACTTGAGGAAATTGTTTCCGCCGTGAAGGAGCGTTAATATTTATAAAAGATGATCTCTCTACGAAAAATCAGGTCAACTCATTTAAAAAATCACTGAATATCTCTGCCATCAATTGGTATCCGGCATAGGAAGGATGTACTTCATCCGTGTAGAATTCGACTATTTCCCGGTGGGAAAGAGCATTGACCCGGCTGTAAAAATCCAGCACCTGAAGGCGATGGTCTTGACAAAACTCTCGAAGAAGCTCCCGGTACACTTGCAGATATTCTTCAATATACTCATCCAAAGCCGGTACCGGTATCCCGATAATTGTCCGAATCCCGGCATCATTGGCCTGACTATAGCAAGCATTAATCATCCTCATGTAATACTCTGCTTCTGTCTCAAGCCATGCATCATTGGTACCAACAGTGATGATGACAATATCAGGGGAGCAATTAATCACGTCCCGCTCAAACCGGTTCTTTACTCCCCTGGCTGTGTCGCCGTTTATCCCTTTATTAATGACAGTAGGCATCCCTGTTTTGTTTTTCAAGGCAAGATTAACCCAGGAATGCTCCGGTCCAAACGGGTAGCCGTATGTAATGCTGTCTCCGATGCATACGATCTTTTGTGTCATATCCTTATCTCCTGTTTAGATAAAATGCAAACTTGTAATTGAATTCTGCATCATCAAATGATTTCCTGCTATGAAATTTTACCCGGATGTGTTGACGAAAAGCATAATAACCGCTATAATATACCTTGCAGCACAGGGGTATAGCTCAATTGGTAGAGTAGCGGACTCCAAATCCGTTGGTTGAGGGTTCAAGTCCTTCTGCCCCTGCCATAAGAATTCAAACCTCGCATGGAAATGCGGGGTTTTTTGTTTGAGAAGACTGTCTGTCATCCTTCTGATACTTAACCCGTTATTTTGCTTTTTTGATGATAATACTCTCATGCCTTGCTACTGCCATTGCTATTCTGTCCAATTGTTGGGTATGCTGTGTATATAAGTCGAATAATGCATCTAACTTAGTTCCATGGTTGTTTTCGATTCTGATCACATCGCTCTTTAATCCATTAATATCAGCATTCACCTTATTGAATCTTTCATCAATACCATTGAATCTTTCATCCACCTTATTAAATCTTTCATTGGTTTCTTCCCTGAATTTTGTAAACTCTATATATAACTTTTCAAGCAGTGTAATTGTTTTATCTTCCACGAACGCAACCTCCTTTATGGTAATTATATCATGTCGGGGGGAAGAAGTGATAGCATATAATAAACGGGGAAATTCACCTTTTGGTAACCCAGGTTACCGATGTTTTTTTATCTTTATCGTATGATGAACTTGAAAATAATCAGAAGAGTCAAGGAGGTATTCCAATGAAAAGAAAGATTGTCAGAATCGACGAGGAAAAATGTAATGGGTGCGGACTTTGCGTTGACGCTTGTCACGAGGGCGCACTGCAGCTTATAGACGGTAAAGCAAAGCTTGTTTCTGAATCTTATTGCGACGGACTGGGCGACTGCCTGCCCGAGTGCCCTACAGGCGCAATCACTATCGAAGAACGGGAAGCAGAAGCATATAACGAAGAAGCAGTGAAAAATAATATGGCTGCCAAGTCTGCTCAGTCAGTGGAGAATCTTCCTTGTGGTTGTCCCGGTACTCAGGCTAAAACCATCCAAAGAAAAACAGTAATTGAGCCTGTTGCCTGTGCCCAACCTCCGGAAGTAACCTCTCAACTGGGTCAGTGGCCATGCCAAATAAAGTTGGTACCGGTAAACGCCCCCTACCTGGATAATGCCCATCTCCTGGTAGCGGCGGACTGTACCGCATATGCTTACGCTAATATCCACAATGATTTTATGAAGAACAGAATCACCCTGATCGGGTGCCCTAAACTCGACGATGTTAATTATGCAGAGAAATTTACCGGAATTCTGCAGGCACACAAAATTAAAAGCATTACCGTTCTCCGAATGGAAGTACCCTGCTGCGGCGGCATTGTTCAGGCTGTTAAACAGGCAATGCTCCAGAGCGGTAAAATGATCCCCTGGCATGTTGTCACCATCGGCACAGACGGAAGTATTATTGAAGAACAATAATTATTCAATTGCATTCTGCAATTCTTCTATGTCTTTAATCTTAACAGACGACCGGTAAAACTCAATGATCCCATCATCCCTCATTCGGCAAAACTCCCTAGACAGAGCTGGCCGGGTTACATTGAGAAAATCCGCCAGTTCACTGCGCTTTAAGGGCATGATAAAAACCTCTTGCCCTGTTTTTTTAAATTGTTCCAAAAGAAAAGCGCTGATTTTCCCCCGCATGCTTTTTATGCTTAGGTACTCCAATTTTTTGTTGAGCGTTAACGCCTTATCCGAAAGAATCCTAAGCATATTCAGCACTAGCCTTTTATGCCAGGCACAGCGCTTTTCACATTCTCCTACAATGCTTTCCGATGACAGAAATAAAACTATAGACTCTTTTTGGGCTATAATGGTGGCCGGCCAAACTTTAAATTTAGAAAAAGCCGCCATCTCACCAAATATTTCCCCGGAGCTAAGTACCGTCAAAATCATCCGGTTTCCCGCCGCGTTCTCCTTTGTAACCGCCACCTCGCCCGAGAGAAGCACTCCAATCCCGTTAAAGCGCTCACCGGCTATGGCAATGCAGTCGTTTTTTCTAAAACGAGCAGTCCTTGGTTTAAAGCATCCAAACATTATATTTAATTCGTCAGCGTTTATGCCCTGGAATAACGGGCAAAGAGAAAAGATTTCTTTCCATTTTTTATACATTTAGCATAATCCCCTCCCGCATGATAACTGCCGCAGATCATCCGGTCCGATCTCTTTCAATTATTAAATCCTATAAAACTATTCCACCTAATTATCCAACATTTATTTACAAAAATCTATTATATTTAGCCTAGCTGTCACTTCTTGTATTATTCAACCATACAATAAATTAAACGAGCAAGACAAGACACTTTATCACTCTCTTCACTTATCTCTCAATACCTCTCCTCATCATGTGTAAGGAGGAATGTGAATGTTTCACAAGCGCCGAATGGAACGAAAGACTAAGTGTTACAAACCTGAGAATTTTTCCTGTCCCCGAGATTCCTATCCTTCTTTTGATCCAAAATGCTCACCGTGGAAAGATATGAATCTCGAAGCCACCAAGAAATGTGAAGCCAATTTCTTTTGTGAAGTGCTTTGCCGTCTTTCCAAGGAACTTAAATGTGCACGTGATCTGGACGATCTTGAAGACATTATCGAAATGGCTGCAAGATTTCTCCATGCAAGTGCAGCTAAAGAAAAAGCTATTGCCTGTCAATTAGCGGTTTCCAACGGTTTCCCCTTGGAAAAAGAAGACCCTGACTTTAAATTCCTTTGCAATGACACAATGTTTGACGAACAGTGGTCCGAAGAAAATTCGGACTCCGAAGAAAGTTTTTCCGATGAGTTTGACTCATCTAGCCAAGAAGATTAGACAGGATATTCTTCCGTCTAATAAAAGAAAAAATAATTAGGAGGATGATTCTTTTGGCGTACGATCGTTACTGTCACCATGACCAGTCTGTAAAGGCTATCGGTCAAGCTGAAGCTGATATCGCCCAATGCATGGCAGACTTTATCTGCTGCGTCCTTGA
>JAQVXR010000283.1 GCA_028709045.1 Desulfitobacteriaceae bacterium | reverse complement strand
AAAAATCAATCAATGATACATTCTCTGAAAAGATCATCCTAAAAGAGAGTGCAACTTTTATTGATGGAGATGATTTAGCTCAAATAGAGGGAATTTGTTGTAATGATCAAAATATTATCGTGCTAGACTATCATTCCGGTTATAGTTTTACTCTTTTCGACGTTGATTCCTGCAAATTAGTAGGGAGATTTGGAGCAATAGGACAAGGACCTGATGAATTGGCTCTTGGCACATACGGACAAATTGAAAAAGATAACTTTTATCTTTTTTATGACCAAACAGGTTTTATAGGAAAATACGCTATAAGTTCTTTAAATAAGGATATAAATACAACTCCCCGTCAAATGGTGAGATATCAAATTATTGACGCACAGCTTTCCCAAGCTATACCGATAAATGATTCACTATTTATCGGAGCCGGGACGTATATGTCAAAATTTCAATTTGTTCTCTTTGATAAGTATAGTAATGTTCTCGATTATAACGTGGAAATTTACAATGCCAGTGAGAAGACATTCAACAAGTATCATAAATTTCTGTCTAATCAGGGAGTTTTAAGAAAACGGCCCAATCAGGATCAATTTGTCTACTCACTCAATTTTTCTTCAAACATAGACTTTTTAGAACTAAAAGAAAATAAGATTCAACTGATCAAATCATTGAGATTGCACAATCCAAACTATCAGCCCATTAGCGATAATAATTTGAACAGGGTTTTGCCATCTGATAATAATATTATCGGCTATATAGATCTCTGTGCTACAGAAAAATATGTGTATGCATTACACACAGATAAAAAACTATTCACAAATAATATAGGAAATGATTATAACTCAAAAACTGTATTAGTTTTTGATTGGAAAGGGTATCCTGTGAAAAAAATAGAACTGAATCAAAACGCCTTTTACATATGTGTAAATGAAAGTGCGGAAAAACTATATGCCGCTGTAATTGATTCTTCAAGTTCCGAATGGGTTATTGTTAGTTATGACATTAGAGATCTATAAACATTACCGTGGAATTACTAACTTATCCGGGACACAGAGTTAAGCATAAAAGCTTATTTTTGTGTAATATGAGAAAACAAAGGACACATTTTGACAAGGCATTCAAAGAGAATGCGGTCAAACTCAGTTTAGAACGCAAGAATGTTTCCGAGCTTGCGCAGGAATTGGGTATTGCCCCTTTTCTTTTATATCGTTGGCGGAAAGAATACCGGCAGAAAGGGGAAGCCTGTTTCCCCGGACACGGAGTCCAGTCATTAACTGAAGACTCCAAAAGGATTGCTGAACTGGAAAAACGTCTTGGCGAGGCTGAAACGGAGCGGGACATATTAAAAAAAGCTTTGAGCATCATCTCCAAGAGAGATCGTTAATCTATCTCTTTATAAAGGAATACAACTCGAAACAATGGACGATCGAGGTGATGTGTAAAGTGCTGAAAGTCCCCAGGAGCAGTTATTACCGCTGGCTTAAAGATCCGGAGGGCCAACGCAGGCGCAAATATATGGAGCTGGATGAAAAGATCATGGATGCATATTTGCTGCCAAGGGACGCAATGGAAGCCACCGGCTGGCGAAGGATTTGCAGGCATCCGGAACTGCTGTCTCGAGAACCACTGTAGCATGCCATATGAAAGAAATGGGCTTGCGCAGCAAATTCTCGAGACGATTCAAAGTGACGACGGATGCCTCTCACAACTATAAGGTTGCACCAAATCTGCTGAATCGCAGGTTTAATCAAAATGAGCCTGTGAAAGCGTGTATCTCTGACCTGACCTATATTCCGTGTAAGGATGGATTTCTTTATCTGACCTGTGTGTTGGATCTTTTTGATCGCAAACAGATCGGAAGTATCTTAAGTTAGGGAAGATTGACAAGAACAATGGAAATTCCATCTCGGAATTGTATTATAGCCAATTTTCAGATTTATATAAATTTTGGTTACATGTTGATGGTCCTGCTTTAATTTATGATAAGGTTGCGGATATTCGTGGAATAGAGAGAGAGTTTTTCCCCCACGAATGTCAATATTGTATAGAATTAGTCCATAATAAAGAGAATTATGAAGTAATGATAAAACTTTTTGAAACCGAGTTGCCAGGCATTATTTTTAGGCATTCAATAAGAAAGACTTCTTTAAAAATTAATAAATAAATTTTGTAACTATGAAACCTCCTAAACCAATTGTTATTAAGTCCGTAACTGGGAGCATTGCTACTGGTGTTTTATTATCTTCGTGCCTGAATGGTTATAACTTTGAAGATAGTTATTACGGGGCGTTTGCGGAAAATTTAGATCAAAGTAAACCATTATTTGATTTAAATGAAAGTAATTTATCTGATGAATTTCTTGCAAAAATGCAGTTTATTCAACAATTTTTAGAAGTTATACTTAAAGATAATAAAGAAGCACGACGTTTTGCAAAAAACCCACATGAATATATTACGTCCAAGGAAAAGTCGATTAATATTGAACTTCAAGAGCCAGAACGTAGATTATTGATTGCTTTTGCAGACGATGATATTTTAAAAGCTGTTAAAACAAATGATGTTGAGAGTTTTTTATCTTTGTGTTCCGAGAGAGGATATTTAGGTATTATTAATGACTTTAATAAGCCTCAAAATATTAGGGAAATGTCACTACTGTCCCGTTAAGATTTGAGGTCTCGAAATAGTTCGAGTTGACCGTCATCAGACGAGACGTTTAAGTTTGGTTTATTAAACAATTCACGTACGGGTATTTTCTCAAATAACATAGTTCC
>JAQVXR010000282.1 GCA_028709045.1 Desulfitobacteriaceae bacterium | reverse complement strand
AAACGAAATTAGTTTGATAAGCAGCAAATACGAATGGGGGAGCAGAATTGACCAAACTGCAGATGCGAGTCCGTTTTGATTTTATGGGGAAAAGTAAATCCGGTCGCCTGTTGTGGGGAGGTAAAAACCCGGAGCAATTGGCGGAAGAATTGCGACAGCATAAAGCCTCACTTATTCGCAATATTCCTGTACAGGGCGTACATATAGATGATATTGACATGAGCCAGGATGTATATTCAATATATGATGAAATCACCGGTAAACAGATCTGTTTTGCCCCAGTATTTATCACCTTTACGGCCAGTTCCATGGAAGATGCCATCAGATTCACCATGAAAGAAGAATTCAGGACAGTTGAATTGATTGAACCGGAAGAAATAACCCTTTCTCGATCGGAAATAGAAAAGTTATTATTGAGGATTTCCGAAGAGCTAATAAATTACCGGGATTACATTGAAAAAAGATTGGACAACTGGAAGTAAACGAGAGGGAGGCTGACAGTTTGAATAAGATTACTTTGGATTCGATAGTGGAAGCCGTTAATGAACTACCGGCCTTGCCTCATATTGTAGTCAAAATAATGCAGCTTTCTGAGGATCCCGATTCAACTGTTCAAGATATAAGTAATGTGTTAAATCAGGATCAGGCTATGACAGCACGGGTTCTAAGGTTAGCAAATTCCGCTTTTTTTGGCTTTCCCCGTAGGATTTCTACGGTTACTGATGCTATAGTATTTCTGGGTTTTAAGACCATCCGCAGTATAGTTTTGGCAGTTTCCGTAAGTAATATTCTTGATCGGGAAATGGAGGGTTATGCTCTGGAGCATGGTGAATTGTGGCGGCATTCACAGTGCTCAGCCATTGCTGCCCGCATGATAGCCAGAAAATGCAAGTTTGGCAGTCTTGACCTAGCCTATACAGCAGCTCTTTTGCATGATATTGGCAAGGTAATCCTAAATGATCACATGAAAGAAGCCTATCATGAGGTGGCGGCCCGGGTGGACGAAAACAATATCTCCTTTATGGAAGCAGAAAATGAGGTTTTTGGATTTAATCATGCCCAGGTTGGAGCCCGTGTTGCGGAAAAATGGAATCTTCCCCCGGAGTTGGTGGAAAGCATTGCTTTGCATCATAGCCCCCAGGATGCGTTATTAAACCAGCGGCTTACTTCTATTGTTCACCTGGCTGATGCCATCTGTGTCAGTATGGGCATAGGAATCGGCATTGATGGGATGCTCTATCCTCTCTCGGATGAAGCCTTAAAGCTCTTGGACTTTGATGAAATCGAGGTAGAAAAAACCATATCTGAGCTGGTCGATGTCTTCGCCGACCAGCAGAGTTTTTAAAAGCTGACTAGATGAGAGATTATAATAAACCAAGCGAAGGAAAAACCAAAGAGACCGAAAAGCGCATGACCTGTCTCCCAACTAAAAGGGTTTAGTGGAATTTTTAACCAGGCCTGTTTCTTATATCCATTAAAAGAAAAAATGTATATATACATATAAAATGCTCCGCAGTTTCTTCCGATGCTTAAACATCTCATGCCTTACTCCTCGTGTCTCACTTATCTCATAAACGCTCCTTTTTCGAAGGATCTTTACTGACATCTATTAATGTCTTGAATAAGGCAAAACCTAGAAAAAAACACTTTGTAGTTGATTTTACGGGTATCCTGTATTATTATTACCCAATAAGAATTCGGTTTAAGGGGAAAGTACTTGGGTAAGATTGCTGTATTCGCAGGTGGGTTCGGTAGCGGCAAAAGTGAAGTAGCGATTAATTTCGCTTTAGAGGAAGCAAAAAGAGCTGTGGAGGTAGTACTGGCTGACCTGGACATGGTGAATCCGTTTTTCGCCTCCAGGGAAGTGGGACAAGTTTTAGAAAGAGCGGGAGTTAAACTTTTTGGTCCAGGTGGAGACTTGTCCTTCGGGGATGTGCCCAGTATTCCCGCAGAGATTATTGCTCTTATTCAACAGGATAATCACTTGTTTATTGATCTTGGAGGGGATGAAGTCGGCTCTCTGGTTATGGGATACCTGAGCCGTTTTATAAAAAGGCGGGAGGAGATGGAAGTTTTTTTGGTCTTAAACCCATACCGCCCTTTTTCCTCTGAGCTGGACGGAGTAAGCAAAGTGAAACAGCTGATTGAGCTTGCTGCCCGGGTAAGAATCACCGGAATAATTAGCAATCCTAATCTAGTAGAAGAGACTAATCTGAAAACGATTATTGAGGGGCATAGGCAGGTGCAGGAATTTGCGGATTTTCTGCAACTACCGGTAAAATTCCTATGCGTTGAGGAAAGGTTCTGGGATCAACTTCTTCCCCGTTACGGCAGTATTCTTAAAAAATTGACATTGCATTTGCGGCCTACCTGGTTGCAGGACACATAGGGGGAGGAATGTAGTATGGCCAGGGGCAGGGTTATTTTTTCGGCTGATCGCTGTAAAGCTTGTGGACTATGTGTGGAGTTTTGTCCGAAAAATATACTGGTTTTTGACGATCATACCATCAATGTTTTGGGTTTTCACCCGGTAATGCTTTTGCAGCCGGATGAATGCACTGGTTGTGGGATTTGCGGTTTAATGTGCCCGGATCTCGTCATTCAGGTAGAAAGGGAGTGATGGTATGAAAAAGGTTTTGATGAAAGGAAATGAAGCACTGGCCGAAGGGGCATTAATTGCCGGTTGCCGTGGATTTTTTGGTTATCCCATCACCCCCTCCAGTGAAATTGCGGAGTATATGGCCAGGAAACTGCCTAAAATTG
>JAQVXR010000281.1 GCA_028709045.1 Desulfitobacteriaceae bacterium | reverse complement strand
AGAAATCCATGGAGACCTTCGGCTATGTGGAACCTATCATCTGGAACAAACGAAGCGGTCAAATCGTAGGCGGCCACCAGCGCCTTAAAATATTACAGCACCAAGGTGAAACAGAGATTGAGTGTGTAGTGGTGGATTTGGATGAAACCCAGGAAAAGGCCCTGAACATAACGCTTAATAAAGTCACTGGTGAATGGGACCTGCCTAAACTGGCCGACTTAATCAGCGAACTGGATAATGGAATATTCGATATCACTTTAACAGGCTTTGATGCTGCTGAGATTGAGCACCTGTTCAGTCAGGTTCACGACAAAGATGTAAAAGAAGACGACTTCGATGTGGACGAAGCCTTGAAGGAACCGGTCATCAGTAAACCCGGTGACTTGTGGCTGCTGGGAAGGCATCGGCTGCTATGCGGTGATAGCACCAAGGCCGAAACCTACGAGAAATTGATGGACGGGAAAAAGGCCAATTTAGTAATAACAGATCCCCCTTACGGGGTTTCCTATGATGGAAGCCAGGGAACGATTAAAAATGATGATTTAAAGGGTGAGGCCTTTTACGAGTTTTTATTTGCCGCTTTTACGAACATGGAAAAAATCATGGCCAATGATGCCTCAATATATATTTTCCATGCCGACACCAAAGGTTTATATTTCCGCCGGGCCTTTGAAGATGCGGGCTTTCACCTATCAGGAGTTTGCCAGTGGGTGAAGCAGTCCCTGGTGTTAGGTCGAGCTCCGTATCAGTTTAGACACGAGCCCGTTCTCTTCGGTTTCAAGAAAAAAGGTAGGCACAAATGGTACGCTGGAAGGTCTGAAACCACGGTCTGGGAGTTTGACAAACCTTCCCGGAGCGAACTGCACAGCACCATGAAGCCAGTGCCCTTAATCGCCTACCCCATTAAAAATAGTAGTGCGGTTAATGCTATTGTGGTAGATCCCTTTTCGGGGAGTTTTTCCACGGGGATCGCTTGCGAACAGCTAGATAGAATTTGTTATGCTATTGAGTTGGAAGAGCGCTTTGTGGATGTGGGGGTAAAGCGCTTCATTGAGTATGTTGGCTCTAATGATGATGTCTACCTTAACAGGGAAGGAAAGAAAATACCTTACAGAACTTTGGAAAACCTAGCGTAATGTTTTGATACACTGACAAAATCATTTGAACGGGTAGTAATAATATGGTAAAATGCACTTAAAAGACCGCTCTTGAAAATGAAAGCGGGTCATGGGGTGCAAAATGGTTATAATTGGAGAGCTGAAAAAAGAATTTCAAAGACGTGGAGGTGTCCTTAAAACAGCTGAGCTTAATCAACTGGGGTTTTCAAGCCGCCAAATTAAAAACCTCCTGGATGAAGGAGTGATTACAAGGATCAAACGTGGCTTTTACGAGCTGACTGATTATGTTAATCGGGAAGAGGTTGTTATAGCACGGCTGTTTCCACAAGCGATAATATTTCTTGAAAGTGCATTGATGTATTATGGCTATACAGATCGGATACCGACAGCATGGCAAATAGCCGTTGATAAAAACAGTACAAAAACACAGTACGAGATTGATTACCCTACAATAGAGCCCTATTATCTGGAGCCCAAATTCCTGGAAATTGGTATAGTTAAAATACAAACGGAAGGAGTAACCGTTAAAATATTTGATCGGGATCGGACCATATGTGATGTTCTTCGTTACGAAAAAAAACTTGAAAAAGAGGTATTTAACAATGCCATCCAACGCTACGTCAAAGACCGAAAGAAGAATATAAGGAAACTTTTTGAATATGCTGAAATCCTGAATATCAGAAACAAGGTGCAGATATATATTGGAGTGTGGTTGTGATGGCTGATCGGGCAGCATCAATATTAGCTAGGTTAAAAAACGAGTCAAAAAGACAAGGCATTCAATTACAACAGTTGCTAAACCTTTTTTATCAAGAAGAGTTTATTCGAAGGCTTTCTCGCTCCTACTATAGGGATAATCTCGTCCTTAAGGGAGGCTTTTTGCTATATGCACTCAGTGAATTTACCATAAGGCCAACAGTTGACGCAGATTACCTATTAAAAAACTATTCAAATAGCATAGACTCTGTAGAAGCCCTTGTTAGGGAATTAATTTCTTTGCCCAATCAACATGATTATATGAGATTTGAAATCAGGAGTTTAGAAGTGATTAGCGAGATTAAAGATTATCATGGTATCAGAGTCAATCTTATTGGCTACATGGGCAGGACAAGGACACCTTTTAGCATAGATTTTGGAGTTGGGGATGTTATTGTGCCTTCTGCAGTTGAAAGAACCCTGCCGGTAATTTTACCGGAATTTGAGAAACCTAAAATTCTGACCTATTCTTTAGAGTCTACTGTAGCGGAAAAATTAGATGCCATTATTGTTTTAATGGAAGCTACGGGACGCATGAAAGATTTTTACGATATATATTATTTAGCAACAACATTTGATTTCGAGGGTAGAAAACTTCAAGAAGCAATTTATGAAACCCTTACCAATCGGGGTACGCCATATGAGGAGGATTCTGTTGTCATAATCAATAGGCTAACAGAGGACTTTGATATCTTGAAGCGGTGGGATAATTTCTGTAAAAAAATATTGAAATGCAAACTAGACTTAAACCAGGTTGTTGGGGTAATTATTGATTTTGTGCAGCCACCATACGAAACGCTAATTCTAGAGGATGAATTCTTTAAAAATTGGAGCTGCAAAGAAAGAAAATATGTTTAATCAAGAAGCAGGCTTTAATTAGCTTGCTTTTTTA
>JAQVXR010000280.1 GCA_028709045.1 Desulfitobacteriaceae bacterium | reverse complement strand
ATGTAATTTTGCTTTACCTTTTTGATAGCCAATTGGAGAACCTTTGATAAAATCATAAATACTTTTGGCATCTGCTGCATTCATCTTGCCATAAACATCGTTAAACAAGTCAATTAAACTTTTTACTTCTTTTCTATCTCCTTTAATAATTGCCATTTTCAATAGCGTTATCCTAAACTCCCAATCATCATATTGGGAGCACAAACTGAAGGTCGCATCTTTAACCCTGTTAAAAGTTCTTAAAATGTGGGTTAACGAACCATTAAAAAAAGCCATTATATAAGTATTTGAAATATATCCACCCAGTTGGTCTATGTTGTTTCCCCAGGTAACAGTGTATGGGGATTGTGTTGAGGTTTTTTGCTCTTGATTTAGTATTTCTTCGTAGAAGGATTTATCATATCTATCTAAAAGAGGATAAAATAATGTCGTTGTTTCGTTATCTAATTCCTCCTGGGCAGTGCTCTTTTGAAAGATTACATTTTCTTCATACCCTTTATAAACAAATAGATTTCTAAGATCTATTAGTATGTCCTGTATTAACCAATTAGGCAGTTGCAATTCCCTTGCAAGTGTCAAAGCTTTCTTTCCACTTTCTATAGCTTTTTCTAAATTGTTCATCCAATAATATTGAATTGCTTTCCATCTTTCCACTACAACATTATGTAATTCCGGGCTTTGGAGTTCGTCTAATGCCAATAATATTAGACTGATATTAATATCTTTAATTGTTTTATTTCCAAATAGAACCTGCAAAAAATCTAAACAATATGAATCTAAGTCACAAGAATTTTTAACTTCTTTATACGCCCTATTGAACAACTCTTTAGTTATGAATTCTTTTGTTTTATCCATGTTCTTGAATAACTGCTTTTCAAAAGATTCAGACGCATCAACATTGACTTCATTAATAATTCCTTTAGATATATCAAATTCTGGGTCAATTAGCCTTCCCCTACAATAACTTAGGTAAATATTAACTATATCATTAATAAAGCTATTGTATCCTATCGTTATAAAGTCTTGAAAACTATTTGTAATATAATACTTGGAGCCTTTTGCGCCAGTTATTTCATTTTGAACATTAGTGGGCTTTTTTTCGTTTTCATCACAGAAAATATATATAGACTTTTTAGGGTGGGCTTTTGCTCTTTGATGTTCTTTTAAGACACCTAGCGGTACGCCATCTGAATTATCTATTAAAAATACACAAACATCGCTATCGTCAACCCCATATAAGTAATCTTGTTCCGCCGTGAGGGTTGAAGCCTGCTGTTTACCTTCGAATAAGTAAACCTTTGCAATACCAGTATCTTCAATTAGCTTTTTTAGTTCTGCTCTAATAGAATCATACTTTTCAACTCCACATATAGAGCTTATAAAAACTCTAATCCTTTCATCACTCTCAATTTTAACACCCACTATACCACCCCACTAATAACCCTCTTTCATGCTCTAGCCTACAACCCAACTGCTCCCAGGCATAAAAGTTTATCAACTTTAAATTATCCAAAGCTCCCCGCTTAAGACCCTCCCGGTTTTTCCACCACTTCTCAGCATTAAAATCATCATATTGAGTGAAAAAGGATACAACATCTATTTACCTATTCATAGATTTCATAGCCTTTACAAAGATCTCATCTGCCCATCCGAAATGTGACTTAGAGGTAACAATAATCAGGGAGTCTATCTCCTTTTTACCCTCAGAAATTCTCACCTGAACCGCTTCATAGTGGTGATACAATACCGATATTAAGTAACCTGTTAAAACTGATCCCTTGCAGTGCATGGGCTACTGAATAATTCGGGGATCTGTTTCCAGGTTATTCCAAAAGTTCTGCTTTGTCAGGTTGGATATTGAACAATCCATACAACATTAAAGAGAACATGCTGTCAGTATTGAAACAATAATAGGGATTTTTATCTTCTTGGAACCAAATATACAAATCTATCTCTTGCTTCTCATTTAGGATTCTTCCTTGAGAATATTTCATAAACAATGGGTATTCTCCGCCTTTATCAGTATAGAAATAACCTGTTAATACTGAATACAGATCAATTATATCTATACCATGCTCATGGTTAACTATAGCAAGAACATTGGGAACAATATGGGAACTATTAACAGATTGAAATTGCTTTGCCGCTTCATGAATTTTGTTCTGGATATTGTTATAAGTCGGATCATCTCGAACACCTTCAAAGTCGTCGCCAACAATGCTCTTGACCTCACAAAACAAGACCTCTTTACCTTCACTTTCTACTTTGAAGTCGGGTGTTTTACCTAGTGTTCTAAGTTCTTTTTTGTTGTACCTTATAGGAATTAATCCAGAGCGCTGGAGAAAGTTTCTTACCCTGATTTCATCATCCTTCGACATTTTTAAGCTCCTATTGTTCAACAATTTTTATAAATTTTATACTATCTGTACTTATAAACGCATCTACAATTATAATCTGAGGGACATATTGTTATATTTTCTCTTCCATATCATCCCTCAAACATAGACTTCGACCCTTGGTGGCTAACCCCCACCCTACTTGGTGCCTGGCACTAAAGCCCTGTTCAAGGGTGTTGTCAATAACCCCGTCCCCCCGACATTCCAGTTACCTTACCTTCAAGGCCAGTCCCACCAGCAGGTAAAAATGTCTCCAGTGGACGGTATCGATAACTAGGCTCTGCACCATGATGCCGGCAATGGAGCAAAAAAGGACAAGCGCCATCGGGTCATCCTTTTTTTTGTAGAGTCCCCGCAGCACTGTAAAAAGAATAAAAA
>JAQVXR010000068.1 GCA_028709045.1 Desulfitobacteriaceae bacterium | reverse complement strand
AAGCGGAGAACAATTATAGTCATTTTTTTCCATCAGAGCAAAGGGGGGATTCTTCCTCCCTCGCTCTGAAAAAAAACTATCCTGTTCTTCCTACAAAGTTGCATTTACTAATTGAATTTACGATTTATCAGGGAATAAATTAATAGATATTGACACACATTATTTAAACAAATTAATAAAATGTCATCTACAACTCCAAACAAAAAAGCAATTGTAGACTTTCTTTGGGAATGGACAGAAAATCATTCAGACTGGAGCAAGTTACTTATTAATAAAATTGTAGCAGCTGAAAGTCATTTATCAACTGCTGACAGAGAAACAGTTTTCAACTACTTTCTCCAATCAATCAATCTTCATACTGGTTTACCAGCCGTGACAGTTGTAAAACCCACTTATACACCAACTGCAAAGATTATTGAACTAAATTCACTTTTTGGAATTACTGGTGTAAACCGTCTTGCAAAAAATCAAACAGTCGACTTTGCAAAGAATGTAACAATCATCTATGGAGAAAATGGAACTGGCAAAACTGGTTATTGCAGAATTCTGAAAACACTTGGTTTCAGTTATGACACAAATAAAACTATACTTCCTAATATTTATGCTGCACCAGAACCACAGGCTGCAACCATCAACTTTAAGTCGAATGGGGAACCTAGAACATTTTCTTGGAATGGAACAAATTATGATTCTGAACTTGAGAATATTTCAGTTTTCAACAGCAGCTGTGTTCAGTTCTCAATTAGCGACAGAAGTTTAATAGTCACTCCGATCGGATTTCATTTATTTCATCTTGTAAGTGATGAATTAAATGCTCTCACTCAATTACTACAAAGAAAAATTGCAGCTCATCCGATTACATTGATTTGGATTGATAATCTAACACAAGGAACTCCGCAGCATTCTTTCATTACAAATCTATCTGCATCTTCAGCCGAACAAAAATTAACTGAACTCTCCGACTTTACACCTACACATGAAGCATCTCTAAGAGTTAAGGAATCTGAACTTACGACTTTGAATAAAGCATTGCTTCAATCACAGATTCAAACTTTGAAAAATCAAATTACAGAAATTGAATCAATCATTGGAAAAGTTGAAACAGGCAAAACGCTAATTAATGATACTAGCTGGCAAGCAATTCAAACAATTAACAAGGAAATTTCAGAATTAGAAAAAAAATCACAAACTGGATTAAAAGAGATAGCTGATGAAAAAGGAGTAGAATTCTATCAAACAACCGAGTTCAAATCGTTTATTCATGCAGCAGAAAATTATATCAAAATAATTGATAAGCCCGGCTATCCCAATGAAGGAGACACTTGCGTTTATTGTTTGCAACCTCTTGACAATTCAGCAAAAGATTTATTGAGAAGTTATAGAACACTTTTAAATGACAATACACAAGAAAATCTTGCTGAATTAAAAAAGAGAAAAGACAAGTTGATAAAACATATTTCACAAGTTGATACAATCCTTACTTTCCACCAACATACTTTCGGTACAGATGAAAATCAAGCACCAGTTCAGCCGAAAGTAATTAAAGACTACAACACCAATCTTTACACATTGAAAACTGCATTCATCACAGATACAGTTGCACAGGGGTCAACTTTTTCTTTTGGTTATCATGATGTTATAATCTATTTAACTAACAAGCAAACCATGCTTAATACTGCATTAACTCAAAAAACAGAAATACTTGCAAATCTTGCAGATCGAGAAGCAGCACTAAGAAAAGAAATTGCGGAATTGAAAGATAGAAAATTTCTTTCAGGAAAAGTATCAGATATAAAAAATGCAATTGCAAATCATAAAGTTGTAAATACACTTAATGCCAATTCATCCAGTTTCAATACAACTTCCATTAGTCGTAAAACTACATCAGCAAGAGAAGAATTAGTGCGACAGGATTTTGAAATTGCCTTCAATAAGGAATTACTTGCATTGCGTAAACCACATTTAAAGGTTGATTTAGATTTTGGAACTGACAGAGGTAATTCTAAGGTTTACCAAAAAATGAGCAATCATGTTTTAGCAGACATTTTAAGCGAAGGAGAACAGAAAGCAATTGCCCTAGCTGAATTTCTAACTGAGTTGCAACTTGCCAATACAAAAGCTCCAATAGTTTTTGACGACCCTGTAAATTCACTTGACCATACTATTATTGATGAAGTCGCAAAGCGACTTCTAAAACTTTCATCTGAACGACAGATTGTAATTTTCACACATAGTGTACTTTTGTTCAACAGTTTCTTGTATTTCAGTAAACAAGCAACTTTCAGTGGACTTGCTTATAAATTCTACAACTCAAAAAATGAATATTTAGAAACAGGCGTTATAACAGAAGCTGAGGAAGAAATTAATAAAGTAAAAAGTTACATCTCTAAAGTCAACACGATTTTAAATAACACACCGAGAGACAGAGAAGAAGCAGATGTTGCAGAAGACGGTTATGGATTTTTGCGTTCAGCCATAGAACTATTTGTTGAACATGAAATATTTCAGGGAACAGTAAAACGGTATCAAAAAAATATTGCTTTAACTAATTTCGTAAAAGTTGATGGTGCTTTACTTGACACTCATAAAGACAAATTGAATGAAATCTTTGAAAGATGCTGTGGATTTATCAAAGGACACAGCAACCCAACAGAAATTCACAATGACCCAACATTAGCGGGATTAAAATTAGATTTTGATGAATTTTTTTTTATTAGGGATCAGTTTCTTAACTAGCATTTTATGAAATGAGTAAACGCTCAATAAATTGGATTCTGAGAATCATTCCTGGTTCTGGAATGATATGGATACGGGTGATGGACTGTGGAGGTTCTTCAGCAGATTTCTCAAAAAATCGATTTTTAGAACACGGCCGTAATCTGCTCCTGTCAACCTAGTGCAAAGAGCAGGGGGAGGGTGAATCCTCCGGAAAGACTCATCGATGTGATAGACGGAAGATGATAAATGTATTTATCCATAACAGGCAAAAGAAACGCTATAAATGAAAAAGTTATCAAAATAATTAACTAAATTTGCATTCTGTATTTTATTCGATAAAGGTAGGTTTATCAGATACGAGATGTATACTTTTTTTTCAATAGGAAACCTCAGAATACATCAAACTCACTTAAGCTACTTTCTAAAGCAACCATTAAACATTGGTATAAATGCATTTAAAAGATCAATCACAAAAAAATACGAATGTTTTAAATGTAGCATTTCTGAACGTTGGATTGAATTGCGTAAATAACACTTTGTAAGCCATATAAGAAAAACCGGTATTCGACATGGAATTGATATCAATAGATTTATTTAGCGGAGTTGGAGGACTAACACAAGGTCTTCACAAAGCTGGATTTCAGACTAAACTGGCTTTCGAAATAGATGAACTTGTATCAAAAGCCTACAAACTGAATCATAAAAAGACGAAAGTCTTTACTGACGATATCAGAAATATCTCAACTGAAAATGTTAAGAAAGAACTCGGTGACAAAACGATTCATCTACTTGCTGGCTGTCCACCATGTCAAGGGTTCAGTTCAATAAGAAGACTTAACAAACCTAAGCCCGTTAAAGATGACAGAAATCAACTAATAAACGAGTTTGTAAGATTTGTTAAGGAATTAAGACCTTATACTTTCATGATGGAAAACGTCCCGGGTTTAGCTCTTGACAGTTCATTTACATCTGCTCTTGAAGAATTAGAAAAGGCTGGATATTATAAACCCGACTGGAAGATAGTTAACATTAAGGATTATGGCGTTCCACAAAGCAGAAAAAGATTGGTCTTAGTTGGCTCAAGACTAGCTCCTTTACAAATTGCAGAACCTACTAAAAAGAAAAAAACTGTAAGACAAGTTATAGGTAAACTTCCAATACCTGAAATCTCAAAAGATCCATTACACCGGATTTTCCCTAGTCACTCAGATGAAATATTGAATTTAATAAAAGATATACCCAAAAATGGTGGAAGTAGAAATGATTTGGGAAAAGATCGCCAATTAAAATGTCATCAAAAGGGCAATGTTGGATTTAATGATGTCTATGGTCGATTAAGATGGGATGACTTTTCCTCAACAATTACAGGTGGTTGCTTAAATCCATCAAAAGGTCGTTTTCTACATCCAGAACAAGATAGATGTATATCAGCAAGGGAAGCATCTATGCTTCAATCATTTCCAAAAACTTACAAATTTCCAATTGATGCACCGAGAACAAAAATTGCTTTGATGATTGGGAATGCCCTCCCACCTGAGTTTAGTAGAATCCAAGCTGAGAATATCAAATCACACATATTAATTCACCTTATTGAAAAATAGATATCATGCCACTATTCCTAGACACTTTTACCGCTACCGATATATCATTAACTGATGACCAATACAATGCAGTCGTAGATGATACAAATGAGATTTTATGTTTGGCTTGCGCAGGTTCAGGAAAATCAAGAACTTTATCATTCAGAATAGCACGACTAATTCATGAAGGTGCTAAACCAGAGAGTATTATTGCATTTACCTTTACAGAAAAAGCCGCTGAATCCATAAAAAGACGTGTTGCTTCAGCTCTTGAAAAAGCAGGACTACCTGTGGCGCTAGTTGGAGCAATGTATATTGGGACAATACATGCTTTCTGCCAAAATCTTCTAGGCTCCATGAATGCGAAGTATCGGCAATATGAAGTACTTGATGAGAACCGATTAAAATTATTTTTATTGTCAAGATATTATGAATTAGGATTAAACATTTTACAAGCAAGTAGAAATGCTGCAATGTTCCAAACCATTGTTGAAGTCTCGAATGCTTGGAAAATGGCTAATGATGAAATGTTATCTCTTGAAGATATCGAACAAGAAGATGCACCATTGGGTTCTTGTCTTAAAAACATAAATAGCAGATTAAACTCTGACCAATACATCGATTTTTCATTAATGATCAGATTGGTTGTTGAAGCATTAGAAAACAATAATCCTGAGATAGATGCAGCACTTGAAAGTGCAAGCCACCTAATGGTTGATGAATATCAAGACGTTAACATCTCACAGGAACGGTTAATTAGGGGTTTGTATAGCCACTTGGATTCATTATTTGTAGTAGGTGACGATGATCAATCCATTTATGGTTGGAGAGGTGCAGATGGTCGAAATATAATTGAGTTTGACCTGAGATAACAAAATTGCTCTACCCATTCCCTATCAACAAATTTTAGAAGTACAAGCACTATTGTCTCTGCATCAGACAGATTTATTCAACTTGAACTAAGTACGTCAAGAATTGATAAAGCACCGGTATCAAACTCCGATGGTAATATCCAGCACTTTGGCAACTTATGGTTTGATACCAAAGAAGATGAAGCTGAGTGGATTACCAACCGAATAAATCAATTACTTGGAACTAAATACATAGAGACAGACGGAACAGAAAGAGGACTTACTAAATCTGACTTTGCAATATTGATGCGTTCAGTACAAGGAGGCACTCGAAATGGTGGTGCACCATATCATCGAGACTACACTAATGCACTTTCGGATGCTGAAATTAATTACATAATCGAAGCAGAGGGATCAATTTTTGAAAGACTTCATGCAAGAACGCTTAGAGATGCAATGGGACTTTTAAGGTCTCCTGGATATCCCCGAAGAGAAGCAATTATTTTTTTCAACTCTAATATTTTACCAGTCTTTCCAAACGCTGATTTAAACCGATTCTTGGGAATCTTGGCTGATTGGAATAGTCAAATTCATAGTCCAATTGGTGGAGCCAGAAGAAAGGTCTACCCTCAATTATTAGTTCATGAATTAATTGAAGCATTCAGAGTTTCAACTACACAATTTCAAAATCATGAACAAGTGATGCGTGATTTAGGCGTTTTCAGTGGAATTATTTTGGATGTTGAAAAGGTATTTGTAAGTATTGATACGGGTCAAAGATACCAAAGCGTATTAAATTTTCTCGAGAATGTAGCAGAATCTGGATATGATACAACCCAAGTAGAGTTAATGTCGAGACCTGATGCTGTTACAATTTCGACAGTTCATAAAATGAAAGGGCTTGAATTCCCTGTGGTCTTTATCGTAGATGTTGTTCAACTGCGTTTTCCCGGCAAGAGAAGCAGTTACAATGGCTGGTTACCTGTAAACTTAATTCAAAACCCATTATCTAGAGGATTATATCAATCAAATAATGATAGTGAGGCAAGGCTTTTTTATACGGCTTTAACTCGGGCTGAAAGATTTTTATATGTTACAGGAAGCAGTATTCAACCGGGATTGCAAAGGCCAAAAAAACCAAGCCGATTCAAGCTTAGAATTCAAGGACTGAATGATCCTGCAGTGGTAACCGATACAACACATTTACCAGATAATATTGAGAGAATAGAACAACGCCCTCGTATAGATGAAGAGTCAATGCCCACAAGTTTTACAGAAATAAAGGACTATTTAGAGTGTCCGATGAAGTATAAATTTCGTAAAATTTACGGCTATAGTCCTGCCGTACCCGAGCTATTTGGTTATGGTTTAACCACTCATACTGCTATTAATAGGACTCATCAACTTTTTGCAAATACTGCACCTACTCGTGAAGAAGCAGAAGATATTGCTGAGGATGTTTTTCATTTAAAACATGTGTTTCCTTCAAGAGATCCTGAGAGAGAAGGGCCTTATGAAAGAGCCAGAAACGCTTCTAAACGTTTAGTAGGTAATTATGCAGAAGGCTATCCAGAAGATTTTGCACAAAGCCGCTCATTAGAGCAGCGTTTCGAGATAAAAGCTGGCAAAGCATTAATTACGGGTTCAATTGATTTACTTTTAAGAGAAGACAGCGATAGGAATATTTTAGAAGCAAGAGTAATAGATTTTAAATCGCTAGATTATCCAGAAGGACAGCTGAATCCATTCTTTTGGATAAATCTATCCTTGCAAGTTCAGCTTTATGCATATGCAGCAAATATAGTTCTTGGAGAGAATGCAAAAACTGGCTCAGTTCATTTACTCAAAGCGCTCAACACTGAAGTACCTAATAGAGTAGATGTTCCAATTACACATGAAGCTATTGAGTCAGCCATTAACAATATAGAGTGGGCTGTAAATCGAATTTTAGAGGGGGACTTTCCGATGCGACCAAGTAATGGCAAATGCGAGGAATGCGACTTTAGGAAAATATGCTCAAAACAAAAACAAGAGTTCTACTCGACAGAAGTTCCAAATACAATTCAAATACCGACAACTTATGGGATTAGAGAAATAAGAGTTAGAAGCTTTAGTGACGTGGAATGAGAAATACGCCTTACAATACACCAAAGAAAACATATAGCAAACTATGAATTCCGCAAAGTTCGTCCTTCATTGATATCTTTTTCACTCATGGACAGTTACGAGTTAGATATATCTTACTTTTATTAGCTAGAAAACGTTGGCAATAATGAACGTTTCATCTTATAGCTTCTTGATTATAAAACAAACCAAATCGGTTGACCTCCCCCCTAAAAACCGGACCGATCAAAAATAGAGTTTCAAGCAAAAAAAATAATATATTTAAAAAATTTTTGAGTCTATGAAACGGTCAAAATTTACGGAGTCTCAGATCATGTTTGCACTCAGACAAAATGAGAGCGGATTAAAAACTGAAGAAGTATGTCGCAAGATGGGTGTAAGTGAAGCAACCTTTTATAACTGGAAGAAGAAATACAGTGGTTTAGGGGTTTCAGAACTCCGCCGTCTTCGCCAGTTGGAGGAAGAGAATAGTAAGCTGAAGCAAATTGTAGCAGATCTGTCACTGGACAAGCAAATGCTTCAGGACGTATTAAAAAAAAAGCTTTGAAGGCATCTCAATCAAGAGGACTGGCAATGGATTTAATTGAAGATTACCGTGTTTCAGTACGCAGAGCAAGCGCTGTGGTTAGCTTAGCAGGTCAGTCTGGTATTATAAGCCCAAAGATAGGGATGATCGACTGATTTTAATGAGAATGAATGAAATCGCATCGACTCGCGTACGTTATGGCTTTTGGAGGATATTTACACTGCTTCGACGGGAGGGATTTAAAGATAATCATAAGCGAGTATACAGGTTATACATACGGGAAGGATTAAATTTACGTTCCAAACGTCATAGACGTTGCAGGGCAGAACAGCACAGGGAAAATCATGCACCCGTAAATCAGATAAATCAGTGTTGGAGTATGGATTTTGTTTCAGATCAGTTGTATAATGGGCAACGATTCAGAGCTCTGACAGTTATTGACAATTACAGCAGAAGGTTTTTAGCCATAGAGACCGGCCAATCATTAAAGGGATGTGATGTAGTAAACACCCTGGAAAATCTTTATGAGCATTACGGAATTAAACCCGAAAGGATTAAGGTTGACAACGGTCCCGAGTTTGTTTCCAAAGAGCTGGACAGATGGGCTTATGAGAGAAAAGTCACATTGAATTTTTCACGACCGGGCAAGCCAACGGATAATCCTTTCATAGAATCTTTTAACGGAAGTTTTCGAGATGAGTGTTTAAATACAAATTGGTTCTTATCTTTGCAGGATGCGAGATTAAAAATAGATTCATGGCGTAGAGATTATAATACCTTCCGGCCTCATAGTTCTTTGCAAGGATTAACGCCGGAAGAGGTAGAATTTGAAATGTTAAATAACAAGGAAAACTCTAATTTAGCGTTGTCCAGTTAATGGGAGGAGGTCAGTTACAACATCAACCAAAATTATTTAGACCGGAATGGGTTAAAGAAATCATATTATTTGAATGAAAGCGGAATCGACAGGTTCGTCGCAGAAGATCAAGAAGAATACAGGAAAAGACAAAGCAACACAGGATCTTATAATGAACACATTGAAAATAAAAACGAGAACAAAGACGTTACTAAATAAATTTTATTAATTTAGTGTAATATTTTCTACGTACTGATCCATTATGAATGAATTCCAAAGAGAACAAATACTTGAAAGTGCAAAGAGTTTTTTCAGGGATGAAATTGTCCAGAGCCATATCCATAAAGCATGTAAAAGAGCTGGACAGCTTTCAGAATATAACATAAACCCTTTTTTATTCAAATACCTGGCCAATTTCTTAACCGGAAATGACTCCCCGAAAAGCATTGCGAGGGCATTGGTCTTACCCAGGATGCTAGGTTCGTCAATCAACACCTCATTTGGGATGAGAATACAGCGGTTGATCAGCACGTTATTTGAGGGGTTAGGCTCAACCACATCGGGGATAGACATTGAATTCATAGACGCAGTAGACGGCAGAAGAAAATATTGCCAGTTGAAAGCAGGACCAAACACCATAAACCACGATGATGTCACCACCATCACGAACCATTTCAACGGCGTCAGGCATCTTGCGCGAACTAACAACCTAAACGTCGGCATCAATGACATGATCGTCGGTGTGATTTACGGGGAAGAAGCGGAACTCAGTTCCCATTATAGAAGAATCTCCCATACATACCCCGTAGTGATTGGCAAGGATTTCTGGCACAGACTTACAGGAAAAGAAGATTTCTATTTCGAGTTAATCGATGCAATAGGAGATGTAGCCTTGGAGGTTGACGGAAGGCACTTCCTGGAAGAAGCCATAACCACCCTGGCAAAAGAGATACAAGAAAAATATCCCGATAACAATTATTAAAGAGCGGGAAACTCTCGAACGACTTAAGTTGGAATTGAAAGATTCCCATCAGGATTTTAACCCTTCAAGGCAGAATAATACCTATTTAAAAAGTTCACAATAGAATATCCTACTTCCCGCCCTAAGTTCACAGGGACAGCATTCCCAATTTGCTTGTACTGTTGAGCCAAAGGACCTTCAAAATGCCAGTTGTCGGGGAAGGTCTGGATCCGGGCATATTCACGAACCGTAAACGGGCGGGTTTCCTCCGGATGGCACCGTTCTGTCTGTTTTTGAGCCGGACTACAAGTCAACGTAAGGCAAGGTTCATCCCATCCTATCCGCCGAGCCATCCCGGTTTTCCCGCCACCTAAGTAGTAGCTGCCACCCATAAACTCTTTTTGCACGTCTACCGGCAGATCACGCCAATAGCCTTTAGGAGGGACTAAATCCAACACATCCTTTTTTGCTTTGGGATACTTAGCTCCATCCGATTTTGGGACGTCACAATCGTACAATTCTCCCTTTTTAAGGGCATCACCCAAGTTATAAATTTTTTTGTGCGGTTGGGGATATTCGTATTTAGTGATGATGTCTTTCCGAATACCCACCAAGATTAACCGCTCCCTTTTTTGAGGCACTTTATAATGGATTGCTTTTAATATTTGGACAGGCACAACATTGTACCCGATTTCATCCAATATGGATATCATCCCTTCCAAAGTCTTACCCTTATCGTGGCTAAGCAATCCCCTTACATTTTCACCAATACAAATAGGAGGATTTACCTCCTTGACAACCCGAGCAAACTCATAAAATAAAGTTCCACGGGCATCTGACAAACCAAGTTTTTTCCCGGCATAACTAAAAGCCTGGCATGGAAATCCCCCAGTAACAACATCGACTTGGTTATGATATTCTGAGAAATCGAAATCCTTGATGTCTCCTTCTAAGACATTCCAGTTTGGCCGATTCTTCCGTAATGTCTGGCAAGCAAATTTGTCAATTTCATTCAAAGCCACGCATCTCAGCCCAGCCTTTTCTAGGCCGACTGCCAATCCTCCCGCACCGGCAAACAGTTCCAGCACTTTGTATTCGTTCTCAGGTTTGGCGTAATTATCCGTAACGTCTGTTTCTATTTCGTTCTTAAAAAAATCAGCGAATAAATATTCGACATCTGATTTGCGATACACACGATAATTACTCAAAGGCTCACGGACGGCAACCAACTTCCCTTCCCTATCCCATCTGCGCAAGGTTTCCTTACTCTTTCCCAGCAATTCTGCCGTTTCCGATAATGACAAATATTCTTTCATAACCCTATTACACAACATTACACATTGGTTACAAATATAAGGGTATTTTTCTTACCAGCAAAATAAATAAATAAATAAATAAAAAAAAGGAAAAAGCATATGGCTGGTTTGGAGCTATTTTAGATCGACCTATTTTTCACCTTTATAAAACCTATAACGAAAACCGTAACTTGTTTATAAGTTAACCAATTCTTATAACAGTCAATTTGAATTATCGATAGTCGAATTTTATCGACCTTGTGATTGATCACTTGCTCGACAGGACTTCCCAGCATGAAAAGTTATCGGATGAGACCTATCATATCTTCAAGGAGCCAAAAGAGGATGACAATGTCCTGCATGAACGGATACCCGAGTATGTAGATAAAGAGAAGGTCTTTGCAGATGAAGTAGCTGTCCTGATCGGATTCTATAAGAACGAGGAACATCTGCAATGGATCTTGAAGAAAAATCTTTATAAGTTCCGTACCGGTACCGATAAGAGGTCGCTTCCCCTGTCCGAAATGCACCTTCATGCAAAATACCTGATCCTTCACGGAAAAGATGAATTGGAGACAGACAAGATTTTCAAGCTAACT
>JAQVXR010000067.1 GCA_028709045.1 Desulfitobacteriaceae bacterium | reverse complement strand
AAAACATTTCTAGCTATAGGTTTAGGCATTGAGGCAATAGACCAAGGTTATAAAGTTAGCTTCATTCAGATGGATACGTTGATTAACCTGTTTAAGACCCAGGAAATAAGCCGTAGCAGCAAGGCACAGATGAAACGGATAATTTCCTCAGATCTAGTCATAATTGATGACCTGATGTTCATGGCAATGGATAGAAATGAAGCTAATATGTTCTTTCAGCTTATTAATAAGCTCTATGGACAAACCTCAGTAATAATAACATCCAACAAAGGACCAGAAGATTGGGGCGAATTGCTAGGCGATCCTGCAATTACAACAGCCATTTTAGACAGAATAATTCATAAGAGTGAGATAATTCATTTAAGTGGTGATAGCTATAGAATCAAACATCGAGAAACCATCTTTGGAAATATCTAGGTGTTAAAAGTTATTTAGCAATATTTGTTCAAAAGTACTTGACAGTCACAACAGATCGTTTACTTGAAAAATTCAGGTTTTTTGAAGTACCTGAAAGCTTAAATAAAGGGTTTTATGATTACTTAAAAAAGTACAATAGAAAGGTACACCGAGAGAAATTTATTAAAAAAGCATCACTTATTAGCAAACGTATTGCAGCAATTATTATTGTAATTTTTATAGTGTCTGCTGTATTACCTATGTGCGTTGAAGCCTACAGAATTCATTTTTTCAATATGATTATAGAGACAAGTAAGCAATTTAGTTCTGTTAAACTTGAAAAAAATTACAATACGGATTATTTAGATGAGTTACCTTCAGAATGGAATGATTACTATTATCCGACTATACTACCTGAAGGATACAATTTAAAGAATGCCTTTGATGCTAATGGAACAATATATATAATTTTTTCTGATCATAAGAATAATGAGTTGCGATTTGTCCAGGGTAGTGTTACAGCTGATTTCCAATTAGATTCTGAAAAAGGTCAAATATTTGAAATAAATATTAATGGTATGAAAGGCTTAATTATAGAAAAAGATAGTTTAAACATTATCAACTGGCACAATAATAATAAAAATTTTTATATCCAGGGAAACCTTGATAAATCAATACTTTTAAAGGTTGTAGAGAGCATTGAAAGAAATCATTAAAAAATTTTTTTAAAAAAGTGTAAGAAAACACCTCCTTTTCCAGTTATATATAGTGAAAGGAGGTGTTGAATTATGCAAATGAAAAAAATTTTAATTATGTGTTTATGTTTAGCCCTTATGCTGCCTGTGACTTTTGTTTACGCAAGCAGTGATATGGAATTATTAGAAAATGATTTAATACAACCTATGTTTACAAATATCAATGTATTCTATAATGATTTCCAAATTACTGATCGCGGTAAAGCATTATTAACCTCATCGGTAGATGCAAGAAATGTGGATAAGATAACAATAAGTACATATCTGCAGAAATATCAGAATGGCAGCTGGACGACTGTAAAACACTGGACAACAACGCAATCAGGTTCTTTGGCGGTTCTGGGAGAAAGCTGGTATGTGGCAAGCGGATATCAGTATAGAATGGTTTCATATGGCTATGTTTATAATGATGGTCAGCTTCTAGAATCAGCAACATATATTAGTGATACTGAATTTTATGAATAAACTATAGTTTTGTAAGGAGGAGGTAATGCTTATGATTGTGCTTAGAAAATAAGTTCCCTGCCAATGAAGTAAGTGTTGCAGACCAATTCATTGACAGGGACCACGAAGATAAGAACTTGTATACATATGGTTTTCAGCAAGGTTTTTTGATAATACTCAATGTTGTTACAACCATAGTTATTGGCCATATTTTGGGGATGGTATGGCAAAGTATCTTTGATTACCTTATGCTGCAAGCTGATACAGGTCATATTCGGAATCTGTATAAAAGGCTTTGACTATGACGGTCAGAAGATGCTTGCGGATATTAAAAGGCCTGTTGAACTGATGGCAGGATAGGCGCAGTATAAGAGAGCAATAAGAACAATAGTTGATCCAGGAGAACGTACACGAAAGTGAATGAGAAATGAAAATAAAAGCAATAATCGAAGATGTTTTATCCCATCAGAGTAAAGATTCGGTAGAGGAGTACATAAGAAACCCACTTTATGGAAAGGCAGAACAAAGGGGTTTGGAACTTTAGGAGACCAGAATGATCCTGTATGATATGGGAGGTTTGTTGCCATAAGAGGTGTGAGTATAATACTGCAAAATAAGCAAAAAGGAAAACGCTTTATCCCAAATTACTTATCCATCACCTGATGCATAAGCAATCCATAAATGGTTTTTTGAAAGAATATTGTAAAACTAATATTTAATGAGTAAATGGAAGATATTTTAAGATTATAAAGGAGCGTTTTAGATGAATAAAAAAATATTCAGTTTTATTATAATAGCTATAATGATTATGGCTTTTTCAAATTCTTCATTTGCTTCAGCAATTAATTCTACAAATATAAAGGATAGTGATGTTACGAAGAGTTATAGTAGGGTTTTAACTTATGATGAAGCTATCAAAGTTTTAATTGAGAAAAAAGGTATTAGCAGAAAACAAGCTGAGGATAAGCTAAATAGTGTAACAGCTTTAAAAGATGTAGTTTTACAGTCTTTAGTTTATATGGAATTAGTAACAGTACAGGACTTTGGAAATAATCAGGGTGTAGAGTATGGAGTTCTAGCACTTGTAGACACTTATGGTTCAGGACGGTTTTTTGATTCCATTGTCGATAAATGGGAAGGTCCATCAGGTAGTGGTTTTCATACTTATACAAATTATTATCATAGACCTGAATTAGCTTCTGGAAGTTGTCCTATTAAGCTATACGATTATGCAAGGGGACAACTAACTGTAGAAGTAACCTATTCTAGTTCCCAAGCTGCTAATGTAGGGATAAGTGAGTTTGTAGATGCTGGTTTTTCTGTAGAGAATACCGTTGGGTTAACATACTATTTTAGAAAAACACAAAGTTTTAGTCATGTTTACTCCCTTATCGTTTAGGAACAATAGTTCTGTTGTATAAAAAATGGATTGCTAATAACCTCATTGTTTTATTTAGACATCATAAGTATATACTAGTCAATTAAGTAGATAATAATTTTATTATCTACTTAATTAACATTTAATGTAATTGAGATGTGATGTAATATTATTGTTGAGTATTCTGGACGAAATTACACCGCATGTCTGGCCGTTGGAAACCGTTATACCGTAAGCGCTTAATATCAGAGTGCCTTTAACTTAAAATTCAAATCAGATTGTCTGGGAACCTAAAAGACCTTCTTTTAGAACTTGTTGATGAAGGCCTTAAAGGTGGCCTCAAACAAAAACGTATTTGTGAACTTTTACAAATATCAGAGCGGCGTATTCAAAGATGGCGTCACCAAGAGGGACAGTTAAACCGCAGGCCGGCTGCTAAAACAGCCAAGCCATATAATGCGCTTACTCCATTAGAAAATAAGATTGTAAATGGAATGCTAAGCAGCCGGGAATTAGCAGATGCCAGCTGCCGTGTCTTAAGTGTAAAAACCATGGAACGAACAGGTTATTACATCTCTCCTGTTACTTTCTGGCAGCGAATGAAAACCAAAGGCATCAACGGAGCCAGAGGAATTTATGCTAAAAGACGGGAAAAACACAATAAACCGGATACCGGCACAGTTACAGGGCCCAATCAGCTTTGGTCATGGGACATTACCCATTTGCGAACCACTACCAAGTATCAGTACTACTATCTCTATGCTCTTTTGGACACGCATACCAGAAAAACAGTTGCCTGGTACGTCAGTGACAGTTTAAACAGTGATTGTGCTCAAACACTTTGGGATATGGGTATTATCAATGAAAATTTACTAGACAAGGATAAAACCCTGCCTCGCTCCTTAAGTGACCGGGGATCCCAAATGCGCTCCAGAAGCACAAAATTCTTTTTTAATACATTAGGGGTGACCCAATATTTTTCCCGGCCCAGGACACCAAATGATAATCCACAGATCGAATCTTTGTTCAGCACTGTAAAGAATTATCCGGATTATCCAGGACGGTTTGCGAGCCTTGAGGAAGCCCAAAAATATTTTGATAAGTTTTTTAACTGGTATAATAACGAACATTATCATACTTCGCTGGGAATGATTACACCAGCTGATTATCATGCCGGCAAAGCTCCGGAAATCAAAGCTGAACGAAAAAGAATTAGGGAAACAACTTTTTTAAGACGTCATCAATACAATTGTTTACCTAAAAGTGCAACAGCCTAAGCGAGGTCCCAAGTGGCTGCCCTGGGTGTCGAAACAGGTTGCCAGAGGCTCCCATGTCAAGGCTGGCCTTTAGGCCACCCGCAGGGGAAACCTTTATATGGAGAAGGTAAACTGTTACCCTATTGGGGCACAGCCACACCAAAGACCGAGCGACGGAATGTTTTGCTTTGAGCAGCTTAGGGCGGACAGATGGGAGCGGAGCAATTTCGTCACCCTAACAGGTGAAATTATTCCCATTGTTAGAGAGAGCCATAAAAGCTCCGATTTTATTGATTTCCTTAAAATACTTGATGAAAAGTATGATAATGAAAAGAAAATCAAAATTATTTTTGATAATCATAGTGCGCATACATCAAAAGAGACTCGCAGGTATTTGGAGCAGCATCCCGGACGGTTTGAATTTGTATTTACCCCCAAACATGGCTCATAGTTGAATATGATAGAGAGTTTCTTTGGTAAGTTTGCACGAGTATGTTTAAGAGGTATCCGTGTAAAGATAAAAGACGAATTGGTTCAACGCATTTATCAGTACGTTCTGATAATGGCCCGCAATTTATTTCAAATATTTTTCCAGAAAACATGTGACAATGAAGAAATTAAGCTTGAGTTAATATCATTTCGTACGCCCAACAAAAATACCTATATAGAATCATATCACTGCATCCTGGAAGAAATTATGAAAAACAAAGATAAATGAAGATAATAAACATTTATTAAGGGAGAAAAATATGAGAAAAAAAATGATTTTAATATTTATGGCAATAAATATATTAATAGTAAATATATGCTGTAGCGATAAAACAAAAATAACTAATGATCTTGATATGTATGCTACATGGTTTGTTATGGATTTTACATCAGGTATTGATGAAAATGAAGTCAATTATTTAAATATATCTATATTGAATGAAAACAAAAAGACTTTAAAGTATATATCTCTTGACCCAGAAACAAAGAAATATAAAGTAACTGACAATAATGGTTTTCAAAAAGACGATGTTTTAGTTATTGGAAATACTCTGAGATTGAGCAAGGTAATTGATATGCATAATCAATGTAACAACTATATTAAAGAATATTTGAAATTAACAAAATACGGAATAAAAATAAAAACTAAACCAGCACATTATACTTTCTGTTCGAATAACTACATATATAAATTTACACAAGATAATATATTTAAAGAATATGATTCAAAAGAATTTAATGGTTATCTAATAAGAGTATATTACGGAGATGAGATTTACCAATTTTGCTTTGAATAGGTGATTGTTGTGCTAAAGTGGTAGGTGATTTCGAGATAAATTAGGACAGTTCTTGCTTTGTGCGGTTCTGGTGCAAAAAATATAAAGCCTTAGATTTTATATAGTGTGTAAGATTACCATGTGTGATACGATGTTTGTCAAGATAGTTGTCGCGAATTCCCAAAATTAAGTATGAATTTATGAGATCTGTTTTTCTTTTGATTCATCTGTTTCAGAGCGCTCAGGATTAAGCCATACTTCATTCTCAATATTCCAGTTCCGGATTTCTCCGGACCAACGTTCAGGATGCGCGGCTTTAGCACGTTCGTAGACTTTGCTGCGTTTTTTAAGAATCTCCTTATCCAAGCCAGTATGTCTCTGATGAGGTGTTACAAAATTTAGGCCGCTATGTCGGTGTTCATGATTGTACCAATTTACAAAAGCTAAGACCCATTCTCTGGCTTCGGTTATAGTAGCAAATCCCCCTATTGGGTAACTGGGGCGGTATTTACAGGTTCTGAATATGGATTCTGCGTACGGATTATCATTGCTAACCCGGGGACGACTTCTGGATGGTGTAATCCCAAGAGAATAAAGGGTTTCTAAAAGGGATGCACCTTTCATGGGGCTGCCGTTATCAGAGTGCAGTACTAACGGATTTGCCGATGTTGAACGTTTCTCTGATAAGACTCCACGACGTACTAAAATACTTGCGTTTTCTGCTGATTCTTCTTTCCAGATTTCCCATGCAATGATTTTCCTGCTGAATAGATCAAGAATTAAATATAAGTAAAAATATATGCCTTTTGCTGGCCCTGGAAGCCAGGTAATATCCCACATCCAAACTTGATTAGGTCCAGTTGCACAGTGGGTGGATATTGGCTTACTCACAGGCGCTTTGCTTCTGCCGCGATGATGTTGCATATTAGAACTTCTTAAAACTCGATAAAATGTCGACTCTGATGCTATGTATATCTCCCTATCTGCAAGGATAGGTACAATCTGACTGGGAGGAAGGCTCTGAAACTCAGGCTTATTTACAACATCCAGGATTGCTTGTTTTTCTTCGTCATTCAATTTGTTCTTAGGGGTCGGCCGAATGGCCACAAGCCTTTGATCCTCAAGCGGAGTGGCATTGCTCTTCCACCGTTGTAAAGTGCGCTGACTTATCCCTAATTCCTTGCAGGCCATTTTAACACGGGCACCTGCTAAGGTTGCTTCGTCGATCAGCTCAATAGCAATAGCGCGATCTGAGGCGCTGATCATGCGTCCTCGTCGTCCCCCCAAATCGCGTTTGCTTTTTTTCTTAGTACTAATAATGCAGCTGTTTCTGCCAGGGCAGCCTCTTTACGGCGCAGCTCTTGCTCTAATTTTTTGACTTCCTTTTCTTTATTACGCAGTTCCTTTTGCAGACGGGATGCTTCCTGAGCAACGCCGCCATTAGCTTGCATGCAGGCATCTCTCCAAGCAAGGACCTGTTCAACATATAAGCCTTTATTACGGCAGTATTCTGCTAATTCAATTTCACTGAGAGGGGTTGTTTCCATTACGATTAAAAATTTATCCTGGGTACTCCAGCGTTCTGTTTCCTGTTCACCGCCAGGAACAGCCATACCCTTAGCTCTGGCCTGTTTCTTCCATTTAAAAAGAGTTGCTTCTGAAAGACTAGTTTCACGGGCTATCTGACTTACAGATTGATTCTCAGGCGGCATCATTTTCTTTACAATCGAGTATTTAAATTCTTCACTGTATTTGGCCATCATTTCACTCCTCTGTGTCGCTATTATTTACTATACTTTTATTGGAGCTCCATGACAACTATTATGACACAGGGGGACTGCGGGAGATTGAATCTATACCAAGACTCTTAGCTAGCTTTTCGATTTTACGAGTAGACACGCCGTTGACATAAGCTTCCTGGATTACATTCATCAGCGCTGCTTCTGATCGCTTCCTTTCGCTGTACCCGGATCGTTCTGAAGTACGTTCAGATTTACCAGCATTCACCTTAGAGGCCACTTCGGCTTCCATGAGTTCTTCACAAAGCCATTTGAGCATTGACAACATTGGATCTTGTTCCGACATAAATTGCATTAGCTTTTTTTCAAACGACAGGTTAGAATTACAGTAGACCATCGTAAGCGTCAAATAACACGGTGGATATAAAAAAAGCAAAAACTTATGTAAAATAAAGTTTTTGCCTATTTGCAGGTTCCTTGAACATCTGGACTCCATGGAAGGTAATCCTCAAGAAATTCCGGATGTTGACCGAACTGTACGCCCGGTAATTCACTGAAGATGAAATATAGATATTTATACGGATTTAGGCCATTAGCCTTAGCGCTTTCGATAATGCTGTAAACGGCTGCACTTGCTGCAGCTCCTTTTGGACTCCCGCTGAACAGCCAGTTCTTGCGTCCTATAGTGAAGGGACGGATGCTGTTTTCGGCAAGGTTGTTGGAAATAGAACAATTGCCATCATTAAGATAATTCATCAGCTCGTCCTTATGGTTGAGAGCATAACTCAAGGCTTCACTTAATTTGGATTTTGGAAGAACCTTGCTCCTAGTGGAATCGATCCACGCCCAAAAAGTATCCAAAACGGGTTTTTCCTGTTTCAGACGCTCCGATTTACGCTGTTCGCTCGGGAGGTTTTCGAGAGTATTTTCAATCTCAAAGAGTTTGTTGCAGTATTTAATGCCTTGGCTTGGAAAGGTCACTTCCGGGCTATGGATATCCTTCGGAAGGGAATCGACGAAGTTCCTTCGAAGATGTGTCCAGCAAAGACATCTTGTGATTTCCGGAACCTTCTTGTATCCTGAGTAGGCATCTGTGTGGAGGTATCCGTTGAACCCTTTTAGAAATTCCTGAGGGTATTTGCCACTTCTTCCTGGCTGATACTCGAAAATCCGGATGGGGTGTTGGCAGTGTTGGCCGGTGCTGTATACCCACATGTAGGAATCGGTGGTATTCTTCCGTCCCTCTTCATTCATAACTTGGACGGTGGTTTCATCTGCATGCAGGTATTTTTCCTGTAAGAGCTTCTGATGCATCATCCCCACCAATGGCATCAACCAGTCACGGGACGCTGCCAGAATCCAATTAGCCATGGTAGCGCGGCTCAAGCTCACACCCAGTGTCTGCCATTCCTTTTCCTGGCGATAAAGGGGAAGGGCGTTGACGAACTTCTGATGCATGACCCAGGCGACTGTGGAGGGAGATGCCATGGAATGCTGGATAACTGGATAAGGCATTGGTGATTTCTCTATGTAGGGTTTCCCGTTCTTACGACAGTTGCGGCACTCAAAGGTCTCGCGGTAATAATCGATAACTCTGACTTTGGCAGGTATGAACTCGATTTCCGTACGGACGAATTCTTCACCGACCGATACAAGAGGTGTATTGCATGTTTCGCAGAAACGGTCTTCTTTAACAAGTGTACAGAGCCGTTTATCGTGTGGGATGTCTTTTAAGAGTTCCATACGCTGACCATTAAACTTCTTCCTCTGGTATCCTTGAACTTGTTTTAAGTCAGGTTCCGGTGCTATCGGATCAGCTTGAATTTCTGCTTCATCAAAAAGAGACATCTGCCCCAAAGAAAGGGACGATGTCTTCTCGGTACTTCTGCCGAAGAGTTTACGAGTCAGATAGTCAACGGTATCAAGAAGGCGTTTGTTTTCCTGCTCCAATTCGGTTATGCGTTTTTCGAGTGTTTTTACCTTCTCTGCTGTGGTCATGAATACAGTCCTTTAAATTTTTACTGTATCCAGTATATCATAAATATGTCAAAAAATCCAGTAATCATGCGGGTTTGCGAGACTTTTTAGTGTTAAATACAGGCCCCAATATTCAGCTTTTTAACTGCCTTGGGTTGGTCTACGGAAAGACCTTCTAAAAGCCAACGAAATTCTTGGAATGTGATGGAGCGAACAGATTCGGCATTCATTGGCCATTGAAAACTTCCGTTTTCTAGGCGTTTGTAAAAGAGGACGAAACCATCGCCTTCCCAATAGAGTGCTTTCATCCGATCGCGTCGCCGACCACAAAAGAGAAACAGACTGTTCTGGAAAGGGTTCAACTGAAAATTCTGTTGAACAATGGCAGCAAGCCCATCAATGGACTTACGCATGTCGGTATACCCACAAGCGATATATATTTTCTCTGCTTTTGAGATATCACCGAACATTTTGCAGTGCCCTCAGGGTGTTTTCGATCAACGTTGCCGATGCATTGTTTCGAATCTCCAGTGTTGCAGCACCAAAACGCACAACAATATCTGATGATTCTTGATTCACATGGTCAGTATTTACTGTAGGCACTGGAATGTTTACCGGTACAATTGGATTTTTTCCGTCACTGAGTGATGGAAGGGCTTCGCAGGCATCCGCACGAACACGTCTTAACCAATAGTAGTAAGTTTTCGGATTAATGTTATGCTCAGCACACCATGCAGAGATGGTCTGTCCACTACTGCGGCATTCACGGATGATCTCAGTCCACTGATTAAATCGATACTTGCTGGTAACCTCCCTGGTATTCAACTCTAAACCTCCCTTGGAGTTTTTCGATTAAGGTTGAAAAACTCTACAAACTCTAATTTAGAGGATTGTCTCATAGTTTTAGGGAAGTTTCTATACACTGTCTTATTGGACGCTTACCAATGATGAGCTTAACTCTCATTGTAGGAGTAATGTTTGATAACATCCACATAATCTATATGGTCGGTGTCCAGATAACTCCGGAAACGTTGTCCATGAAACATCGGAATCTATGTCCACGAAATGCCGGAACGTTGTCCAGCAAATACCGGAATAGGTGTCCAGTTGAAACCGGTACGGGTGTCCAATTATTTCCGGAACCGGTGTCCAGTTAAACCCGGTTTAAGTGTCCAGATGACTCCGGAATATGCAATTATACGTTATCTTTCTTGTAACAAATCTAAAGGTTTAATCGTTATTATTACAAGGAATACTTCTATTGATATTCTAAGGAAAAAGAAAAAGATTACTCAAATTGCTCTTGAAGAAGTACTATATACTTTGGAGAGTAACGAAGTCCCTCTGGCGGATTTTGTCACTGCTGCTGAGGGGTATGCATTGCTAGTGCGCTCTATCTCACAGCTGGATGAAAAATATGCTGATATATTGCAGCTTAAATATATTTACGATTATCATGACAATGAAATAGCAGAAATTCTTGGTATTTCCAGTGATAATGCCCGAGTACGTCTGCATCGGGCAAAAAAGAAACTGAGGGAAATAATGGGGAAGGAGGAGCTGCAAAATGAATAAAGAGGAACAACGGGAAAAACTGTTTGAGGCTATGTTGGCTGTTGCTATCGAAGAAGATTTTGAGAACAGAATAAAGCAGTTGCCTTCGGAAGAGGAACTGGCTAAAATCCACCCATTGTTCCCTGAGTTGGAAGCAAAGATGGAAAATCTCATAAAAAAATCTCGTCGGAAAATGAAAATCCCGGCAATGGCACATATAGCAGCAAAAATTGCTGTCGGCATACTGTTCCTATTTGTCATATCATTTGGTGTCCTCATGAGTGTAGAGGCTTCCCGGGTGCATGTATTAAATACCATAATGGAATATAAAAAGGAATTTATCCGATTTAGTTTTAGTAATGACAATACTGATATTCAGGAATCTCCTTACCGTTTATTATATATCCCGAATGGCTTTGAGGAAAAGGAAACGGTGCAAGCAGGGACTGGTTTTTCTACAAAATATAAAAACAGTCAAGGTATTGAGATTATTTTTGATCAAGTCCCATTGCAGGAAAGTGGAGCTTTCTCGGTTGACAACGAAAACAATGATTATAGTGAAATAAAGATTGGCGGCAATACTGGATATTTATTAGAAGGAAAAACTGAGTCTGATAGAACGATAATTATATGGCGGAACAACACCTATCATTTTAAGCTTATTTCTTGTATTAATAAAAATGAGTTGTTAAAAATGGCAGAAAGTGTTGCCGAAAATCGCTAAATGGCTACTTAACAAGACCTGTAATATTTCAGCAGAAAAATTACAGGTCTTTTAAATATTTCAACAAT
>JAQVXR010000279.1 GCA_028709045.1 Desulfitobacteriaceae bacterium | reverse complement strand
GTAAATAGGAAAGAGATGCCGAAAGTTTCGGCATCTCTTTCCTATTTAACTTGCAATTAGCGCATTTACTATTCCTATAAGAGCTATTTGTGATGTCCGCAAACATAGTAGTGCCAATGGTTTGAAGGCAGGTATAAAATAACTTTCCCCCAAATCAATACGGTGTAATGCATGATTGAGGGCTGTAGATAAATAGAAACCTTAAAATCCACCCCAAACCAATAAAAATACCTAAAATAGCTTAAAATGCATGAAAACTCCACTTAATTAGTGTATAATGGTAGTTGAAGAGACCACAAAACACACTATTAAAAAGGAGTTTCCATAATGGCTATTATACCACAACAAACGCTTTTTGTCTGGAGTGACATTGAGAATTTAGGAGATTTAGAAAGATTACGCTTGGTACTTGAATATATGCCTGATGAAGAGTTGATGCAAGCCCTAGAAAAAGAGAGAGGAAAAGGCCGGGATGATTTCCCGGTTAGGGCAATGTGGAATTCCGTCTTGGCTGGTGTAGTATATCAGCACCTTTCCGTAGAGAGTTTACGGCGTGAATTATCAAGAAATGGACAGTTGCGCTTTATGTGTGGCTTTCGCAACGGAAATGTTCCGGAAGCGTATATATACTCCCGTTTTTTTAGTAACTTACAGAAAAAAGAAGAGATGGTCAATGCAATATTTGATAACCTGGTAGATGAACTGGAAGAAATATTGCCGGGATTCGGTGTGAATTTAGCTATAGATGGCAAAGCAATTTCATCCCTTTCCAAGGGAGAGAACAAAAACAAGAAAAAAGACGGCCGACGGGATTTGGATGCGGACTGGGCTAAAAAAGAATATAAAGGCATCCGGGAAGACGGAACAGCATGGTCAAAGGTAGTAAAATGGTTTGGTTACAGGCTTCATCTAATAGTGGATGCTGACTATGAATTGCCTGTTGCCTTTGAACTAATTAAGGCCTCTACATCGGAAGTAAGGCAGGCTCATAAAATGATAGATGATCTTAACGAAGCGCATCCTAAGCTTATTAAGAGATGCGAGACTCTGGAAGCAGACAGGGGATATGACGACACAAAGCTCTATGAAAAGTTATGGGATGATTGCGAAATAAAGCCGGTTATTGATATTCGCAATATGTGGAAGGACAATGACAAAACACGCCAGCTGCTGGAGTATGAAAACGCAACTTATAATTACAAAGGAAATGTATATTGTACATGCATGGAAACAGGAAAAGTGCAGGAGATGTGCGTAGGAGGATTTGAAAAGGATAGAAAAAGTCACGGGACTTTAAGAAAACTCTGTCCTGCCAAACAATACGGAATAGAATGCAAGTATGCTAATAAATGTAAGGTGAGACAAGGGATACGAATAGATATTGAGCTAGATCGAAGGGTATTCACGCCAATTGACCGTGCGAGCTATAAGTGGAAAAAAACTTATAACAAAAGAACATCTGTTGAAAGAGTCAACGGTAGACTGGATGAATCTTTTGGATTTGAGAAGCATTATATCCGTGGTATTAAAAAGATGAAAATAAGATGTGGTATAGCTTTATGCGTTATGCTTGCTATGGCTGTAGGCAGGATAAAAGAAGGCCAGGCAGAGAAAATGAGAAGCCTTGTTAAAAGCGCATAGTTATTCACAAAAAACTAAGAGATTCAACAGTTTATAAAACCTTCAAAATTGGTTTAAGGCTGGTGTTTATTAAATGCACCTTTTTTTAACTATTAAATGTTTGTAAAAGGTAAATGCACACAATTTGGATGGCTCTTCGCAGTTTTATCTTGAGATCACGATTTTTCCAAAGAGAATTTTTGCAAGGAAGTCATGAAAAATGGTGCAAAGCAAAAAGCTCTATAAGGTTTTTTGTTGTCTGTGGGATTATATTATGTTATTGTAATTAGAAAGATAATTTTTATGGGAAGCAGTTGAAAAAAATGTTGAAGCAAAAACATGTAGCAGCAATACATGATATATCCTGTTTCGGCCGATGCTCACTGACCGTGGCATTGCCTATACTTTCTGCGGCAGGCATTACGACCAGCGTGGTCCCCACCGCAATTCTTTCAACCCACACAGGTGGGTTTACGGATTTTACCTACCACGACCTCACTCAGGATATTCGCCCGATTTCCCGTCATTGGCAGTCTCTGGGGCTGGAATTTGATGCACTGTACACTGGATATCTTGGGTCATTTGAGCAGGTGGAAATTGTATCGGAGCTGTTTGATGATTTTTGCAGCCGCGACAACCTGATTTTTGTTGACCCGGTAATGGCCGATAATGGCAAGTTGTATTCAAATTTTTCACCCGAATTCCCGAAAGGTATGGCAAAGCTTTGTCAAAAGGCTGATATTATTCTGCCAAACATGACAGAAGCAGCCTTTTTGCTAGGCCAGTCCTACCACCCCGGGCCATATACCCCCGAATATGTAGAAGGGCTTATGAAAGATTTGTGTAAATTGGGCCCTAAAAAGGTGGTTCTTACCGGCGTGAGTTTTGATGACCGTCAACTAGGTGCAGCGACCTATGACCGCGAAACGGATGATATCGGATACGCCTTTGCTCCGTTAGTGGTGGGCTGTTATCACGGTACCGGTGACGTATTTGCAAGCGCTGTGGTTGCCGCCATGCTAAACGGTTTTAACCTTACCGAATCAGCACAGGTCGCGGCCTTATTCACTGTCGAGAGTATAAAAAGAACAAAAGAGGCCGGGACAGATATACGCTTCGGTGTAGATTTTGAAAACAGTATACCGAATTTTATCCGCAATCTAAAATTAA
>JAQVXR010000278.1 GCA_028709045.1 Desulfitobacteriaceae bacterium | reverse complement strand
CAAAGCTCCCAAGGCACAGCATTCATTCCCTTGCATGAGCTTGGGCTTAACCATAATAATCCTCCTCTACAAAAATACAATAATCCGGGCAATACAATTCACACCTTCTGCAACCTGTACATTTATCCGGTGAACTAACAACAGCGCGATAATCAATATCTACAGCAAAAACATTTGCCGGGCAAAAAGCAATACAAATTCCACATGCCTTGCATTTTTCCCTGTCAAAGTGTAATTTGTATTTGCTTTTTGCCATAACACAACCTCCTAAATAGTTCTGGAAACTTCAAACCTCTTAATGCAAGAAAATCCTTGAACCTTACAGGCTTCAAGGATCAAAACCAAGTCATCATTTTAACTATTTAACATTTATGACAATTATTTCCTTTTTATTATTATGGACAAATCTATTTGTTTTGTCAAGGGATTTTACCTAAACTTTTTATGTGTAATTATGACATGTATAGTAAGACCAGAAAAAGCACGGGGAATAACCGTGCTTGAACTGAAGAAATACTCTATGTGTTTTATATCTTTACTGCTTTTTAAAATTATTAACTTTATTTACATACATTGTTGTTAAATCCTCAGCAATTTCCATATCCATCCCCTCACTATAAACGCGGCATAGTGCTTCGTCGGAGTCAGGCAGCACCAATGCCCACCCGTTTTCATGATAAATTTTAACCCCATCAATTAAATCCGCAGGCCGTTTTTGTTCTTCAATTAACCGCCGCATGACAGTCCCTTTGGCATGCCAGGGACACTCTATTTCTTTTCCTGCCATGTAAAATCGAGGCAGGGAATCGATTGCCTGAGCCAAAGAAATTTTTTCCTTTGCCAGGTAGTCGAGAATGGTAACAAATGTACTGAAAGCATCAAACTGGAGCTGATACTGTTTATAAGTGTTTTGTGTACTTACAACTTGATTGTCAAATACCTTATTCATCAAAAACTGCCGTGCTGTTTTTGTCCGAATTACCTTTCCCTTATACAAAGCAGCAATTTCATCAATTACACTGGATGCCGTAACGGGAACCACTACTGTACATGGCTGATTGGCTTTAAACATTACCAAAGACACCAGGGCCGTAATCATATTGTCATCGATAGTTCTTCCTGTATTATCGATCAGTGTCAACTGTTCCCCGTCTTCAGAAAAGATTGCGCCAAGATCACACCCTGCCTTGATAACATAATGGGCTGCATTCATGCCTGGACCTTGATGCTCTAACCCGTCATTTTCATTCTGGGCAAAAACCGCATCACATCCTAATTCCTCTAAAACTTTTGGCACCAATTCTCCCAAATTATTATTATCATACTGAATAAATATTTTAAAACCATTGCGGCTGATGGTCCGAACATCCAAACCGCTTGTCAGATCCTTTAAATAGCAGTTAATAATATCCGGAAAAATACTTGGCAAACTTACTTGATTTCCTGTTACCCGGCAAAAATCCTCCCGGAAAAAGGCATTCTCAATTTTGCGCTCATCTGCTTTTAAAATATTAGCCCCTTTTTCATTGAAGAAGGTAATTCTGATTATGTCCCCATCAAAAATACTAACCTGAACACCGCCATTGACACCGAGAGTACGCACAGCATAACGCCCGAGGGGCGCCACCGTGTATCCCAAATCAAGAACATGACATCCGGCAGAAAGAAGTCCCGTAGTTATCGCATTTTTAATCATTTGGGAAGGGCCGGAACCATTTGCGCCTACCGCTACCTGGCCTTGTTTCCTTATGCAAGCTCCGTAAGCAGCTCCCAGCTTGCTGGCAAATTCCGGAGTGATGTCTACATTGATTTCGCCCATAATACCGTTGGTACCAAAAATATTTTTGGAAATCTTTGTCCCCCAGATGAGACTTTCACTTAGGACCGTTCCCTTTTCCACGTTTTTGTTAGGCCATATTTTAACTCCCGGCTTAACTACCGCATACATATCCAATACGGTATCATCCCCTACTACTGCTCCTTCATAGATAGCAGCGTGGGACTTTACTTTCACTCTGTTACACACGGTAGCTCCACGCAGCGTTCCTTTTTTCCCAATATAAACATTGCTCCAGACAATACTTTTCTTTAAGGAGGCATCTTCATCCATAATACTATTGGAGCCAATTACGGAAAAACTGCTGATAAAAACATTTTTGTCAACTTTAACATTATCACCGATAAAAATCGGAGGCTCAAGTCGAGCATCCGGATCAATTTCTGTATCGTCCCCTACCCATACCCCTTCAGCCAATTCTTTACCGGGTATTTCTAAGCGCGCCGCTCCGGACAAAATATCATAATGGGCTTGCCGGTACTGGGCAAGACTGCCAATATCACACCAGTAACCAGGAGTTACACAACCATACATTGGATAGCCCTTCTCCAATAGCAGGGGAAAGAGATCTTTACTGAAATCAAATTTGGTTTTTTCCGGAATAAGTTTTAATACTTCCGGCTGAATTACATAAATACCGGTATTAACCGTGTCACTAAAGACTTCACCCCAACTGGGTTTTTCCAAAAATTGTTTGATCCTGCCTTCCCGGTCGGTAATTATTACGCCGTATTCCAATGGATTTTCCACTTGGGTAAGCACAATAGTAACGGCCGCTTCTTTTTCCCGGTGAAAACGAATTACTTCTGAAAGATCAAAGTCAGTTAAGGCGTCACCGCTGATTACCAAGAATGGCTGATCTAAAAATTCCTCCCCGTTTTTCACACTGCCTGCAGTTCCTAAAGGGGTTTCTTCTACAAAATATTGTAGATTGACACCATATTCACTGCCATCACCAAA
>JAQVXR010000277.1 GCA_028709045.1 Desulfitobacteriaceae bacterium | reverse complement strand
GCAAGCAAAATCAAGATCGCCCCAAAGATCTGAAGTCCGGTAAGGACTTCTTTAAATACCAGGTAACCCAAAAATATTGTAATCGGTGGCTCCAGCGTCAAAATAATAGCCCCCTGGGTAGCTCCTACCAAAGGGAGCCCGTACAATAAGGCCAGTGTTGCCGCCACTGAAGAAACCAAGCTGGTGGCAATAAGATAAAACCACCCAGCCGGGGCAAAATTGAAATCCAGTCCGCCAAAAACCAAGCCAACCAGAAGGTAGGCAACGGTACTGACAGCAAACATCCAAGTGCTAAAAGTTAACTTATGCACCCGTCCAAGCAATCCCGGAAGGAAAATTAAATAAATGGCATAAGCAACGGCTGCAGCTAACGCCATAAATACCCCAACAAAATTAATGCTGTTCCAGGACCCCCAAAGAAGCATCACAATCCCACAACCGGATAACATGAGGGCGCTAATTTTTATCGCACCCAATTTTTCGTGAAAAATAAAATAAGCAAGTATGCCGGTAAACGCCGGATAGGCGTATAAAAACATAATTGCCAAAGACGCAGGAAGCAGAGAATATGATTCAAAGACCAAAGCATCTAAAATAATATGCACAAATATTATAAAACCCAGCAGTCTTCGGTTTCTTGGGGCAACCCTCAAACTTTGCCCTCCGATATACAAGCAAGCAAGAAATATTACAGATGCAAAGGCAAAACGCAAAGTTAAGGCGGTAACCACATTCACTCCGGTTGCATAAGCCAGTTTAACCAGTATAGCTTGGGTAGCAACAAAACAGGCCGAAGCCGCAACCAAAATGACACCCCTATTAGACAATTCCCCTACCTCCACTCCTCTTAGTCGCATAAAGCCATTATAGTCTTTCTCCATACTAAAGTAAATGCTAAAACATTTGGATTATTTATAAGCTTCGGGAGTTAAAAAACAAACCCCGGGGTAGTACCCCGGGAAATGTTAAAATGTCCTCTTAAGAATCTTTACAATCATATCCGCCCTGTTAAAGGGGGTGATAAAATAAAACCCATCTATGGAATTCATAATCTTTTTCACAATGGAAAGAGCGATTTCTATTCCTGCATCCCTGGCTTTATCCTTGGGCATATCAGGGGCAAAACTATTCACATACTCCTTTGGAATCCGGATGCCGGGGATTTCGTTGTTTAAAAACTGGGCGTTCCTCCTGCTGACAATAGGCATGACGCCGCCGAGAATTTTTATTTTATGCCTGTTTTTTTCATGCACCAGATAGTCAATTGCTTCTTCTTCAAATACCGGCTGGGTTAGAAAAAATTGAGCCCCGGCTTTTGCCTTTTTCTCTGCTCTCATCACCTGAGTATCTTTTCGTTCTGTATTTAAATTTAACCCACCGGCAATATTCATGGGGTCTGCCACGAATTGCTCCCGGTTCATAGTGTTTATCAACTCCATCAGCCTAATGGAATTGAGGTCAAAAACGCTCTTTGTTTCGTTTCTTTCCGAACAGGGAATAGGGTCCCCCGTAATAATGAGCACATTCCTGATTCCCTCTGTGTAAGCCCCCATCAGGTCGGCTTTCAGAGCAATAATATTCCTGTCCCGGCAGCAAATGTGGGGCATTACCTCAATGCCCACCTCCCGTTTAACCTTTGCCGCTGCCATAATAGGATTCAGCCGGGTTTTTCCCAAAGGGGAATCGGGCACGGTTATTAAATCAACCAAGCCTGTTTCTTTTAAAGAACGGGCATTTGCCAGAAACTTTTCCATACTGCAATCGCACGGAGGAGCAAGTTCTACCGCTACCAGGTACCGACTTTTGTCCAGTCGAAATGATGCTTTAGTTTGCTCATTTTCAGACGGACGCTGGGTAAATAAAAAAGTTGCTGATTTTTTTTTAGGCAAACTATCTTCTTGCAGCTTTTCTCCGATTCTTTCAATGTGCAGAGGTGTAGTTCCGCAGCACCCGCCGATAATCTTTGCCCCGACCTGTTTGATTTCCATCATTACGTCCGCAAAATATTCCGGATTATTAACAAAGACCGTCCTTTCATTAACAATCTCCGGGAACCCGGCGTTGGGTAAAACAGACAAAATACTCTGAGAAAAATTAATGTTTTTGATGTTGTTAAAAAGATGTTTTGGCCCCGTGCCGCAGTTAAAGCCAAAAGCATCGATGGCTTTTATTCCTGTAACGGTTTCCATAATGTTTCTTAAGCCAATGCCTTTTCTCGTAAAACCATCCGGCATCAGAGCAAACTGGTTAACAATAAATGCCCCCGGGCATTTTTCTTTTATATATTCGGCAGTTTCTCTGAGATGATCTGTACTGCTAAAAGTTTCAAATACAAATATTTCCGCACCCGTATCTAAGAGGGTGTCAACAATAAACCTATACTCCTCAAAAAGATATTCTTTCCCAAGCTCCTTTTGACCGGCAGTGATCTCCGGAACCGGACCGATACTTGCCGCGACAAAAACATCTTTTCCCTTTGCTGCCTTCTGAGCGATCCGGACACCTTGGCTGAGCAGTCTTCCTGCTTCCTTTCTCGATAAGCCTAAGGATATTGTATTAACAGAAAAAGTATTGCTGCGAATCAACTTTGCTCCCGCCCGGATGTACTCCTCATGAATCCGGGCAATGATATCCGGTTCCCGATTATTTGCCAACTCGGAAACGGTAGTGTCCCGACCTGTGATTTGAGCGTAATAGGTTCCCATCGCTCCGTCAGCGACCAACACCCGTTCCTGCAGATATTCTCTTAACACAACCCCACCTGCCACACATGTAGTTATTATCTGATAATATTAAATGGTAAAATTTAAATTGT
>JAQVXR010000276.1 GCA_028709045.1 Desulfitobacteriaceae bacterium | reverse complement strand
GCTTTCTTTCTGATGCGAGATAACTGGGTTGCAACTGATCTTTGTTCAAGGTTTAGCTTCACGGCAATTTGTTTGTTTGAAAGCCCATGTTTATATAGTTCATAAATCTGTTTCTGTTGAGCACTTAAAATTTCACGTGGCACCAAAAGTTTTTTTTGGCACTGAAGCTTCAAAATATCACAACCTCTTGATTATATATGAGCATTTTATGTAATAAAAAAAGGATCTGTTACTTTCATTTGGAAAGAGGTAAAGGGGATATCATTAAGTTCCAAGAAGTTACCTGATCTTTCCAGCTTATTAAACCATCCACCCATTCCCGGCAGGGACTAGGAAGTACGGGAAAAGGAGGAAGGTGACCTATAAGTCACCCTCCCCCTTAGGTGCTACGATAAAAGTCGCCCCGAAGGTAAGCCCCGGCCCCCCTCAGCACACCATATTGGCGGGATATTTTATGGGATCTGTCTGATATCACCAGTAGTTCCTATAATCTCAAAAAATATTTTTCTAAAAAGAGGACCTACAGGAGTTATGTCGAATAATAAAGGGTTTTATGTAGCGCGTTGTGATGAATGTGACAACTACTATGTCAGCTTCCTATAGGAGTAAGAGAGCTTTAGGAGGAATATTGTGGACTTCAACTTTAAGCTGGATGATAGTAAATGCATTGGTTGCGGTGTCTGTGCAAAAGCTTGCCTGACAGATGCTATTCTCATTAATGAATATAAAAAACCCTATATGAAAGATATAGGCGGAAAAATTGGCTGGCAGGGTTGTCTAAGATGTCAACGCTGTATGGCAATATGCCCTACGGGTGCAATCTCTATTCTAGGGAAAAATCCAAACAACAGCTACGCGATTACCGATTGTGCAACACCGGAGCAACTGGAAGCTTTAATCGCCTGCCGAAGAACTTGCCGCAGCTATCAGCATAAGCAGGTTGACAAAGTATTAATTGCACGTATGCTCAAAAGCGTTTCAAATGCACCAAACGGAAGTTGCAACCAACTGGTAGAGTTTACCATAATTGATGATATTGATGTGATGGATTCTTTCCGAAAAATGGCATACGATCAAATGGTAGCACTGGCATTAAGAGGAATATACCCCTATCGCTTTAGCAAAGGCGAGTACGAACAGATGAAAACATGGGAAAACACCAAATATGACGGTGATATGCTGTTTGCAACTGCACCTCATTTGCTTGTCGCTCATGCACCGATAAACCGTGGCGAATGGATTACCGATGTGAATATTGCTCTTGCCTATTTTGAGCTGCTCCTTGCTGCCAATGGACTGGGGAGCATATATCTGGGTTTTGCTATGGCTGCATTTGAGGTTATGCCGGAGATAAAAGCAAAGCTAAATATTCCCGAAAACCATTTCTTTTCCAGTATGCTTGGCTTTGGCTTTCCAAATTACAAATTTAAGCGTGGTGTACAAAGAGATGGAGTAAACAAAATCAATATCATTGAGAACATCTAGCGAGGAACCCAAAATTGTCAAATGGTGGTTTCCATTAACCTATTGTACCAACCACGTGTGTTTTGATCCGGCCGCAAACATGATGGAACACAGTTTAGGTTAAGTTCCTAATCTTTACCTTTGATCACCGCCAGCGGCAACAATCTTGCAATCGGGCGGGTCAGGCCGATGTCAGCAAGAGTGTTCACCACCTGGTCAATGTCCTTGTAGGCGCCGGGAGCTTCGTCCAAAAGATCTTTGTAATTCCTGCTGTTGTAAATCACTCCGGCCATACTTTGTTCAAACTGCTCTCTGGATATACTTTTTACTGCGGCTGTCCGAGAAAGTGTCCGGCCGGCGCCGTGGTTGGCCGAATAAAATGATTCGGCCGCTTTTTCAGTACCGGTTAAAACGTATGATGCCGTACCCATGCTCCCGGGGACAAGAACCGGGTGGCCGGTTTCGCGGTATAAAGCCGGATTACCGGGGTGGCCGGGCGGTAGGGCGCGGGTGGCTCCCTTGCGGTGCACCAGCACCTTTTGCCCCTGGTGCGTCTCCCACTTGGCAATGTTATGCGCCACGTCATAAATCAATTGCAGATCCAGGTCCGCCGGGTTGCATTTGAAAATGTCGCTAAAAGCACAGCGGACGTCATGGGTAATTAATTGCCGGTTGGCGAAGGCGAAGTTGACCGCGCAGGCCATAGCGGCATAATAATCCCTTCCCTCCCTGGATTCAACAGGCGCACAGGCCAGACCCCGGTCAGGCACTTCAATGCCGTGTTTGCGGGCTGCCGGGAGCAGGCTTTTACTGAAGTCTGTACAAATTTGGTGGCCGAACCCCCGGCTGCCGGTATGAATCATCACGGTCAGGAGGCCGGGGAATAAACCAAAACGCTTCCCCGCCGCCTGATCGTAAACTTCCTCTACTACCTGTAACTCAATGAAATGATTGCCTCCGCCCAGCGTGCCCAGTTGGACCGAGCCGCGGTTATAGGCTTCCCTGCTGACCGCTCCGAGATCGGCTCCGGGCAGGCAGCCCTCTTCCTCCGTCTTAATCACGTCTTCCGGCCATCCGCAGCCGTATTCAATGATCCGGCGGGAGCCGGCATGAACCACCTCTTCAAAAATCTCCCTGGAGATGCCTTTATGTTTGCCCTTTCTTCCCACTCCAGTCGGCACATACTCCTCGATCCTGTTAATCAGGGCACGTAAGATGGACAAATCAAGTTCCGCAGCCACGATCCTGGTTGCCACCAGGCGAACACCGCAGTTTATGTCCATTCCCACCGCCCCGGCAGAGATCACCCCGCCGGCGGCTGTGGCCATTACTCCCCCGATGGGCAGACCGAAACCTTCGTGGATGTCCGGC
>JAQVXR010000066.1:10018-11771 GCA_028709045.1 Desulfitobacteriaceae bacterium | reverse complement strand
ACTTCAATAATGGTGAGTGAACTGGATCGTGCCTTTGCAGGTGAACTGATGTTTGACGGTTCCTCAATCGATGGTTTTGCTTCGGTTGAAGAGTCAGATCAATGTATTGTCCCTGACCCTAATACCTATGCGGTGATGCCTTGGAGACCCCAGGAAGAAGGGGTAGCACGAATGATCTGTGATGTATACACTACTGAGGGAAGTCCTTTTGAGGGATGTTCTCGCTATATTTTAAAAAGAGCTCTTCGTGAGGTTGAGGAGATGGGTTTTGAATATAATATCGGGCCGGAGGGAGAGTTTTTTCTTTTCCATGCCGATGATAAAGGATATCCGTTGTTTGATATTCACGACCAAGCGGGATACTTTGACCTGGCACCGGTTGACCAGGGAGAAGACACACGTCGTAATATCATTCTTACTCTCAAAAAAATGGGATTTAGGATAGAATCATCACATCATGAGGTAGCACCCGGACAGCATGAAATTGATTTCAAATATGGCGAAGCGCTGCAGACAGCCGATAATTGGATAACATTTCGTGATGTAGTTAAGAATATTGCCTGCCAATCAGGGCTATATGCCAGCTTTATGCCCAAACCTCTGACCGGCGAAAATGGTAGCGCGATGCACTGTAACCAATCCTTGTTCAGGAACAAGGTCAATATGTTTTATGATCCTCACGAACCGGACGGCCTAAGTGAAATCGCCAAGTTTTTTATTGGAGGTCTTTTGAAACATGCTCGGGGCATGGCCGCTATTGCTAATCCCATTGTAAACAGCTATAAGCGGTTGAAACCCGGATATGAAGCACCGATCAATGTAGCATGGTCAACATGTAATCGTAGCACCCTGATTCGCGTTCCGGCCGCCCGCGGCAATAGTACCCGTATTGAATATCGCAGCCCTGATCCTGCTACCAACCCGTATATCCTCTTTGCGCTCATGCTGAAGGCTGGATTGGATGGTATCCAAAACCGGATTATGCCTCCTGAACCTATGCACGAAAATGCTTACTGGATGGAGGCAACTAACCCAATTGGCAAAAGCCTGGAACGTTATCCCCGTGACCTGCAGGAAGCCCTAGAAGAAATGGCTCGCGACCCATTGGTTGTGGAGACAGTGGGGGACTATGTTTTTCATAGCTATCTGATCAGTAAACAAAAGGAATGGGACCAATATGCCGAATGCGTAAATGGATGGGAAATTCGTAAATATCTCCGGCGCTTATAATTTTATAGCAAGATGAAATATATAGGAATACAAGAAGATAATAAATTTATACGTATGTATGGTTCATAGATTGATTAAATAGATAACGCCGCAGTATTTTCTGCGGCGTTAAACTTCTGCTGATTATTTTGCTGTAAACACCCCATCCTTATAGCGCAGGGTATACACCATCCCTGTATCGGTCAAGAGAGCCGAGTAAACAGTGTCATCAACTATAGATAAACTCCTCCCGTTTTCCTCGAACTTATATAACCCTAAATCATAACCTTCTGCTTGGTAGAATACTCCGGCGCTACCCACAAAAAAGCTGCTGACCGATTTATCACTTAACTTTGTTTCCTGCCCGCTAATGAGGTTGTATTTATAAAGTTTCCCCAGCTCGGCATTTTTATCGTTCTCTTTAATTGCCGTATAATAAATGTTCCCGTTATAAAACTTGATGTTAATAATTCTTTTTTCCACCAGCGTCTTTTTATTGTTTCCTTCCAGGTCTACCCGAACCAGATAGCCTGTTTCAAGGTCA
>JAQVXR010000066.1:0-9918 GCA_028709045.1 Desulfitobacteriaceae bacterium | reverse complement strand
CGGCAGTTAAATATAAAACACTTCCGCCGGCAATAATTATTGATACAATTGTATTTAAGAATATAGACATAAAATAAACAATAAAAGTTCCCCTTGAAAAAACAATACTTCTTTTAGCTTAAATACCTTTGTCGCCTGTGGTAAAATAATGAAAGATTATAAAGAAATTATAGAGAAAATATATTAAAAGATGAGATACATGAAAGGTGGATTTTGGTGAAGAAGCTTTTTATATATATTAAACCTTATTGGAAGGCAACGTTAGCCGCGCCTTTATTAATGCTGATTGAGGTGGCTGCCGACTTGATGCAGCCACGATTGATGGCGAAAATAGTTGATATGGGCATTGCCACCGGCGATGTGGAATTAGTCATCAGGACCGGATTAATAATGATCGGGATGGCGCTTTTAGGGGTATGCGGCGGTATCGGGTGTATGATTTACTCAAGCATTGTGGCTCAGAGTTTTGGAACAGACTTAAGGTTGGATCTGTTTAAAAGGACCCAATCCTTTTCTTTCGCCAGTTTGGATAAATTTAAAACGGCATCTCTTATTACACGTTTAACAAACGATGTGGTGCAGGTACAGTCTCTGGTTTTGATGCTCTTAAGGATTTTTGTCCGCGCCCCGTTCTTAGCTATGGGCGGAATGATTATGGCGATGATGATCAATTTCCAACTGGCTTTAATTTTGGTTTTTGCCATACCCATACTGGCTGTTGCCTTATCTTATGTGATAAAAAAAGGCTTCCCTCTTTTTTCTAAAGTTCAAAAAAGATTAGATAAAGTAAACAAAGTGATGCAGGAGAACCTTACCGGAATTCGGGTAGTAAAGGCTTTTGCCAGGTCCGACTTTGAAAACAGCCGCTTTGGAATGGCTAATGATCGGCTGGCTCAAATCAATATTAAAGCTTCCCGCACAGTGGGATTGGTAATGCCTTTAATGATGCTGGTGATGAATTTAAGCATTGTGGCGGTGCTCTGGTTTGGCGGGATAAAGGTCAATAATGGCAGTATTCTGGTGGGGGAGGTTATGGCTTTTATTAATTATATGGGCCAGATCCTGTCATCCTTAATGATGCTGGGCTTTATGCTGATGATGGCTTCTCGGGCGAAAGTATCAGCCGATCGGATCATTGAAGTGTTGGAAACAGAGACGGACATCAAGGATGCTCAAGATGCCAAAGATCAGGTGATAACAGCGGGACGGGTAGATTTTCAGAATGTATCATTCCAATATCAAGGGGCGGCAGGAAATCCCGTGCTCAAAAATATTTCTTTTACTGCCAACCCTGGTGAAACGGTTGCTGTTTTAGGCTCAACAGGTTCCGGCAAATCAACTTTGGTAAATCTTATTCCCAGGTTCTACGATGTCACCGTGGGAAATATTCTGGTTGACGGGACGGATGTCCGCAAGATAAAGATGGAAAACCTGCGGGCAAGTATTGGGATGGTTCTTCAAGAAACCATTTTATTTTCTGGTACCATTAAAGAAAATATCAAGTGGGGGCGGGATGATGCAACAGATGAGGAAATTATTCAAGCGGCAATCACTGCCCAAGCCCACGATTTTATTATGAAACTGCCTGAAGGTTACAATGCGGTTTTAGGCCAACGAGGGGTGAATCTTTCGGGAGGCCAAAAGCAGCGTTTGGCAATTGCCCGGGCACTATTAAAGAAGCCTGCTATCCTCATTTTGGATGACAGCACCAGCGCACTTGATTTAGGTACTGAATCTCGCCTTCAACAGGCGCTGAAGAAATACTTGGGTAATACTACTCGTTTTGTGATTGCTCAACGGATTAGCTCGGTTCTGGAGGCAGATAAGATACTTGTGCTGGAAGACGGGCAGATCGCCGGTGTTGGCAAGCATGAGGATTTGGTGAAGAATTGTAGGGTTTACCAGGATATTTATCGTTCGCAAATGGGTGAGGAGGCGGTTTAAAATGTCTACGCAAAGAAATAACTCAAAAGAACAACCGCCGTTTTCTTCACAGAGAAGGGTGGGGCCGTTCGGGGGCGGGCACCGGGCGGGATTCAAAGGCCCCAAGGTTAAAGCGAAAGATTCCCGCAAAACACTTAAAAAACTCTGGCAGTATTTAAAAAGACAAAAGAAGGGCTTGATCATGGCCTTGGCGCTGGTTATTGCCGGTACTGTCTTAAGTCTTCTTGGTCCATATCTGATCGGCCTCGGTGTAGACACAATGATAGGCCCGGGCAGGGTGGATTTGGAAAGGCTGGGGACAATAGCATTGTGGATGCTGACAGCCCATGTTTTGAGTGCTTTAATGGGAGCAATGCAGACTTATGTCATTGCCGGCGTATCCCATCATACGGTAAGAGAACTGAGAAAGGATCTATTTGAAAAAGTACAAATGCTTCCGGTGCGCTTTTTTGATCAAAGTTCCCACGGAGAGTTAATGAGCCGATTGACTAATGATATCGAAACTGTCAGCAATACCCTGACTCAGAGTATTACTCATGTACTATCCAGTATCATCACGGTGGTGGGTGCCTTGGGGATGATGCTGCTGCTCAGTCCGATATTAACGGTGATCAGTTTGATTTCCGTTCCTTTTGGATTAGCTTTAACGGGTAAAATTGCCAAAGGAACGCGTAAGCATTTCCTCGCCCAGCAGCAGGAACTGGGTGCTTTGAACGGAGTAATTGAAGAAACTATTTCCGGTCAAAGAGTAGTTAAAGCATTTAACCATGAAGAAAAGGTGATCGGGTTATTTGAGGGCGTCAACCTGAAGTTGAAAAGTGCCGGAATCAAAGCGCAGATATATTCCGGGGTGATACCGCCTTTAATGGGTGTGGTCAGCAATATTAGTTTTGCTTTGGTGGCTGGGGCAGGTGGCTGGATGGCCCTCAAAGGTATGATCAGCATTGGGATCATTGCCAGTTTCCTCAATTATTCCCGACATTTTGCCCGTCCTATTAATGATATTGCCAATCAATTTAATCTGATTCAATCGGCCATAGCCGGTGCGGAACGAGTATTTGAAGTGATGGAAGAGGAGGTGGAATTTTCCCAAGAGGAAGGAGAGGTTCCGCTAAAAGATGTATCCGGTAAGGTGGTTTTTCAGGATGTTACTTTTGGTTATCAAAAGGACTTGCCGGTTCTTAAAAATATCAGTCTAACGGCAGAACCGGGACAGACCATCGCTCTTGTTGGTCCCACCGGTGCGGGTAAAACAACCATTGTCAACTTGCTCACCCGTTTTTATGATGTGGAAAAAGGCTCAATCACCATTGACGGTAAGGACATTCGCAGGATAAAAAAAGAGAGCCTGAGAAAAAAATTGGGGATTGTGCTCCAGGATGCCTATCTTTTCTCGGATACCGTTCGGGAAAACATCCGTTTTGGAAAATTAGATGCTGCCGATAGTGAAGTGGAAGCAGCAGCAAGAATGGCCAATGCGGAGCAATTTATTTTAAGATTGCCTCAAGGTTATGATACTTTTCTTTCCGATGAAGGGGGTAACCTCAGTCAAGGCCAGCGGCAGCTTTTGACCATTGCCCGAGCGATTCTTGCTAATCCCTCCATCCTGATTTTGGATGAGGCGACAAGTAGTGTAGACACAAGGACCGAGATGCATATTCAAGAGGCAATGCTTTCTCTGATGAAAGGGCGGACCAGTTTTGTCATAGCGCACCGTTTAAGTACGATCAGAGGCGCTGATTTGATTTTGGTCATTAATGACGGGGAGATTGTCGAAAAGGGTACCCACTCTGAGCTTCTGGAAGCACAAGGGTTTTATCATCAGCTTTATCACAGCCAGTTTAAGCGGGGAGCCTAAAAATAAATAATTATTGCAGGTAGGAAAGGTGTTCTTTAAACCAATACTGATGAAACTCTTCGTCTACGAGAAACCGCCAAAGATGTTTTGTTAATTCAGAGAGGTTATGATCGTTATGTATGAGAGATATAAAACTTTCGTACATTTTAATTGCCTCATTTTCAAATGTGATTGCCAGTTTGTATCGAGACTTAAAATCCAAGGCATTAAGAGATTTTCCTGTTAAATATCCCGCGGCATTGAAAACAGCTCCGGTTAGGGCGGGTAATTGAAAACCCATTTTTTCCATTTGTCCCGTAAAGAAGTCGACATGCATTTGCTCTTTTTCGATCATGAGTTCGTAAGCGCTGATAATATGCGGGTCTTCAAAAGATTTTAATTGGGAACTGTAAAAATAAACTTGATATGCTTCAAGAATATAAAATTCCTTGAGCTTGAAAGAAAGTTTGTTTTCCATGGTTTTTACCCGCCATAATTTATATTAAGGATATAATTATATTTAGTTATGTCCCTAGAGACGAGGACAAATGCATACCCAGATGCTTTAGTACACTCCAATATTTTTAAAGAGAAGATAATTATAGAAGAATATCAGAAATAAATTAACAAATATTGGCAGGAAATAACATGTATTATGTCAAAGCTCTTTAAAGAAAGTTCCTTATGTTGGAGAATTTATATGCGGGATAGGTTGCATGAGGGCCACCGGAGACGATTGAAAAACCGTTTTCTCGAGGAAGGTCTGGATGGATTTGAAGATCATCAAGTGCTTGAGCTGTTATTGTTTTTCTCCATTCCCAGGAGAGATACTAACGATACTGCGCACCAACTGCTGAAGAAATTTGGATCATTAACGGGTGTTTTTGATGCTGATCCTAAAGATTTAGCAAAGACAGCAGGTATTGGAGAAAGTTCTTCAATACTCCTATCTTTAATTCCCTCCCTGAGCCGCAGGTATTCGCTGGACCGCTGGGGTAAAAGACCGGTTTTGGACGGTACTGCCAAAGCAGGAGAATACATACTGTCTTTGTTTGCCGGCCGCACTTATGAAGTGTTTTATATTATCTGTTTAGACTCTCAGCTGGGTGTGATTTTTCCTGCACTGTTAAACGAAGGGACAATCAACCAGGCACCGGTTTATCCCCGGGTAATTGTGGAAACTGCGTTGAGGCATAAAGCCCATAGTGTTATTTTGGCACATAATCATCCTGGGGGAAGCACTAAGCCCTCACAACAAGATATTGAAGTTACCAAACGGGTAAAAAACGCTCTGGAAAGCATAGAGATATCAGTGCTGGATCATATTATTGCGGCAGGAAGTCGATACGTTAGTCTTGCCGAAAAAGGACTGATCTAAAACTAAAGTTAAAACCATGATTATGTTGGTGAGGATCATGGTTTTTTTATGCAAATATTATTGGTTAATTCAAAAGATGAAACTTTTTAATTTTAGGTATTTATTATTTAATTTTAGTGTTGCTTATAGTATGCTATATTTGAAAATGATTGTGAAACATGTTACAAATTAAAGCTTATTTCAAAAAAGTGAAGGTGCGTTAATTGGAGGCTTGAAAGATGTTCAGGTTGATACCGAGAGAGGATAAGTTCTATGATCTTTTTATTGCTTTTTCTCGAAACATTTTAGACGCGGCAAATATGCTGCGTAATTTTGTTTATGATTTAAGTGATCCGGAAGAAAAACTAAAAGAGATAAAATACATGGAGACAGAGTGTGATAAAAAGCTGCATGTAATTTTTAAAGAGCTGAATAAAACGTTTATCACTCCTATTGACAGGGAAGACATCTATATGATTGGCAAACAGATGGACGAAATTGTGGATTTTATTGAAGCAACCGCCTGTAGGTTTGTCATTTTTCATGTCAACACATCTACTCAGGAAGCCAGATTATTAACCGATCTGATTATCGAAAGTGCCCGTCAGTTTATTGTTTTAATGGAAGAATTTAAAAGCATGAATAAGAGTGAAAAATTAATTCCTACAATTGTGGAAATTAATCGCCTGGAAGAAGTGGGTGATGACATTTACCGAAAGGCAGTAAAAAGATTGTTCAATGAAACGGTGCCCGTTCTGGATGTGATCAAATGGCGGGAGATTTATGAACACTTGGAGAATACCCTTGACGCTATGGAAGATGTGGCCAATACAGTTGAAGGGGTAGTCATGAAGCATGTTTAATATTGCTTTGATTGTTACGGGTGCCGTTGTTGTCCTGGCTTTGATTTTTGATTTTATTAACGGTTTCCATGATACTGCCAATGCCATTGCGACATCTGTTTCCACAAGAGTTCTCACGCCCCGGGCGGCAATCGCTATGTCGGCGGTTTTAAATTTTCTTGGTGCTTTTATCAGTGTTAAAGTAGCAAAAACAGTGGGAAGTGATTTGGTAGACCCAACATCTATTCCCCAGACAGTAATTATTGCGGCTTTAATTGGTGCCATTACTTGGAATCTGATCACCTGGTATTTCGGACTTCCGAGCAGTTCTTCCCATGCGTTGATTGGCGGCTTGTTGGGAGCGGCCATGATGTTTTCCGGTTCTTTTTCCATTGTGAACTGGATAAACTTTTTTGATAGGGTATTACTATGGCTGTTTCTTTCTCCGGTTATTGGATTTTTGACAGGTTTATTTTTTATGACAGCCTTGAATTGGCTTTTAAGACCGGTAAGACCCACTACCATTACCAGGGTTTTTTCCAAATTGCAGATTGTTTCGGCGGCTCTCATGGCGTTAAATCACGGGGCAAATGATGCCCAAAAATCTATGGGGATTATTACAATGGCTCTTGTCAGCGGGGGATTATTGGCCGAGTTTTATATTCCATTATGGGTTAAGTTTGCCTGTGCTATCGCGATGGCTTTGGGGACTTCTGTGGGCGGCTGGAAAATTATTAAGACGATGGGGATGAACATGGCACGTCTTGCACCGATAAATGGTTTTGCCGCTGAGACAGGGGCTGCTGCAGTAATTTTTACTGCTACTATGCTCCATTCACCGGTCAGTACGACTCATATTATCTCTACTTCTATTATGGGTGTGGGAGCGGCAAAGAGATTTTCTGCAGTGCGTTGGGTGGTGGCTAAAGATATTGTCTGGGCATGGGTTTTAACCATTCCCATTGCCGCTTTAATTTCTGCTTTTTTAGTGATAATTGGCAGATGGCTATTTTAGAAAGAATTCCAAAACACGTCCTGGGCCTGTTTATTAACTTTTATTGCATTTTGCCTAGTTGATTTTAACTCTTATTCGGAATAAAATTGAAGATGGTAGTTCCATTGAGAGGAGGCATGAGGTTATTGCGAACTGTAATTATCGGTGATTCCTGCACTGATCTTCCACCCCAATATATTGAAGAGCATAATATCCCAATTGTTAATTATATTTATAATTTTAAAGGTAAAGAGTACTTTGATGACTTTGGCAAGACCATGTCCTACAAAGAATTTTATGCTGCCGTACGGGCAGGGGAAATGCCCACTACATCACAAACCAATGTACATACATTAACAGAGTTTTTTCGAAAATATGTTCAGGAGGGTACGGCCGTTATTTACCTCTCCTTTTCCTCCGCTTTAAGTAATACTTATAATAATGCAATGATGGCAAGAAAACTGCTACTGGAGGAATACCCTCAGGGAGATATAACGGTGATTGACACAAAGAGTGCCTCTTTGGGAGAGGGATTGCTGCTATATTATGCTCAAGAATTGCTTCGCGAGGGAAAAAGCAAGGAAGAAATTGTGGAATGGGTAGAGAATAACAAGCTGAAACTGAACCATTGGATTACTGTAGAAGACTTAAACCATTTAAAGAGAGGCGGTCGTGTGTCCGGAGCAGCCGCTTTTGTAGGTACTGTTCTTAATATCAAACCGATACTGCATATGGATGATGAAGGCAGATTGATTCCTGTGATGAAAGTGCGCGGGAGAAAAAAATCGATCAAGACTTTGGCTGATATTCTACAAGAAAGAATTGTGCGGCCGGAAGAGCAGACTATTGCCATCAGCCATGGCGATGCTTTGGAGGATGCTTATTATTTAAAAGAATTGATTCAAGAAAATGTAAAAGTTAAAGATGTGATGATAAATAATATTGGTCCGGTAATTGGTGCACACTCCGGACCGGGGACAATTACGATCTTTTTTTTAGGAAACAGCCGGCAATTTTAAATAATGATTATTAAGGATGGCCGCCAAAAAGGCGGCCATATTTGCGCTTATTCCCGTTCTATGGGATAATCATGGGGAGAACTTTAGGTAAACGAGGGTTGACAGTGAAAATTTTGTTGACTACCTTAAACGCTAAATTTATCCATTCTGCACTTGCTCTTTATTACTTGAAAAACTATTGTCAATCAACTTGCCAAGAAATAAAGATCAGGGAATTTACAATTAACGGGCGTTCGCCGGATATTCTGGGAGAAATTTTTTTAGAACAGCCGAGCCTGGTAGGGTTTTCCTGTTATATTTGGAATATTGAACAGACACTAGAAATTGCCGCTATGCTAAAAAAGGTTCTTCCTGATACCATTATTGTATTGGGGGGGCCGGAAGTGTCTTTTGATGCCTGTTCTCTGATGGAATCCAACCTTAGTATTGATTATATTGTCACGGGAGAAGGAGAAGAAACATTTCGGGAATTGATTCTTTGCCTGGGCGAAGGACGAAATACCGGCGATGTAGCAGGATTGGTTTACAGAAAAAATAGTGTGCCGGTAAAAAATCCGGATCGTCTCTTGATAAAAAACCTGGATCAAATTCCTTTTCCCTATCCCCCGGAAGATTTGGATAAATTCACAGGGAAAATTATCTATTATGAAAGCAGCAGGGGGTGCCCTTTTAACTGTCGGTACTGCCTGTCATCTACATCACATGGGGTGCGTTTTTTTTCTTTAGAACGGGTAAAAAAGGACCTGAAACTAATAGTTCAGGCGGGAATTAAACAGATAAAATTTGTTGATAGGACTTTTAACTGCCATCAGGGGCGCACTAAAGAACTGCTATCTTTTCTTCTTGATTTGGATGCCAGGGGGATAAACTTTCATTTTGAAATCGGGGCAAATTTATTGGATGAAGAAATTATGGATCTGTTGGGTAAAGCCCCTCCAGGATATTTTCAACTGGAAATTGGTATTCAGTCCACCAATCCCTTAACGCTCCACGCGGTAGAAAGGACGATGGATTTTGCCCGGGTTCGCTCGGCAGTATGTAAAATTGTCGAAGCGGGCAATGTGCACCTGCATTTGGATCTAATAGCTGGGCTGCCTAAAGAAAATCTTGCTTCTTTTGAAAAATCGTTTAACGATGTGTTTAAGCTTCATCCCCACAACCTGCAGCTTGGTTTTCTTAAAGTATTAAAAGGGTCTGGATTAAGAAAACAAGCAAGAGAATACGGTTTTATTCATCAGGACTGTCCTCCTTATGAGATTCTCAGCACCAAAGACATATCCTTTAGGGATCTTTTGGATTTGAAATCTGTTGAAGACGTCCTGGAACGGTTTTATAACTCAGGGAAGTTTCGTCAGACACTGCTTTGGTTTGCCGGCCGATTTCCCCAAGGCCCTTATTCTTTCTTTTTGCAGTTTGCTCAGTTTATCATGGCAAGAAAAACAGCAGGAACTTCCCGTCCTGATGTTCTCGCTCGAGAATTATGGGATTTTTCCCAAAATGTTATAGGAAAAGAAGAATTACTACTGTTAAAAGATCTTATTAAATTCGATTTGATGTTGATGGGAAAGAAATTTCGCCTTCCTGATTGGCTGCAAGACGAGAGTTCCCAACGGGATTTGACGCTGGAGTTTCTGAAAGACCGGGAAAAAACACTAAGTTTACTGCCGCATTTTTCCGGAATGAATTCGCGGAAAATATATAACACTATATCTGTTGAAAAATTTGCACATACCTTTGATTTTGCGCACTGCCGCATCAAAAAGATATCTGATGTTCCTTCCTACATGCTTTTTGATTATAGTAAGGTGGATCAAGTATTAAAATATGCGCAAGTTTTTGTAATAAGCATGGCAAATCAGAAAATAAAATTCTAATTATTTTAATAAATCAAAAGAGTATATCTTTTTTAGTTTCCAATTATTAAC
>JAQVXR010000275.1 GCA_028709045.1 Desulfitobacteriaceae bacterium | reverse complement strand
TACCTGACTGCCCTGGAGGTGAGCCGGTTGATGGACAACTTAACCAACATAAAGCACAAGTGTATTGTACAGCTGTTATACGGTTGCGGACTACGGTTAAACGAACTGCTTCATTTGAAGCTGACTGATTTTGATGTCAAGAATAAGGTTATAGTGATCAGAAATACCAATGGGGGTAAGGACCGTTTAGTGATGCTTTCTCCTTTATTACTGGAATCCCTTAGAAGTTATTACAATGAATATCATCCAAATGAATACCTGATTGAAGGTCAGGGTGGGGGTCTCTACTCTGAGAAGAGTGTGCAGACTATTGTCAAAAATGCGGCTTTAAAAGCGGGCATCATTAAAAAGGTGACTCCCCACACTTTGCGGCATAGCTTTGCTACGCATCTGGTGGAGAATGGTACGGATATTCGTTATATCCAGGAACTTTTAGGTCATAAATCGGTGAATACGACTGAAATTTATAGGCATATTACCGATTTTTCGCAGGCTAAGATAAAGAGCCCGTTGGATTTACTTTGTTTGTGAGGAAATATCTTTTAATTTTTCCTCATATATTTTTTGTAGTTTTTAATCACTTTTCCAAACTCTTTATCTTTTTTTCGTTTCTCTTCAACAGTTGATTCAAAATGTGCTTTTTCCCGCTCCATTTTCAGATAGTTTTCATAGGATTTTTTGTCAATTTCTCCATTTTCAACTGCTTCAATAACCGAACAACCGACTTCATTTATATGCGTGCAATCATTAAATTTGCAATTTAGTGAAAGACGGATAATTCTGTCAAAAGTAGTTTCTAAGCCTCTCGAAGTATCTGTAATTCCTACTTCTCTCATTCCCGGATTGTCAACAAGAATTCCACCACTTTCAAGAACAATTAATTCCCTGTGACTTGTTATGTGTCTGCCTTTATTTGTACTTTGGCTTATAGTATCCGTTCTCATTAAAGTTTTCCCTGAGAGATTGTTCAATAATGTTGACTTGCCCACTCCTGAAGAACCAAGCATACAATAAGTTTTACCTTTTTCAATATACTTTTTAAGTGCTTCGTATCCATCGTGAGTTTGGTTACTAATTGCAAAAACAGCAGTGTCTTTTATTCGTTGTTTAATACTGTCTTTAATTTCTGTAATCTTTTGTTCATTTATTAAATCAATTTTCGTCAATACAATTATTGGTTTTACTTTAGATGAATAACAAATTGTCAGGTATCTTTCAAGTCTGTTGATATTAAAGTCCCTGTCAACGGCTTGAATCAGAAATGCATAATCTATATTTGTTGCTATTATTTGTATCTCTCCAAATTGACCAACTGCTTGTCTTGTAATCATAGATAGTCTCGTTAGTATTTTCTGGATTACAGAAAATTCAGTATCATACGTTGTTAATGCAACCCAATCGCCAACTGCAGGAAAATCTATTCGGCTTTTAGCTGAATACCGTAAATTTCCTGTTATTTCGGCTTCATATTCACCGTTCTCGGTTTTTACAATATACCTTTCCTTATGTTCCGCAATGACTCTTCCAATCTCAAAGTCTGAAAGATTATTCTCAACTCTTAATTTCTGGAGTTTATCATTGTATCCAAGATCCTCTAATTTCATTACTTATGTATCTTATTTTTTACAGTGACCATTAACGTTTCGTGGTTTTTTATCTCTATGAAAGATCTTTAGCAAAGTTAATAATTTTATTTATTTGTACTTATCTTCCTTTTTCTAAGTGAGTCACCTTTTAAGATTATTCTGTCGTTATTCTCACTGATGATCCGCTAGCATATTGTACTGCTGCTAATGGGGGTAAGGACCTTTTAGTTCATACGTTATTACAATGAATTTCTTCCGAATGAATCTAAGTATATGAGGAACTTTTTCATAATTGAGACTGTTGTATCTTTATAGAAAAGAATAACCCAGTGGAAAAATATATTTCATCAACAGACAACACAAACATTCACTATACAGAGATAGGGAAAGGGAATACTACAATAGTTTTTGTGCATGGTTGGCTCGGAAACACGAATTGGTGGAACAGTCAAGAGGCTTTCTTGAAGGATAAGTATAACATTGTTAGAATTGATCTGGGAGGTCACGGAAAATCAGATAAGACAAGGCAAAATTGGACAAGCAAGCAATATTCGGACGATATGAAAGCGGTTATAAATCAAATTGATACATCCGAAGTTATTCTTGTTGGTCATTCGATGTCCGGAGCTTATGTAATTGAGGCAGCTGTTGATTCGCCTAAAGTGAAAGCTATCATTTTAGTAGACACTTTAAAAGACCTGGATGATACATTTGCTCCGGAGCAGGCTGAAGAGTTTATGTTTAGTCATTATCGTAAAGATTTTAAGTCGGCAGTTGAAAATATTTTGCCTCTATATCTTTTTGTTGAAGTGACCCCGGTAGCTATAAAGAACCAGCTTCAAAAAGAGTTTCTTGATCAGGATCCTGAGTTAGCAATAAATGCTCTTAAGCCTTTGTATGAAATGGATTTAAGAACAATAGCAAAGCAGTTGGATATTCCTGTCAGAGCAATTAATTCTGATTCACAACCAACTGAAATAGAGAATAATCGTAAGTACTTTAAGAACTATGATTATAGAGTAATTACCGGGACAGGTCATTATCCAATGTTGGAAAAACCTGACGAGTTTAATAAAATATTGAAGGAGGTCATAGAGGAATTAGTTGCTAAATAAAGTTTCGGTTAATTCATTTAAGTTCTGAAAGTATTAATTTTTTCTGTTTAAATGTGTTCTTCATTGCCTTTTCTCTGACTTCAGGATTTTCACTGTTTATTAAGTCAAAATATTCAATGGGAACAACCTGCCATGA
>JAQVXR010000274.1 GCA_028709045.1 Desulfitobacteriaceae bacterium | reverse complement strand
TCTTCTACAGAACGGCAACCTTTAGTTAGCTCTCTGATTGTTTTGTCTTGCATGTCTTGCATAAATGGTCATCTCCTTTATTGTTAAGTTTAACCATTTACACAAAGTAATTTACGTTCTCTTTTTTCAATATTTTTTCATTGTCCTTCACCAAATACTTCTGCAGCGGATTTATCAGGGTAAGTTCGTTTGCCACACAATTTACTAGCCAGACAGGCACTGATAAATAAAATGCTAATGCTGCCCATTAATGTCGGAATAAAAATATAATTTGCATGGTGCAGCACAGCAATGAGTGCTGTTGCCCCTCCCGGCGGATGCACTGTATTTGTCAACATCATCATAATAATTGCAATTGTTACTGTTATGGTAATACTATACCATGTTTCCCCCATAAAATGATAACAGGTCACACCGACAACAGAAGCAATAAGATGTCCACCAAATAAATTCTTCGGCTGTGCAAGTGGTGAGCCCGGTACACCATAAAGCAATACAGAACTGGCTCCCAGAGAGGCTATTAAAAGTGGGTAGCCAGCAACATATGTAATAAACGAAATTGTACCAAGGCCTCCAAAAATACCAACAATTGTAGCTAATAATTCAGATGGATCATAATGCTTAATCCATTTCATAATAATATAACTCCTTTGAATTTATAAAATGAAAAGTAAGAAACAAGAACCCCACCATTCACGGTGGGGTCATTTTTAATCTGCTAGGGCAACTAGTCCATAATAAATCTTTTTATCGGGTCAATAGCTTGATTAACTTTGACTTCGTCCACAGCCGCAAAGGGTAAACTGATATTATTTTTATTCATACTATAACACAAAAGAAGCAAAAAGAATGTCCTCTTGCTTCCCTCGGCGGCTCTAATCTTTAATTCTACAAATATACATGGCGGAACGCTTGCCGGTATTAATGACTTTAAGATTGCCAAATTGCTGCATCAATTCATCCCTGACGCGCCCGATAAAGCTGAAATAATCGCCGCCTTCCAGCCATTCCGCTATGTCGGTAATCAATGAACGGTGTTCGTTATAATCGATCAAAACAGCTGTATGCCTGGCCACTCTGCTCATCTCCTGATACAGGAGCAACCTCTCCCCAGGCATAAACCCGTGGGCCACATATGATGATATGGCTAGATCAAAACTTTTATCGGGGAAGGGGAGCCCCTTAAGCACATCGCCGCGCATAAACCGAATACCCGGTATCTTTTTTTCGGCAATCGCAAGCATAGCTTCGGCAGAGTCGATCCCGGTCACATTCATACTGTATTCTTGAAGCACCTGGCAAAGCGCTCCTGTGCCGCATCCTATGTCGATGGCCCTTTGATAGGTGGAAAAATCCAACTCTTCTTTGGCATGAGCGAAAATGTTGCGGTAGTTCCTCACCTGCCATTTAAAAAAGAGGCCGTAAACAGCGGCAATTCTATTGAATAAGGATGGTTTTTCCCCCACCTACAAATCTTTTTCATCTGCAACAAGCGCAGCCGTCAAGTCCAGCGGCTCCATAACCTGGCCGCCTTGATAGACTCGCATGTTGCCCGATGAGATTTCGTCTATCAGCATTACCTGGCCAGCGTTGTCGATGCCAAATTCCAATTTGATATCGTATAGCTCTAACCCTTTACTCTGCAGCACATCACTAATCAAAGCTGTAATTTTCTGAGTGCTTGTTTTGATTTCAGCAAATTGCGCGGCGGACATAATGCCCAGGGCTTCCAAACCTTCCAGCGTAACTAAAGGATCCCCTCTTTGATCGTCCTTTAACGTAGCTTCAACGTAAGCGTTCAGCTTGTCCCCTTCCTGCACATAGGCTCCGTAACGGCGCAGGAAGCTTCCCACCGCTCTGTAGCGACAGATAATCTCCAAGCCCTTGCCGAAGGCTTTTGCCGCTTTGACGTCCATAGTTCCGTTTTCTATATCGGCACTGATATAGTGGGTTTGGATGCCGGCCTTTTTCAGCATTTCAAAGAACATGGTGGTTACCCTGAGGTTTCCTTTTCCTATCCCTGCAATAGAAAGGCCCACTGTGTTGGCCCCGGGGTCAAAAACGCCATTTTCACCCGTCACATCATCCTTGAATTCCAAGCGGTAGTTCCCGTCTGCCAGGGCCAGGACATCCTTGGTTTTGCCCTCGTATATTTTTTTCATAGTCGTTCCCTTTCCTATTTCCTCATTTGCCAGTGATGTATTATTACAATCACTAGTTTTCCTTTATATTCGCAAGGCATCTTGGACAGATCCCCTTGAAATACACATTTTTATCATTAATTTGGAAATTATGCAAATCCCCGGGGCTCAACCTATCTATATCAATACAAAAATCATATATTGTTCCGCAGGTTTCACATTTAAAATGTCCATGATTTTCTACATCAATATCGTATCTAGCTTCATGATCTTCAATTGTAATTACCCTGATCAAACCTGCTTCTACCAAAACTCGCAAGGTGTTATATACGGTTGTTTTTGATAACGTAGGTATATCCTTATGAAGGTTGGTATAAATCTGATCTACAGTGGGGTGGCATTGATTTTGGGTAAGGTATTCTAAAACCTTCAGCCTCTGATGTGACAGACTAATATTTTTCATCTTTAATTCTTGCTTTAAATCTTCGAATAATGGTTTCAATGAAATCACCTTCGCCCAAATATCACTTTTTCCAGTTTATAAACACATAACTATATTGTTACCATTATACATTTTATTATATGGCTGCAAAAATTCCTGTCAACAAAATAGTACAAATGGCTTGGATTTGTTATTAAGCGCCTAATTAATGAAAGAGTGCCTGTACTACTTTACACGTATAAGCACTCCCTCAATAACAGCAGGTTTC
>JAQVXR010000273.1 GCA_028709045.1 Desulfitobacteriaceae bacterium | reverse complement strand
CTTGTCTTTGTGATATAAAAAACCATCTGTGAATATGGCAATCGGTTTTTGCCCACCGGAAGTTCTCACCGGCCATAAAACAAAATCTGCCCGGGACTGTACACTTACACCATATTGATTGTCAAGTAATACCTGAGGTTCAATATCCCACCTGCATTCTCCAGCCTTCAGTCGATAACCTTCTTTATTATTAACAAGCTCCTTGGTCACTTCAAATTTACTGCCTAAGGCTGACTTCATCCGTTCCAAAGCTTCCACAAACCTGCGTTCCAGCTCACTTTCAAACAGTGAATTCACCGGAATATTACCCAGCTTGGGTATTTCTTCGATATTGTCTTTTCCGCTTAAAATAGTCCTTAGTAAACGAATAGCTGTCGTACGAGATATTTGGCCAATATTTTGGCTTTGCCGGTAAGCATACAAGCAATGATAGCACCCGTCCTTTTGAGGATCATCTTTACAATTGCAATTTTCCAAAACATGCAGGGCTTTCTCAAAAATCTCGATAAGAGCGTTATCCCGCTGCAGTAATTGTTTTAAATAGGCGGTGCCCCCCGGTACAGAATCATATATTACCAGATACTGCTTACGGTAATCGGCATCTACGACCGGCACCTCACTCAGGCAAGCTCTCAAGTGATCAACATTACCAAAATACTCTCTCATGCCCAGCATAAAGGCTGCGGTAAAGGATTCCTGCCGTACTTTAGAGGAATCCATAGTAGTAGCGGGTATCAGAATCCGCAATGCTTCAGTAACAAATTCCCGATAAAGGAAAAGGCATTCATCAAAGGAATCACCATTTTCCAAGGAAGTATTTTGGGCTTTACATGTGAAAGTGTGCACTGGATTGCCTCTTTGGGGCTGGATCTTTCCACAGTATTTACAAATCTTAAACCCTTTCCTAATCTCCTCAATACCTGCTACCGAAAGAGTTTCACCGACCATATCCTTCTCACCAAAGTTGATTTCACGCATGGTTGCTTTCTTTACAAATTCATAACCAAAAGCAAAATCATCATTATCCATGCGATAAGCCTTGTTAATATCTTTATCCTCATTCACATCAACAAGCATCTGCTTACAATAGAAAATTGACTTCCGGTCATCACTTTCGTCATTAATCATGCTTTTAGCATATTCCATATTGGAATATACCATCTGCACCCTTAGCATCGTCCGGACTTGTCCGGAGTCAGCCCAGGCCGGAGAGCCACACTGAGGGCAAGCAGCCACATCTCGGCCGGCTGCTTCAATTTGGGCATGGGAGCAATTGGGGCACAAGCGCCACTTAGCAGTTTGCGCCGTTGTTATATCTACCTGATCAATAGTCAATTTGTGACCATCCACGTAGAAGTTATTCAGCGGAGCAAATTCGCTGATGGCGGAAGATGCGGACCGATTATATTCATAAACCATCTTCTCATATTTTCGCTTCTTCCCTTCAACAGCCGGCTCCACGTTGCTGTCATTTTTCCTGTATAATATTGCTTTTAAGACAATTCCTGCCTCAGGAAAGGCATAATTGGGCAGCAACCCTTCATCCGAAAGAAAGTTAAAGACATTCTTATTATTGAGGCTGCGCACAACACTTATAAAAGCCCTTAATTCACTTTTCATGTCCTTAATTTCCTGGTCATAGGAAAGGTCTTTAGGTTTCTTTTCAATTTCCTTAATCAGATTCTTTAACTGCTTAATACTATTTGAAAAAACATCCTTTTGTTTTTTTAGGCTTTCAAAAGCCTCATACACCTTCATATGCATAGGACTCTTCGCTGACGTATTTCCCTGAGCAAAATTCTGTAGTTCTCTAATTGTACCTTGGTCCAGATGCTTGGAATTAAACATCTGAATAAATGTGCGCAGCAAACCAGACAAATTGTTCTGCACAAAAATCAGAAAATTAAAGGGGAATCGATCACTTTTCTGACTTATCAGATTGGATAGACAAACACTCACATGTTGCGGAATCGCCCTCTCCGGGACACCACGCTTAATCCAGCAGTCCATGCAATAGGCCACAAACTGCCTTTCCAAAACCGCCGAGGCACCCAAAAATATTTTCGGCGGCTCCACCATCCCTGAAATCATTTCCATGGGATCAGCATAGAAATAGAGATCATGTGGGCGAGCATTGGCAACGGCAATGGTCAGCGCATTACCATCTTTACGTCCAGCCCGGCCTGCTCTTTGTAAAAACTGTGCTTGCCCCGGCGGAATGTTGCATAAAACAATTGTGGAAAGATCACCGATATCGATACCCATTTCTAATGTAGGTGTACAAGATAACACGTTGGCATCCCAAGGCCTTTTTTTATCTGAGCCGCGTTTAAAATCGCGTTCCACTTCTTCTCGATCATTGCGTTCCAGGAGTCCGGTGTGCTCCTTAGCCAGGACACGCACCATATCCCCAGTACTATACAACTTACCGTAATAATCCAGGGAAGCATACACACTGAGATGGAGGTGGCCTCTGCACTTGTTACGAATACACGGAGCATTTTCCCAAATATCTGCATTTCCTGCGCCTGTTGAAACCATACTTCCGCAAACATCGCAGGCAAACTGCTTCACATCGCCGGTAATAAAAACCTTCCTTTTATCAAGAGCCCAAACCTTATACCCCGCAGGTGCAAGCATAGGCACTACCATACCGCTTTTCACAAGTTCACTGAGAATAATCTTGCCGATCTCATCAAATACTTCTTCGCCAATAAAGAACTCATCAACACAATAACAAATCCAATCAGCATATTTGGAATTAGCCACCATATCAAAAGCAGTCAAGCGCCTCCCAAGCCCGGTAGGCTCATAAATAAAGCGCGGGGTATTACGCCCTGATTTTAAACCGGGCAGCCACTTTT
>JAQVXR010000065.1 GCA_028709045.1 Desulfitobacteriaceae bacterium | reverse complement strand
TTTTCAGCAGCAATATTTACACCGCCTGCCATTTCAATCCAAGATTTAACAATGGTGCCATTGCCTTCTGTATTAAGGATACCGTTTGCAGCATAAAACACGGTAGGGCGGTCTGCCTTCGCGATGGAGGTTGTTTTGGCTGTAACATTATCTATGTTTTTCTGATAGAACGCACTCAGTTGTGCAGCAATCTTCGTTTCCTTTTCACCCATAATCTCACCAAGAAGATTGACGCATTTAATAAGAGTTTCAGGAGAAGTACCCATCATCATTACTGCGGGGATACCGGCGTTTTCAACGGTGCTTTTTTGTTCTTTAGTGCTGACGATGACAACATCCGGTTTAAGGCTCATTAGCATCTCGACATTAATCTCGCTTGAGGCTGAAATGAACATGGGCAGTTTTGCGATCTCGGGATAAAATTTAATGTACCATTCATTATTGACGTTGGATGTGTTGACAGCTATGTTTTTTTCAGGGCTGCCAAGCAACAAGAACATTTCTTCAACCGCGGGATAAGTACTGCAGATGCGATTTACTACCTTGGGGATTTTCACTTCAGCGCCTGTGAAGTCAACGACTGTGCGGGTTTCCGCAACCTTATTTGTAGAATTATTTGAATTGGTGGTTGTGGTTTTCTGGCAGCCTGTAGCAAATACAGCCATCACCATTATTGCCAACGCCATCGCCAATACCCTTGTTAATTTCTTTTTCATTTTCTTTTCCTCCTTTAGGTAATGATGTATCAGCCATTTGTAATATGCTCAAGACCTGGCTATTACCGCCAATAGCACTCTGCTTTTATTGTTGATCTACTTTAAATGGTACGAAATACGGGTTACAATTTTAAATTTCCCACTACAAAGAGCACACTTTTATAAATTTCTGGCAATCATTCAGTCGGTTATTCTGCAAATGCTCAATAATGATTTTTTAGTTTCGGGAAAGAACGGCTTAAACAGGTTTCATGTTTACACAAAAAAAATATGTAATAAGGCTATCGCATAATAGTCGCACTTATTACATAAAATATACATATTTATTCATTCTACATTGCACTCCTTTCCAAATTCGGGAGGCATACCAGTTTCCCGGCATACCCATAGGTTACTTTTCATGGCATTAATGCGTTAGAAAAAGCAACTCGAATTGCATTTGTGTTTGTTAATGTTATTACCAAACTTTTTTATTGTCAATCCATAATGTGGTAAATACTATTTTATTGTCAAAATAAGGTATGTATAGCATAAATACTAAGAGATGCCATTAGTACAACAGAACAATTTATTGAACAGACTACCCCCGGTATAAAGGCAATCCATCCATAAAAGATCGAGGCGTCACCCTTTTCGATAGAAAAAGCCAGGCCCTTCAAACCCCTATGCCCCCTATCATTATATTTTCTAAAAAGACATCAGTTTAAGTCGGCAATAGTGCCAAACATTGCAGGATTTCACATTTTTATGTCGAAATTTAACATTATGAAGGTGCAGACAATTAAATATACTCCGAGTCAGTCAACCTAAAGCGAAAACAAGGGTTTTCGGGCCGATAGGGTATGTCGGGAAACGGACATACCTCCCAATGTGGAAAGGAGAAGCTAGATTCGACCAAATAACGGGCGGACTGCTTTTGCGGTTCGCCTTTCTTATTTATTTGGTTGTCTATGACTATTTAGGTAGTTATCATTGCTCGGCATTTCTTTTTGCCGGGCTTTTATTATTTCTGAAATCTACTACGGCACTGGGTTTGCCATAGTCATCGTAAAACATTAACGAAACAAGGTGGTATAAACTTGGAAGATTCGAAAATTTCTGAAATAGAACCTTTAATCAAATCAAAAAAATACGCTGCCAGAAAATTTGATAAGAAATGGATACTTCTTATCCTTAGCGCATTACTAATTGCGACTTTTGCCATTTCTTTCACTCTTGGCAGGTATGCAATTCCATTATCGCAGCTTTTTGAAATTTTATTTTCAAAACTATTTGGGTTTCAGGCGACTTGGGACGCGACAATAGATACCGTACTGTTTAAAGTCCGACTGCCCAGGCTTTTAGCAGCCATATCGATTGGGGCGGCCCTATCTTTATCAGGAGCTACCTATCAGGGATTGTTTAAAAACCCAATGGTTTCGGCCGATATTCTGGGAGCCTCGGCTGGAGCTGGCTTTGGAGCTGCTATAGGTATGCTGCTTTCTTTTGATCCCATGGGAATTCAACTGATGTCCTTTGCATTCGGTCTGGGCGCAGTTGCGATTACCACCATAGTCAGCACGATAGTGGGACGCGGCAACGATTCAACCCTATTGCTGGTTCTTACCGGCATGGTGGTTACTTCGCTTTTCTCCTCGGCCATTGCATTAATTAAATATATTGCCGACCCAGATCTCAAGTTGCGTGAAATAACCTTCTGGCTTATGGGGGGGCTTTCCGCCATCAGAATGAGCGATTTAAAAATTGTTCTTATTCCAATGGTTTTAGGGGCGGTCCCCTTGCTGCTTTTACGCTGGAGGCTAAATGTTCTCTCTTTTGGCGATGAGGAGGCCCAAGCATTGGGGATTGACACATCACGATTGAGACTTATCACCATTATTTGTTCTACCCTACTGACCGCCAGTACCGTTTCCATTGGCGGGATTATCGGCTGGGTGGGATTGGTCATTCCACATTTGGCACGAATGCTGGTTGGACCAAATTACAGCATTCTTTTACCGACCTCCTTATTAGTTGGAGGTTTATACTTGCTGATCGTTGATAATGTGGCAAGATGTATGTTTGCTATGGAAATTCCTCTTGGGATTTTAACATCTGTCATTGGAGCGCCCTTCTTCATTTACTTGCTTATGCACGGAAAGAGAGGCTGGGTATGAAACTAGAAATCAATAATGCTGTTTGCGGATATGGTTCAAGGAGAATAATAGAGGACCTATCGTTTGTGGTTGAGTCAGGCGAAATCCTTTGCTTGCTCGGACCAAACGGAGTGGGCAAGACAACCCTGTTTAAAACCATTTTGGGCTTCTTAAAATTACAGAGTGGAGAAATTTTAATTGATGGGAATAACATTGAAAAATGGCCTAGAAATCGTTTGGCAAAAATAATCGGCTATGTTCCTCAAGCACATACACCGCCCTTCCCTTTTAATGTCCTTGATGTGGTAATCATGGGAAGGACAGCTCATTTAGGCCCTTTTGCATCCCCTTCCAAGAGGGATATCCTAATTGCGGAAGAAGCATTAGAAACATTAAATGTATCTTTTTTAAAAGACAGGATTTACACCGAAATAAGTGGAGGAGAACGACAAATGGTGTTAATTGCCCGAGCCCTTACCCAGAAACCAGACATTTTAGTAATGGATGAACCAACTGCCAATCTGGATTTTGGGAACCAAATAAAGGTGCTTGAGCAAATAAACCGCTTATCCAAAAGTGGGTTGGCCGTTTTTATGACCACGCATTTTCCGAATCAGGCATTTCTTTGCTCAACCAAAATTATCATCCTCCAAAAAAACAATGAATTTAAAATGGGTAAAGTTGAGGAGGTGATTACAGAAGAAACCCTTAAAGCAACCTATGGAATTGATGTTAGAATTACCAGTGTAAAAAATCAAAACGGCGAAAATATCAATGCTTGCATCCCCCTACTCAATTGACTTCGGTGCGATTCTTTATTACCAAGAATATCTTATATATTTTAGGAACGAAAGGGTGGTTAAGATGAAAAAACATAATGGAATCATGGCAGTTATGGTATTACTTTTATTAATTTCGATGATTCTGGTCGGCTGCGGGAACAAAAGCAGTGTTCAAGTACAGACGCCAGCCAAACAAACCATTACAGATATGATGGGAAATAAAGTGGAAATACCGGTTGATCCGAAAAGGCTAGGCGATAGTTGGCAAGCTCATAATGAAGTGGTGGCAATGCTGGGGGCTGGTGATAGAATTGTCGCAACCATTCATACACCCCAAAGCAGACCCTGGCTATTTAAAGTTGTTCCTGCCATGAATAATGCCGTCCAAACCTTCGATGCAAATGGTGTGAAAATTGAAGAATTGCTCAAAACCAAACCTGATCTTGTTTTTGTCTCACAAGGGGACAAGAGCGCCAAAACAATTACCGAGGCTGGCATTCCAGTGGTTGAATTTAAAACCTTTACGAACTATGACGAATTAAAAGAGCTTTATAAATTTACTGCCAGTATGCTTGGAGAAGAGGCGCAAAAACGCGCAGTTTCATTTAATTCTTATCTCGATAGTAAACTAAAAATGCTGACGGATGTAACTTCAAAAATACCCGAGGAAAAGAAACCGAAAGTATTGCATATAATGGCACTATCTCCTCTCACGGTAGATGGTAATAATACCATTATTAATTCCTGGATCGAAGTTGCCGGCGGTATTAATGCTGCTAAAGAGTTAAGCGGAAACGGGCTTAAGGTCAACACTGAGCAGGTTTTAAAGTGGAACCCTGATGTAATCATAATAGGTGCTTCTGTTAAGGATTGGAATAAAGTTCTAACAGATCCTGAATGGGCAAATATATCTGCTATCAAGTCTAAAAAAGTTTATCTTAATCCTGATGGAGCCTTTGCCTGGGATCGTTATGGAGCAGAGGAAGCCCTGCAAATTCAGTGGGCAGCTAAATTATTAAATCCAGATAAGTTTCCTGATATAGATATAGCCAAAGAAACCAAGACATTCTACAAAACGTATTTTAATTATGATCTTACTGACGATGATGTACAAAGGATATTGACAGGGTTACCACCAAAATAAAATTGATTCAGCGTCATATTTTCGAGTAATAATAAAATATGGTGCCATGATGGCGATATTGCTTGCCTATCTGGTCGGCAATATCGTCGGTCGTGGCACCATTTATTACATTTAACGAGGTGAATTATGGGCATTAGAATTGTTGATATTCCGGAAGGCGGTGCTATTGCCGCTAGCCTAGCTCTTGAAAAAAAATTAATTCCGTTTATCGGATCAGGATTTACAGCATATTGCAAATCAAAGCGTGGATATTGTCCGACAGTGGAACAATTAAGAGAGATTAGCCGCAATTTATTAATTAAATTTAATGATTACTTACTTGAGGATCTAAACGAAATGGATACTTATCCACTTCGGAAGTTTTTTGATATTGCTCCACGGTCTGAGGTTAAAACATTTTTTCTTGATTATTTTACAGAAATAGAGTTGGAACAATATAAGATGGATTTTTTGAATGTAATTGATTGGCCGCGAGTTTACACCTTCAATATTGATAATGCCATTGAAACTCATGGTAATTTCCAAGCATTACTACCTTATACCAATTATAAGAATTATGTTATATCGAGAAGGCCCGTTTATAAACTATATGGCGATGCATACCATGAAGCGTTATTTGATGATTGTGAAGGGGTATCGTTCAGAAATGGTTATGTTAAAAACCTTACCGCTAAGAAAAATGCAGATTTTGTTGAAAGTATAGGCAAAGATTTTGCCAGCTATAATATTATTTATATTGGTACCAGAATAACCCAGAAGCATATAAGGGAAATTTTTCAGCAGAGTAAACCCATGCAAAATCTACATCGCATTATTGTACGTAACACAGTACCCACACCTGAGGAAGAAGAAGGCTTATTGGCTGTAGGTATTAATCTAATTATTCTGGTTGAAGATTTCGAGCCATTTTACACAACATTTGTCGACTGCTATCAAAAATTAGCAGCCAATCGTGCTTCATCAGAATCGGCATAACGAGGGGAGTGTCGCCGCTAGGGCTGCCGAACGGGGCCATATTGGACGAGCCAAAGTTTTGTTCGTATTCTTTTGTTAGGAGGTAATGATGGGTATTCATATCTTAGATATTCCGGAAGGATGCAGCATGGCCGCAGGGCTGGCTTTTCAAAAAAAGCTGATCCCCTTTTTTGGCGCGGGATTTACCGCGAATTGCAGGTCGAAAAACGGGCGCTGCCCTACGTCCCAAGCATTAAACGAGATATTTTGCAATCTGATTATGAAATATAATGGCTGCACCAGGGAGGATTTGGAAGGAATATTTCCTTTGTCGCGAAAGCTTTTTGACACCGTTCCCCATTCGGAGATCCGCTCATTTTATCTTGATTATCTGACGGAAATTGAGCTGGAACCGTATAAATACGATTTTTTAAACGTTGTTGACTGGCCCCGCGCCTACACATCCAACGTTGACAACGCCATTGAAAGCAATGGCAATTTTCAGGCACTGTTACCATACTATAATTATAAAAACTATGTTATTACCCGAAAACCTGTATATAAACTGTATGGTGATGCATACACAGAAGCGATGTTTGATGATTGCGAAGGAATTGCCTTCAGAAACTCCTATCTTCCAAACCTTACAGCCAAGAAGAACAGGGATTTTGTAGAAAGCCTAATAAGCGATTATTCCAGCTATAATTTTATTTTTGTCGGAAGCAGCCCAAAAGGTAAAAAGCATATGGAATACATCTTTGAGTGTAGCAAACCCAGCCAGGATTTACAGCGTTTTCAGGTGTGCAACGCAGTACCCACTCAGGAGGAAGAAGAAAATTTATTAGCCATAGGTGTTGAGCAAATCATTCTGGTTGAAGATTTCGATCTATTTTACACTTCATTTGTAGACTGTTATCGAAAAACAGCAGCCAATCGTACTTCATCGTAACCCGCATAATCAGAGTATTCTAAGCAATGTGTGCTGCACGCAACAGCAGCATCTTATATCCTCGCTATAGACTAATTGCAAAGTTTGCAGATTCTTCACAGTAATGTGAGAAATGCATTGCGGAAAATATCGATAAAAGAAAGGGGGAAATATGAAAAAAATTGCAATTTATGGCAAGGGCGGAATTGGGAAATCCACAATAACCGCGAATTTGTCGGCGGCTTTAAGCAAGAAAGGCTACAAGGTTATGCAGATCGGCTGCGATCCCAAGTCCGATTCCACCAAAGCACTGATGCACGGAGTTAAAATCCCCACCGTTTTGGACCAAATCAAGAAAAATGGCAAAAAAGTAACCCTCAAGGAAATTGTGTTCGAAGGGTATAACGGTGTTCTGTGTGCGGAGGCTGGCGGACCTACGCCCGGGATCGGCTGTGCCGGGCGGGGCATCATCACGGCCTTTGAAAAGCTAGAGGAGCTTGGGGCTTATGAGATACTCAAACCCGACCTCGTCTTTTACGATGTTTTGGGTGATGTAGTGTGCGGAGGCTTTGCCATGCCAATCCGCAACGGATACGCCGACCATGTGTTTATTGTCACTTCCGGAGAGATGATGGCCATGTACGCCGCTTCCAATATCGTATCCGCCATCGAAGGCTTCGGAAAACGGGGCTACGCAAAATACTGCGGACTTATCTTAAATTCGCGCGACATAGAGAACGAATATGAGCTGGTCTCAAAGCTAGCGAGGGAAACCAAAGGCGAGATTATCGGGATTGTGCCCCGCGACGTCAGTGTGCAAAATGCGGAACGTCTGGATCAAACGGTAGTGGAGGCTTATCCTGATTCCGAAATGGCCATCTGCTATAGAGATTTGGCCGATAAAGTGATGGAGGTGTAAAGGCGTGTATAATGACTCGGTTTTTGAAAATACACTTCAATATCATAATCCGTCACCGGCGCGAGTTCAGCCCCAAATAAGAACAGGTATCCCCGAAACCCATCGGCTGCATGTGTCTCCCTCTGCCTGCGGACGGCGCTTTGCGATAAGTGACCTCCGCCATGGAGTTAAGGAAAATCGTTCTCATTTGTTCATCAGCGAAGACGACATTGTTTCTAGTTGCTATGAGGATTTGATCCCGGATGCAGTTGAGGAAATGCTAACTATTATGGAAAAACGGCCGAGAGCCATCATTGTTTATGTGACCTGTATCGATAACTTTCTGGGAACCGACCATAACGCGCTGGTCTCCTTGCTGACACAACGGTTCCCCGATATAAAATTCACCATTTGCGCTATTAACCCCATTGCCCGGGATAAGGGGGCACCTCCCAACGTAAATTTGCAGAATGTATACTACGGGCTTTTAGACAGGACCGACAAAACAGAAGATGCTGTAAATCTTGTCGGGAATCACCTGCCACTTGTAAAGGGATGCGAAATTTTTGAGATTCTGACCGGGTTAGGAATGAAAGCGAAAGAGATTTGCAGTTGCAATACCTTTGACGATTTTTTGTCCATGGCGGATAGCCGCTTAAATGTTGTCGTGGGACACGTGGCCCAGATGGCTGCCGAGCGGATGGAACAAAAGCTGGGTATTCCGTTTTTATCTGCACCGCGCTCCTATAAAATTGACGAAATTATACAGCGGTATAACGATATGGCCTCTGCTTTGGGGCGCGGCAAACCCGATTTGAACGGGTACATCGCCCGGTCAAGAGAGAAGCTTGAAAAGACGCGCAAGTATTTGAACAATATGCCAATCGTGGTCGATTCCTCCGGGAGACCTTTTGCTTTGGCAAAGGCGCTTTTGAATTACGGCTTCAATGTTAGAATGGTCTTTGGCGGGGTGGTTTTGATCAATGATATGCCAGACTATGAATGGATAAAAAATAACCGGCCGGATATCACGATTGCAGACGCACGCCGATTTGACGTGATAAACGCCAATAACCAATTGGGCGAATGCCTTTGTATCGGCTTTTCAGGCGCCTATACACTGGGAGCGAAACATATGGTGGATATGGATGGGGAAAATGCCTATGGATTTTACGCCATTGACGTCTTAATGGACAAGATGTACGAGGCCCACGACACAACGGTAGATTTCAATGCGCTTCTGAGTGAAAGCGAGGTTTGGTAAAATATGAGTCAACTTTGTGTATATTTGCCTCCCTTTTCCAGCGACTATTCCGGCGTGTGCACCTGCCTTTTTGATCTGAACGGCATGGTGGTCATCCATGATGCATCCTGTTGCTGCGCCAACTACGTAAGTTATGACGAACCACGCTGGTTTGGCAACAAAAGGCCGATTTATTGTTCGGCGCTGCGGGAGATTGACGCCATTTTAGGAGACGACGAGAAATTTATTCGCAAAGTGGTTACGGCGAGCGACAGCATGAAGCCGGAGTTTATCGCGGTGCTGGGAAGCCCTGTGCCAACGATTATCGGCTCCGATATGAACGGGATCGCCCAGGAGATTGAGGGAAAGACAGGGGTGCCAACTTTTGGATTTAGCACTACCGGGTTTCGTTACTATAACCGCGGAGTGGCCGAGGCCATGGTTAAGTTTGCCAAATATTACGGAGGCACGAGCAGTCAGCAAAATCCCGGCGGTGTCAATATCCTCGGGCTTACAGTGCTGGATTTTTCCGACAACTCCAATGCCACCGATATCTTAAATCTTTTCGAGGAAAACGGCTTTGAAGTGATTTGCAGCTTTATGATAGGCTGCAGCTTAATGGATATACAAAGATCCACGCAGGCAGAGATGAATATTGTAGTTTCCCAGTCGGGAATGGCTTTGGCAACTTTTATGGAGAAAGAATGGGGAATCCCCTATGTCGCGGCAACCCCTTTAGGCAATGCGGGTAGCGAGGCCGTTGTGCGCACTGTTCGGCAGGCCTGCGAGGACCGCAAGAGCCGGGTTTTGCACGGTGAGGGTCTGCATGACGGCGAAGTTCTGCTCCTGGGCGAGCAGATGATTGCCAACTCCTTGCGCAACTCCCTAGCCCAGAGCTACGGAGTAAAGGGGGTTACGGTAGGGTGCCTATTCGGCATGGATAGGGCATTGGCTCAGGATTTCGATATTGACATCAGGGACGAACGACATATTCGGGATTTGATTACAAGCGGAAAGTATAGCAAGCTGGTTGCCGACCCTCTCATGAAAGTTTTACTCAAAGATAGGGATATTTCTTTCTTCCCCCTGCCCCATGTGGCGGTATCGAGTAAGTTGTACTGGCACCGCTACAAGACCTTTATCGGAGATAAGATGGAAGCTTTTATCGCGCAAATTGCCGGAACCTCGATGTAATACAAACAATTGAACAGTAAGCTTACAATAGCAGAACCTTTACCTCAGGAAATACTTAAAGTAGTATTATCCTTATGATCCTGAATGGGCAAATATATCTTTTTATCAAGGCCAATATAGTTCATCTTAATCCTGATTGAGCCTTTGCGTGGGACAGTTATGGAGCGGAGGAAGCCCTGTAAATTTAATGGGTTGCTAAATTATTAAATCCAGATGGCTAATAAGCTTTGAACTTTATTATTACTTCAGAGAAATACCGGGCAGTAAATAAACTGCCCGGTATTTTTGTTTTATGAACCAATGCTACTTAGATCTTTTCTATCCTGGCGGCTGAAACTTTATACTCAGGTATCTTGGCTACCGGGTCGAGACACTTGGCTTGGGTTAATACATTAGCCGCTGCCTCAGCAAAATGGAAGAAGGTGAAAACAACACCATCTGGAATCATCTCGGTAACATGAGCTTTAACCTCGATGTAACCTCGACGGGTAATGAGCTTCACCATTTCCTTATCAACTATACCTAATCTAGCTGCCGTTTCGGGATTTACCTGAACTTCATTGGACGGAACGAATTCATTAAGAGCACTGGACCTTCTGGTCATAGTACCCGTGTGATAATGGAACAGACTGCGGCCCGTGGATAATATTAATGGGTATTCAGCATCCGGAAGTTCATATGCTTCCTTGAACTCAATCGCATGGAAAAGACCCAATCCCCGGCTAAATTTCTCCCCATGCAGGATGGGCGTTCCGGGATGATCCGCATTAGGACAAGGCCAAGGAATACCCGTCTTATCTATACGTTGATAGCTGAGCCCGGCATACGATGGCGTTACGGTTTTAATCTCTTCAAATATTTCTTCCGGTGAGCTGTAATTCATCGGATATCCTAAACGGTTAGATAGGTCACAAAGTATCTGCCAATCGGGGCGTGCATCCCCTTTGGGGGTAATGGCCTGGCGTACTCGCTGTACTCTTCTCTCGGTATTACTAAAAGTACCATTCTTTTCCGCAAAGGTTACACCCGGGAATACCACATCGGCCTTCATAGCAGTTTCAGTTAGGAATATATCCTGAACGATTAAAAGTTCCAGATTATCAAGAGCCTCGCCCACATGGTGGAGATCTGGATCACTGACCATAGGATTTTCTCCAAAAACCATCAAGCCCTTGATTTCTCCATGGTGAGCTTTATCAACCACATCAGGAATGGTCAAGCCATTATTCGGAGACAGAGGAACGCCCCAGGCCTTCTCAAATTTTTCACGAACCTCCGCATTGGATACGGCTTGATAGGCGGGATAAGATACTGGCAATGCCCCCATATCACATGCTCCCTGCACGTTGTTCTGTCCGCGCAGGGGGTTAACTCCGGTTCCTGGTTTACCCAGATTACCGGTCAGAAGTGCCAGGTTGCAGACTGTTTTTACATTATCAGTGCCAGTGCTATGCTGGGTTAGACCCATGGCATAACAGATCGAACCTCTTTCCGCCGTAGCATAGATACGGGCAGCCTTTCTGATATCTTCCGCATCTACTCCACATATTTTAGCAACAACTTCGGGCGTATATTTTTCGACTACTTTGACTAATTCCTCGTAGTTTTCAGTTCTATTGGCAATAAAATCTTTGTCCTCCAGACCTTCACTGAGAATGACATTCATCATACCATTTACGAGCGCTACATCCGTACCGGGCCTAAAGCGTAAATCCACATCAGCTATAGAGCTCAGTTCAATTTTTCTTGGATCAGCTACCACTAATTTGGCCCCATTAAAGCGGACATTTTTCCTGATCTTATAGCCGATTACCGGATGGTTTTCGGTCGTATTGGTTCCGATTAAAAATACTGCAGTTGCATCTTTTTCCAGCTCATTGATTGAGTTGGTCATTGCGCCACTACCAAATGCTGCCCCCAGACCGGCGACAGTAACGG
>JAQVXR010000272.1 GCA_028709045.1 Desulfitobacteriaceae bacterium | reverse complement strand
GCTTCCGTAGATTTACCGAAGTATCTTTGACTTGTATGAATCAGTTCCCAGAACATATTTTCTATACGGATATTTTGTTTTTCAATCGTTTTGTCTTTTGTTCTATCTCTTCTTTTTGTTTTGCAACCAGGACTCTCAGCATTGGCATCATTTGCTTGATTTTAGCATAGGTTGTTATAAGGGAATCACTTTGATTCACCTTTTGGGTACGAACGATATTTCTCCAGTAATGGTATGCATTCGGAGAGAACTGATTCCTCTCGCACCACTGAGGGATCGTCAATCCACTGATTCTTTGAACGTACATTCTTTGCTTCTACAGATTATAGTTTTCCTGATTGAATATGATCAACCTCCTGAATATGTTTTTAGAAAGTTTTCATATCCGACTTAGTTATTCACGATGCCATCTTTTAAAGCACTTATAATTATTTATCCCAAAAAAAGGGACTGTCTCAAAATTACTTTTTGAGACAGTCCCTTTTTGAGGGTTTACATCATATTGAAATAATTGTTTAGACCTGTTTGTAGCAGCAAGGTATTGTTGTCATAATCACTGTGCTTGTTTTCATAATCGAAATTAAGCCCAGCTCCAATATCGAATGTGTATCCGGTCCATTTTACAGTTCTTCCAGCCCAATATGGCTGCACATTTCCAATTTTAACTTGCTTTGTTCCGTAGGCGTATACATCAAATCTCCCAGCAGTCATGTCACTTACTGTTTGCCAAATGCCGTCTGCTGTAAGGTAAAGTGTTGCAATCAGCTTGATTTTTGCAGTTGGTAATCCTGTAAGTGCCAAAAGAACGCTTAATGCAGTTTTTGCGGCTAAAAATGTGTAGTCGTAGTCTTGGATTGAATAGGTTACAGAATGATAAAGTATTGCAGTTACACCATTTTGGGTCATTCTGTCTCTTTCAAAGTTGACGTACGATGTAGGCCACCCGGCATCATAAAGTTCATTCATAATTTTTGTTCTTTCGGAAGATGTAACCCTAGGCATAATTTGGGGAGCTTGCAATGTTAATTGAGAAAGTGATATAGAGCCGTCCAAAATGGCGTCTGCTATTGATTCAAACTGTGCAGCCTGTGTAGAAGCACTTCGTGTCTGAGGTATAACAGAGTTGATTTCTTCAATTGGAACAATCTTGGTATATAGCGTGTCTGCTTCATGGTAATAAATAGAACAATCAGCAAAAGTATCATATAGACCTACTGCTATATTGTAACTGTCAGTTTTTTCGATGTAATAAGTTGCGTTTTCCATTTCCTCAATTAAGGTAAATGTTTCGCCGGAAAGTAAGACTTCTTGTTTGTTGATTTCGGGCATATCTGGTGGGATTTCGGTTGCAAAAGCCGATGTTGCAGTTGAAAAAAACATTGAGAAAGCAAGTAATAAACTTATAATTTTATACTTTTTCATTATCAATTCTCCTTTTTAATTTTAATTTGTTGACCGCAGTGTCGGCAAAAATATTGGTGATTTATTGAGTATGTGAGATTTATTAAGGTTTCCATTTTACCGCAATGTGGACATTGTAAACTTTTTAATATCATTACGATAAACCATACTAAAAAGAAAAATGCTACAATAAAGAACCAATGGCTTAATAATAATGCCATAAATAAAAACAATGCAAACAAACAGGAAACAGCCCATGCGACATACAGCGTTTTAGTAGATATTTTTTTCATAAGTTGTTCACCCCTCTTGATTGATTATCCCAAGATATATCTGAACCCAAAGCTTCAAATATCTTTCTCATAGGACCCATAGTTCTGTCGTTTACTATCTTCGGTTCAGTATCAAAATAAAGGTCAAGACCGTCAAGATGTACTGTGATGGGTCTTTCAAAAGACGGCTTCCTCCTTGCAGCATAAGCGGGAAGCATGAGAATGGCAAGTTTACCATTGCTGTAGTTATATTCATGTATCTTTACTATGCACGAATTTTTATTGATCATTTCTATACTATCATGGAATAACCTCCTTCTCATATCTATTTATCAGCCCATATAAGGATGCATAACTGATATTATTTTTTTAATTTCTTTTTCCTCCTGATTCAAGTATATTTTTTATTCTTGGTAATTAAAGCTTATAATTATGACGTTTCAATTATGAATGTTTTGTAGCATACTTACAATAATTTCTTTAAAGGGCTTTTCACTTGTACACTAATCTGACATATCAAAATCCAAGATTTTGATCTCTTCTTCTGCAAAGCCTTTTGCAAGCAGTAGAGAAATTTCTGGTTCAGTATTTCTTTTCCCCCTACTTTCAAACCGGAAATAATAGCCATAACACGAATGTTATAGCTATTATTTCCTACAGCATATTCGCTTGTTGTAAAGCAGAACACTAATGTAACATATAGAACTAATGTGATAACTGTGATAACCATGCGGATATATGAAGCCTGATATGTTTTTTAAATAAAAAATCCTCCTTATCTTTTTTATATTCTCACTTATATAATGTATGGAGGAAGTAAAAAAGGGACATATTTTTAATTATTTTCAGAAACTTTATTATCATCCTTATGGAAACAATAGATGTAGCGAGGTAAATCTCGACTTTATTTATTGGAGAGTGAACAATACGACCGAAGGAATAATTAGTAACGTTATTTGGCAACCACGCTATTTTGAAAAACAAAAATCATGATAACTTTTTATCTAAAACATATTGAATGCCAAAATATTTCACTTCTATATTTGCAAAAGTCAGGATAACATTACTTCCTTTGGACTAAATAGATGGTATTTCGATAGAGAAAACATACACTTAAATTCTAATGATAAAAAGCATGAATTATTTAAGGATAAAGAAGCTAAAAAGGATGTAGTCTTGTATGGATAATACCTGTAAGTATAATAACA
>JAQVXR010000271.1 GCA_028709045.1 Desulfitobacteriaceae bacterium | reverse complement strand
CTGATGGCATCATAAATAGTATGCACATAAATATAGTCCCCAATTTCCCGCACCGGCAGTTCACAGCTTTTGCTGAGAAAACACTTAACCTGGCTCAATCCCTTTTCCACATCAGTTGTCGCCACATAAATCTCACTCCGGTTGCAGGTGGAGAGGATGACACAACCCTCGACACAAGGTTTTGCTTTAAGCATATCCAGTGCCCCGGGAATATCCTGAGCGGCAAAAGATACTTTTTCCCGGATCTCTACCGGGGCTGTTTTGTAATTGATACCTACTGTTACAATAAACATGTTTATATCCTCAAATTAGTATTCTTATCAATTTATTTTATTGTAAAATGCCGGATTTCCAATGTCAATGTATAAGCAGTAATATTATCGCTTCGTTATTTCATGTAAAAATAGCATGATTTGCTATTGCTCCGATAGGCATTGCCCTAATTATTTCAAACAATGGTAAATATTTTTTGTTTCGACAGCTATTTACATGATTTTTTTGTTGTTGAGGTTATAATCAAAAATAAAAAAGAGTTGACCAAAATGGTTGTAAAACTGCGCAATTCTTTAATTTTATTTATTGCTATTCTATTTTTATATTTCACTTCTCAGAGCAACTACCTTCTCAGCCATACCTTTTTTGAGGTTTTTTCCATCGTGGTTGCCACTTTCATTACTATTCTCGGTATCAAAACTTACCGTTATTCTCAAAACAATCTGCTGTTCTTTTTAGGAATGGCATACTTATTTATCGTCATTATTGACTTTTTCCACCTGTTAACATACAAAGGAATGGGCGTATTCCCCCAGTTTAGCGGAGGGGATAAAGCCACTCAGTTTTGGGTCATCGGGCGCATGATGGAAGCACTGACTTTGGTACTTGCCCCAACTTTCGTCCAGCGGAAACTAAACTGGAAACAGACAGCGGCCGCTTACTCCGCCGGCACACTCATTATCCTTTATATCCTTCTTCAGACAAATCTCTTTCCGGCCTGTTTTATTGACGGTCAAGGCCTGACCCTTTTTAAAATTACCTGTGAATATCTGATCTGCCTAATATTAATTATCGCAGGATTAAGATTTCGCAAGCAAAAAACCTTGATAGGCAAGAATCTCTATAAATTTCTCCTGGGTAGCATCCTTTTTACCATCCTGTCGGAAATTAGCTTTACAGTTTATGTGGACGTATACGGTGTGATGAACTTTGTCGGCCATGCCTTCAAACTGGTTTCTTATACCCTTATTTACAAAGGACTCATCGACCTGGGAATCAAACACCCCTATGAAACCATCTTTTTTCAATTGACAAACAGCCTAAAGGAAATTGCAGATAAGAATGATGAACTGCAGAGAGAAATTGAAATCGGAATTAACCACGAAAAAACAATCCAACAAGCTTACAGAGAAATAGATCAGACTTTCGAAGCTGCTGCCGATGGCATGTGCCTGATAGACAAGAATTTTAACCTTCTGAGAATCAATGAATCATTTTGCTCTCTTCTTAGTATGCCAAAAGAAAAAATATTGGGTAAAAAGTGTTATGAAGTTTTCCGTAGTCCCAAATGCCACACCCCAGGCTGCGGTTTAATCAATATTCTGGACGGCAATACCCGGTATGAATACACTGTAGAACATGAATGGCAGGACGGTGAAACGACTTATGGTATCGTCACAACCGCACCGGTTTATGACAGCAAAGGAGAAGTGATCGGCATTGTGGAAAATTTCAAAGATCTTACTCAAAACCGACGGATGGAAAGAGAGTTGCAGCGGTTGGAAAAAATCAACATGGTCGGTGAGATCGCCGTCGGATTAGGACACGAAATCCGCAATCCTCTGACCACAGTACGCGGATTTACCCAGATGCTAAAGAAAAATTATCCCCAAATAAGTCCAGATTATTTGGATGTCATGTTGGACGAAATAGACCGGGCCAACATGGTGATCAGTGAATTTATCCTTCTATCCCAGGATAAAGCAGTTGATAAAATCAGGCAAAACATTAACGACCTTGTTCTTAATATGGAACAGATTATCGCAACGGAAGCTAAACTATATGACCATGTTGTCAGAATAAACCTCACCCCGGTACCGGAGGTATTGCTCGATCCGGGAGAAATCCGTCAACTCATCATGCACCTAGCCCGAAACGGTTTGGAAGCGATGCCCAAACCGGGAACTCTCAGCATTGCCACATATCAAGAAAATGGACATGCTGTTTTAACAGTCTCCGACCAAGGTCTGGGCATTCCCAGCGCTGTCCTGCGGAAAATCGGCACACCTTTTCAGTCAACAAAAGACTTCTCCTTAGGGCTGGGACTGCCTGTCAGCTATGCAATTGCCCAAAGACACAATGGGACAATCAATATTGACACAAAAACAACCGGAACAAGGATATTTGTTGCCTTTCCGTCAGCAGACTCCGCTTAATACTTTCTTTCACCAATATATTTGGTTATTCGCGCCAGTGTTTTTTTTGTGCGTACATTAGGCAGCTTATCCAGTTCCCGTTTTGCCTTATTCAAATATTTTTGGGCAATATCAAAGGAACGTTCAATAGCTCCCGATTCTTTGATCAGTCGGATAGTCTCCCGCACTTCTTTTTCCGTCTTAACCTGTTTGGTTACCAATTCCCGCAGCCGCTCCCGATGGGAAGAACATTTCAAAGCATAAATCACCGGCAGAGTAATGATCCCCTGCCGCAAATCACCGCCCACAGGTTTGCCCAGCACCTTCTCGTTAGCAATCATATCTAGGATATCGTCAGTTATCTGAAAAGCCATGCCCAGATTATAGCCATATTTCGTCAGCGCTCGCACCATATTGTCCGGCGCCCCGGTCACCACTGCCCCCAGCTGGCAACTAGCGGAAATCAATAGAGCT
>JAQVXR010000270.1 GCA_028709045.1 Desulfitobacteriaceae bacterium | reverse complement strand
CTCATCTTCCTTAAGATGGCGCATGAGTACGCTCAGCCTCCATACAACCGTGACCTCGGTATTCCTGCAGGTTACGACTGGCCAAGTCTGACCAGCAAGACTGGTGCAGAGCTTGATCGGCATTACGTTAATCTGCTTCGTACACTTGGTCAGGAGAAGGGTTTACTGGGGCAGATCTTCGTCAAAGCTCAGAATCGCATTCAGGAACCTGCTCATCTGGCCAGCTTAGTCACCATGATTGATCGAGAGCAATGGCTGGTCATGGGGGCAGATGTAAAAGGTGACATCTACGAGGGACTGCTGGAGAGAAACGCCCAGGATACGAAGAGTGGTGCGGGGCAGTACTTCACTCCACGTCCCCTGATCCAGGCCATGGTGGAGTGTGTTCGCCCCGAGCCAGGGAAAACCATATGCGATATAATCACTACGAAAATGATACAATTTAATTACCCAATTTTGAAGGCTACCTAAGGGGGTTAAGGTTCAAAAAAGGGGGTTTAGCTTTTGACCGGGGGATTGCCGGTTGTTTTTATAACTGAGGGGAGCGTGGATTATATTGTTCACTGAAGAAATTTCAAATAAACTCAAGACCTATGTATACCGGCTCATAGATCCACGGAACGGAGAAACCTTTTATGTTGGCAAAGGGAAGGGCAACCGTGTTTTTTCTCATATTCGTGCTGAAGAGAATCTGGAAGGCGACGACTTTGACAACAAGTTAAAACGTATTCGAGAAATTAGGCTCGCCGGCTTGGAGGTCGCTCATGTCATTCATCGCCATGGCATGGATGAAAAGACTGCCTTTGAGGTTGAATCAGCTCTCATTGATGCTTATCCCGGTCTCACCAACATTGTTTCCGGTACAGGTGCCAATGAATATGGGGTTATGCATGCCAATGAAATTATTCGCCAATATTCAGCTGAAGAGGCAGTTTTCAAGCATAAAGCATTATTGATAAACATCAACATAAGTGCTTCACAATCATCAGTGTACGAAGCCACCCGGCGTGCTTGGAAGCTTAGCAAATCAAATGCTGAGGAAACTGAAGTAATTCTTGCAACTGTAAAGGGGTTAATTGTGGCGGCTTTTGTAGCTGATGAGTGGTTAGATGCAACAGCAGAAAACTTTCCTGGTTCTGAGGATATCCCTGGACGTATCGGATTCGTTGGCAAGGAAGCACCTGAGGAGATTGCAAAATTGTATGTTGGTAAGCGTGTTCCAAACAAGTATCGTAAACGTGGCGCAGCTAATCCTGTAAGATATACATGGAAATAGAGCTTAGCCTTTGCCGGAAGATTGCCCAGTTAATTCTTTTAAGGTATCCCGTGTGAAAAAAGGCCGCATAATATAGTTAGATTTCCACTATTCATACTAAGATGAAGGCGGAGGTATCATGAGTATTTTAATATTAGAGGACGATGAGCCTCAATTTATTTGGGATACGGTGAATAATTTACAGTTGGCATTTCATCCCATTATTGCACCAGAAGGAATATTTGATTATAAATCTTTAACGGCATTTAGGCATAGCAAAAATGTTGCCGTATTTTTTGATCGCAATCTATTAAGTAGTTTTCTCAAACTGTGTAAACAGGGATTCTTGAACGATGAAAAAGAAATGCGAATTATTGCATTACTGATGACCTGGATATTAATGCATCAATTCTCCATAAGTCCGGGTCTTGCAATTAAGGAGAACGCAGTAAAATCAGATGACAACATAATTGCCAAAACCGAATTGAAACAATTTAATGAAGCCTTTGACTTTTACCCAAGTATGATGTGGCTACGTCTTGCCCAAGGAGAAATTGATACCATTCCTCCATTCAAGTTTAGTGGTATTCCGTTCGAAACACAAATTTCTTATCATCGGGAAGATGACCATTTACTCATGCATTTAGCAAGTATGCTACATGTTGTTTATTTATATAGGCGTAAAGACCTATCACCATTGGATAAAGTAATTTCATTCTTAAAGTGGAATTGTAAATATTTATTGATTTGTAAATATACAAACACCTACATAACCATGTTATTTACTAATCAAGAAGGGATACGCCCTCCAAAGGGCGTAAACAGTAACCGTATTGAGATTATTATGAACGGTTGCTATAACCAGGCATGGGACTTAAACTATCTATCAAACTGGAGTACGCTTTATTATGATGAAGAACGTCAACAAGATGCTTTCATATTTGCTACTGCAGACGTGATGCTTAAACGAATATTTATCAATACTCATGGTGGAGGCAATTATTTCAATTTAATTGATGCCATTTTCCCGGCAAAGCAGGCGCAGAAGATTGTTGATTTCTATGAACAACAATTGAGCCCAAACAATAGAAACCGCCCCAATTTCGGCGATAATCCTACGCAATATTTCAAGGACCTGATTAAGCAAGAAAAAAATAGACTTCATTCTTTTATTAATACATAGAAAATGTATTCTTACTTACGTTTATAATGTATATGCTTTGTAAATGGCTGACAGATTTTAGATTGAAAACTCGTCATATTTAATTTATGAGTTTATTCCTGACCGGAGGTGGTAAAAACAATGATTGAAGATATTGAGAAACGCACTCTCGATGATGTCCGAGCGGCTTATAAAAAGTATTTGAATGGACAGAATCTATCAAAAAACACAATTATGACTTCTTCAACTGACGCCTTCTATATTTGGCGGAAGCAGGGTGCTGATTCATTTTGGAATATTGTCTTTTCTGACAACTTTGAAACCCTTGGTAAAGATACTCTACTTGAACTTTTAAGTCAGCACTCAAGCGGAAATGCAGAAGCAAATATGAATGGCTATATGGCACATTTGCGAAGGTTTAGACGATTTCTCCAAAGTGCGTCTGTCATTGAAATACCGGAAGTAGTTC
>JAQVXR010000269.1 GCA_028709045.1 Desulfitobacteriaceae bacterium | reverse complement strand
TCCCGAATCTCGCTCAAACCATCCGTTAATGTCATCTGCAGGTCTGAGGAGAAGGAGAATACCCCAACCTGTTCCGGGTCAACCCCTCCCTCAACTGCTGCCCGAGACGCCAAAGTGGTCACCTCCAACAGTTTCATCCGCACATCGGCCGGATGAAACTCTTCCCCATTTAATATCTGGTTCCAGAGGCCTAAAAAGCTTTTCTTTACTTTTTCCCCATCACCCATGCGAATTGCCAAAGCCATATTTTTGCCGTTTTCCTGTTCCAAAAGAGAAGGAGTTCCGTAGGAGGCCATCACGTCGTCTGCATGGATCGCCTGGTCGCCACCATATAACGCCCGGTATTCACCGGCAGCCAGTGCCTGAGCATGGGAGACAGCCAATCCTTCCGACCCCTGGGTCGGCCTTCCTAATCCTACCGTTACCGTGGCACCGGTTCCCGTCCGGACCAAACAACAAATGTTATCCCCCAATTGTTGGGTTGCTTCCTTAAGCCTTTTCTCACCCAAGGAAATGTCTGCGGGAAGAAGCACCACATACTGCCCATTTCCTACCGGGACCTCAAGGGCATTGGGCCAATCTCCCAGCGCATGCTGGATAACCTCCCGGACCTGCTTCTGCAAAATCTGGTTTTCCAACTCGGAACGATAACTGTGATGTCCGGTTAAATTATCTATCCAAATATGAAGAGCTACCCGGAGAGGCCGATCGATTCCCAAGAATTCCGCCCGGGTACGGGTTTCATCTTCATTTGTTAAGCTACCGTTGATCACGTCCATCACAAAACCTACACGAATTAGGGGCATCACGTCTTGTAATGCGGCACGCAGCTTTTCGATTTCTTCTACAGACTCTCGTTCCGCCGTTATTTCCTCACACAGCCGGTCCAAAAGAATGACCAACTCTTCTGTATCCACCGGTTTCAAAAGATAATCAGAAATGCCTAAAGAGACAGCCTGCTTAGCATAATCAAATTCCCCGTAAGCGCTGACAATCACCAGTCGGGTTGCCGGCAGTTCCGGACGCAAAATATGAGCTACTTCCATTCCGTTGAATCCGGGCATCTTGATGTCCAGCAAAATCACTTCCGGCTTCACCAACCGGGCTACATCCACAGCTTCTTCTCCGTTACCTGCCTCACCAACTATTTGGTATTTTGGCCGATAGTTTTCCAAAATCATACGAATTGCCTGCCGTTCAAGAGGTTCGTCATCAACAATCATAATTTTCAACATCAATCACCCTCCCCTTCGCCGGTTTGATATGGATAGCTAAGCTTTAGGCAGGTACCCTTCCCCGGAAAACTATTAATATCCAAAGCACAAAGACTGCCAAATTGATACTGCATGCGGCGCAGCACATTGGCCAAACCCAGTCCGCTCACCTGTCCCCTGCTGTCAGATTTTACCTGCATCCGAAAAATATCTTTTTTTAGCTCTTCCGTCATGCCAACCCCATTATCCTTAATTTCAAAACACACCTGATTATCTTCCATATAGCCCCGCACTTTCACCATGCCCCCTTCTTTCAGAGGTTCTAATCCGTGTAAGCAGGCATTTTCTACCAGGGGCTGAAGAATCATGCAGGGCATTTTGGCATTCAGCACTTTTTCGTCCACCTCAACAGAGCTGGTGATCCGGCCTTGGAAGCGGGCTCCCTGAATCAAAAGATAATCCTGCACGGCCTTTACTTCTTCCCGGGCAGTAACCATTACCTTTACCTGGTAAAGGCTGTACCGCATCAAGCGGGCTAATGCTCCTACTACCCGCTCCGTTTGAAAATCTCCTTGCAATAGCGCCAGACGGGCGATTACATTTAAAGCATTAAACATAAAATGGGGGTTTACCTGGGATTGCAGTGCTTTTAATTCCGCATCCCGCAAAGCCTCCTCCAACTGGTGCTGGCGCTGCATAAAATGAAGAAAGTGCGCTCTCTGCTCTTCTAATTGGCGGTTTGTCAGTAATACTTGGCTGAGGTCGGTAATTCTGCCGCCAATAAAGGCAAGAAGCTTACAAACCATTTCCAAACGCTCCGGTGTCAATACCGTCACACCTTCCGGTCTTTCCCCAGGCGGGCAATCCTCTTCCATCAAAAAATGTCCGCAAATAATAGCGCCTACTTTTCCGACATCAGCAATCAGCGGATAGGAAATCTCTATCAAACCGGAATAACATCGATAAGCAAAAGCATCCTTTAATCCTTTCCACAAAGGAATGGTATCATAGCGATTACTTCCCACTCTGTTATTTAAAAATTTGCCGGCCTTTTCACAATATCCGGAACACTCGGGAAAGCGACCTGCCGAAGAAAGGGTTTGTCCCCAGGAATCAACAACAATAAGATGTAATCCGATCAATGAGGAAAAAGCATCTTGTAATTCTTCCAGTGTACTTCCGGAAAATACTGTTTCCAGAATCACCGGGGATGGTATACTCGCCGGAGATCCGACCATTTTTTTAATTACTTGAATTCCGGTAACAGCATCCGGCGCATAGGAATCAGCTCTGACCTTTCGGGCAAGTTCTTGGGTTAACGCTGCTCCTCCCACAATAACTTTTACTTGGTCCCTGAGGCCTGCTTCTCTTAATGCCTCAACAGTGTCGCCCATAGCGGCAACTGTAGTAGTAAGCAAAGCGGATAAGCATAAAACCTGGGGCCGATGCTTCACTATCGCTTCCACAAAACGAGCTGGGGAAACATCTACTCCCAAATCTATCACTTCAAAACCGGATGCTTCCAAAAGCAAACCCAGCAAGTTCTTCCCAATATCGTGTAGATCACCGGCCACAGTGCCCAAAATAACTCTCCCGGTAGGAGGAGTATTGGTGGCCGTCATATAAGGCCGCATTTCCTCTAATCCAGCATGCATGGCCCGAGCAGTTACTAA
>JAQVXR010000268.1 GCA_028709045.1 Desulfitobacteriaceae bacterium | reverse complement strand
AATTTGCCTCCATAAAGGGAAGTCTGATGCTATTATAGGAATTCCTGCAGACATATATTCGAAAAACTTATTAGGTTGAGCCCCAATATGATTGGGTACCGGATGAAAAAGTACAAGCCCAGCTTTTACTTTTTTTAATATTTCGACAACTTCTTTTCTACTAACAAAACCTTCATATTGAACTTTGTTCCATCCATGGAAAAGTTTAATTTCTTTAAACAAATTTTCAGTGCTAAATTTTCCTGCAAGAATAAGGTTTACTTGAGAATTCGCCATGTATTCTAAAGATTTTACCATTTCTTTAATCCCACGAATAACTGTCATCCCCCCAATGTAAGCAAAATATGGAGGACGGTTTGAGTAGTTTTTTAAGTCCAATTCTAAAAACTCTTCACGAATAGGAAAGTTTTGTACCATAATAGTTTTATGAGAAGGAAATCTATGTTGTTGCACGGGAGCAACGATTACAATGCCATCAAAAAATTTTGCTCCTATCCATTCAACAAATTCTGCTGCGAATGCAATACCCTTTCGACTCCAACTTGGTAGCCATTCTTTAGTGAGTATTTGACGAGGAAGGTCTTCATGCACGTCGTATACTACCTTTTTCCCCATAAGTTTAAGTATAAGCCCCATAAGGATAAGTTCAGGGTCATGAAAATGATAAAGAGATGCTTTTAATTTAAGTGCTTCTTTTAGTGCATGCCATTGGGCACGTATCAGACGGAGAAAACGGCCACGTTCTTTATGTATGAATTTTACCTTCACAGAGATATCTGTTAAAGACATAGGCGTTTCTGGCGCAATCAAAAATACTTCATAGCCTGACTGACTCAATGACCGGCATTCTTTTATGAATATTCGAACATCATTTGCGGAATGTACAGTTGTAATATGACAGATTCTTTTTCCCATAGTTTTTAATGGACCTCATTTATTCAAGTATGACATAATATTTTTCACAATAACTTTTGCTGCATTTCCATCTCCGTAGAGATTGTCAGGATATGCTATAAATTTATTTTCTAAGATACGAGGCAAAAGTTCTTTTGCTGCGTTTCCTGGTACAAGTTGATTCCAACCAGATTCTATGATTTCCTTCCATCCTGTATCGGGCATAATTACAGCTGCTTGCTTTTTTGCGTAGTATGCTTCTTTTTGTAGGCCTCCACTGTCCGTAACAACGTTTGAACACCCTTCAAGAAGTCCCATGAGTTCCAAATAACCGACGGGTTTGATAATGTGCATAGTGTCAACGTATTTAGTGAGGTTTAATTCCTCTATTCTTTTTTGAGTTCTTGGATGCATGGGGAAAATGATAGGAAGTTTTGTTCTTTCAATCAAACCATTTAGCCCTCTGAGAATAGAAAGAAAATTCTCTTTGTTATCAACATTAAAATCTCGATGTAAAGTGACAAGTATATATTTGCCTTCTTGAAGGTTCAGATTATGCAACATCTTATTTTTCATAAAATGTGGTTTCATTCGAAGAAAAAGGTCATACATTACGTCTCCTGCAATATAAACACCGCTTGTTATATTTTCTCGCTGGAGATTTTGATAAGAAAGTTCAGAGCAACAAAATAGAAGAAATGACAAATGATCTGTTACGACACGATTGACCTCTTCTGGCATATTTTTAGGGTATTGGCGCATACCCGCCTCAATATGGGCTACAGGAATTTTAAGTTTTGCGGCAGCCAGAGCCCCTGCGATGGTGGTATTTGTATCCCCATATACGAGGACCATGTCTGGTTTTTCTAGAAGAAGAATGTCTTCAAACTTCTCCAGCACCAATGCAGTTTGCTTCCCATGGCTAGAGGATCCAACTTCTAAAAAATACTGAGGAGTTGGAATATGCAGTTCTTCAAAAAAAAGATCCGACATATTGACATCATAATGTTGTCCTGAATGAACCAGTATATGGTTCCAAGCACTTGTTTTATGAACTTCAGAAGCAATGACCGCTTCTTTTACGAACTGGGGACGTGCCCCTACGAGTGAAATAACTTTATTTGTCATTGTATTTTCTCCTAATAGCAAATAGGTAAAATTTTTATTTTTAAATTAGATTATGATGTTATGCAAGTTTTTTAAGTTGTGTATTGAGCTTTTCTGCTAACTTCCCCCAATCATAATGTGTCTGTGCATACTTAAATCCATTTTCACCCATTTTATTTCTTTCTTCAGCGCTTAAGTTTTGAAATTTTAAAAGGGCTTCTGGCAGTTTTTGAACTGATGGAATAGCAAATCCAGCATCTGATTCTAAGACTGGATTTCGCGCGTATTGTCCAATAGAAAGAATAGGTTTACCAGAAGCATGGTAATCTGCTAATTTATTTGGGCTGATGCCATATTGAAAAATTGTAGTTGATGATGAGGATAAATTAAACAACAGCAAATCTGCTTGGTTAAAAACAGTTCTTATCTGTGATTTGGGCACGGGATGGTGTATAAAACAAGGTAAGCTGTTATCTTCAATGTAACGGGATAAAAATTCTTTTAAGGGTCCGTCCCCCCAAAAGTGAAATTCGAAATTGCTAAGTTCTTTTTTATGCGCAGAAATTACCTGTAGTATGTCAATTAAACCATTAGCTTGTCCTAATGCTCCGGTATATACAACTCGGAAAGGGCTGCGCTCCTTTTTTTTAGCGAGAAGACCTTGATTAGCTTCATATTCTGAATCAGTAGAGAGATTTGTCCCATTTGTTATCCATAAAAACTTGTTTTCGGGGAGGCCCCACCGCTCAATATAATATTTTTTCATAAGGGGTGCTGTTGTGATAATTAAGGAAGCCTTTTTTGATAAAATCTTATCGATTCTATCAAAATAGAATACCAGCGGATTCCATTTTTTAATTCGGCCCAATTCTATTAAGGTTAAAGGCCATAAATCTCTAA
>JAQVXR010000064.1 GCA_028709045.1 Desulfitobacteriaceae bacterium | reverse complement strand
GTGGTTGTTGCGGTAGGAGGGGACGGGACTATCAACAGGGTAATCAACGGTTTTTATGATGCATCAGGGAGAAGGATTTCCGAAGCAAAGCTGGGCGTAATTCATACCGGCACCAGCCCTGATTTTTCGAAGAGCTTTCGGCTTCCGCTGGATGTCAATGAGGCAATTGAAACGGTGCTGAAGGGAAATACTCGAAAAATTTCCATCGGCAAGATTACCTGTGCTCGTCATTGTGAGCCGGCATTAGATAATCAGCCATTAAACTTTTACTCCGAAAACGTGCAGTACAGGTTTTTTGCTTGCTGCGCTAATATAGGACTGGGAGCGTCGGTTGCCCGGATTGCCAATAGCGGGGTCAGAAAATATCTGGGAGATACCGGAGGAACATTTCTTGCTCTTATCCAGACACTTTTTCATTACCGACCGGGGAATTTTATCATTTCCTTTGAAGGGGAGCAAAAGGTTTTAGAAAATGTTTACAATATCTCAGTAGGAAAGACAAGTTACATTGCCTCGGGTATCAAGGTGAAGCACCATTTATCTTGTCTTGATGAACGTTTTTATCAGCTGATTGTTAAAAATGTAGGATTTGGTGATTGGTTGGGTGTAATCAAAAAAGTATACAGCGGCCAAAAATTTACCAATAGCGAAACTGTTTCTCTGCATTATGCTGAAGTAATTGAAGTATTCGGAAACAGCAAAAACGGGGAAGTAGAATTTGACGGTGATCCGGCCGGATACCTTCCCTGCCGGATTGAAACGGCACCTGACCCTTTAGATCTAATCTCTGAGGTGCAAGATGAGTAAAGAAAAAGAAATGATCGATCTTATTAACAGACACATGCCCCGCAGCCCAAAGCAGATCAACCAACCTTTTCAGGCCGATGCGGAAATTATTCAATTTATGGAAAGCACTCTTCTTTATAATATTGATGAGTTTTCCGAAGAAGATTTGTTTCGGGATAATGACCCTTACGTTTTAGGATGGAATATGGCGGCAGGTACTATCAGCGATATCCTTGCCTCGGGAGGAAGTCCGAAATTTTATGCCCACAGTCTGACGGCCTGTCATTCTTGGGGAGAAAACTATCTGGAACTATTGGCTCGAGGCATTGGTGCGGTGCTGAAGGAGACGGGGACGGCTTTTATCGGCGGAGATTTTGGAGTGTCCTCTGTATGGAGATATACCGGATCGGTAATTGGTGAATTAAATGGTTCACCTCTTTTGAGGAACGAGGCAAAGATCGGAGAGAAGATTTTTCTCAGCGGACCGGTGGGAAGAGGCAATCTGGAAGCGGCTTTAAAAATATACGCAGACCATAAATTCATCAAAAAAATGACGGGGACTTGGAAAAATTATTTCCCCTTAAGATATCGGGAAGCAGAAATCATCAAAAAATATAGCCGCTGCTGTATTGATACCAGCGATGGAGTATTTAATGCCTTAAATACTATTTCCGAGATGAGCGGCACCGGTTTTGTTGTGAACCGCCTGCCCTATATAAAGAGTGGCTTAATGCTGGCAAAAGCATTGCATCTTCCTGAAGAAATGATGTTTTTCGGTGAGTGCGGGGAGTACGAATTGCTTTTTACCGTGAGTAGAGAGAATGAAGCAGCATTTTTCCAAGAAGCCGAAAATAAAAAGATGAACTTTTATCCGATCGGTGCAGTGGCCGAAGAGGGTAAAAAAATTCTTCGGGGGAAGGCAGGGGAGATTGACCTCACCGGCTTTAATTTAAAAGCAAGGGATTATGCAAAGATAAAAGAGTATGTCCGAGATCTAGCAGATTTTCTCAAGAGGAGGCCAACGTGAAAAGAAGAGTTGTCATTACGGGAATCGGGCCGGCCACAGCTATCGGGACAGGCAAAAAAGAATTTACAGCAGGTATTTTTAACTTAAAAACAATTATAGAAAAGGTGCCGGAGAACTTTGAAAATAACTATCGATTCAAATCCCGCCACTTTGTTCCAAAGCCCAAAGTTGACCTAAAAGAATTAGGCATTCATAAATCAATTTCCGGTATGATGGAAGAAGCAGCAAAACTTGCGGTATTATGTTCCAAGCTTGCTTTGGATGATGCCGGGATTGAGATTCATAACGGGGGAAAGCTTTGGCAGGCGGTAGGAATGGAAAATTGCTCTGTAATCATCGGTATTGGTATGAGCAGTCTCCAAACAGCACTGGAATCATATACTGCCCATATTGCCGGGACGAACATACAAAGAGAGGGAACCCCACTGAATCAGCCCCGGTTTAACAGGATGGTCATTCCCATGATGATGACCAATTCTCCTGCCGCCTGGATTTCGATTCTCTATGGCTTGAAAGGACTCAGTTACACCGTGAATGCTTCCTGCGCTTCGGGAAGCTGCGCCATTGGCGAATCTTACCGGAATATTTCATCCGGCAGGTGTGATGCAGCCTTGACCGGTGGGGTAGAAGCGCTGGCAGAAAAAAACGGCGCGATCATGCGCGGTTTTGATATGCTTACAACACTGACCAAGTCTGAAGACGGCAGTCCTCTGCCGTTTTCCCGGCAAAGAAGCGGTTTTTTATTTAATGAAGGCGCCGGGTGTATTCTTGTTCTAGAAGAGTTGGAAAGAGCAAAAAAAAGAGGAGCAGACATATATGCGGAAATTGTGGGTTATGAGTTCTCCAGTGATGCTTACAGCATTGTCCAGATGGATCCGCAGGGGAAAAGCATTATCGATCTCTTTGAGAGAATTACCGCAGGTGGAATCAAGGTGGACTATCTTAACGCCCACGGTACAGCTACAGTCAGTAATGATGAAATAGAGGCCCAAATAATTCAGCAGGTGTTTGGAAATAAAAGCTACCAGCCGGTGATTAATTCCACAAAAGGGATATTGGGACACAGCATTGGGGCAAGCGGAGCACTGGAAGCGGCGGTTACCGCCATATCTATTAAAGAGTCAAGGATTCATGGGAACATCACAATAGATCCGTTGGATAATCTGAATCTGCCCTTAAAGACGATTGAGAGAGAAATAGAATATGCTCTTTCGGCATCCTATGGGTTCGGCGGTCATAATGCGCTCCTTCTTTTTAAGAGGTATCACCAATGAGCAGAGTGATGATCACCGGAGCCACCGGATTTATTGGCAGTCATATTACCCGGGCTTTCTGTGAAAAGGGGGTTACCGTCGGCTGCCTAGTACGAAAAGGGAGGAGCACCGCTAATATTCAAGGTCTTTCGGTAAAGCTTGTCCACGGAGACATCAGAGAGCCACAGGATTTAATCAATGCTTTCCAGGGTTATGACTGGGTAATCCATAATGCTGCTAAAGCATCGGATTGGGGTTCTTATGATGAGTTTTATCAGACCAACGTTACGGGCACGATAAATATCCTAACTGCCTGTGTTGAAGCGGGCATTAAAAATGTGATTATGACAAGTTCCAATTCCGTCTACGGTGAAGAGGACAGTACCATCGTCAAGGCTGAGAATTCACCATATAATTCTCACTACCCATATTTTGCTGATATAATATTCCCGTGCGGGATGAATTACTATCGTGATACAAAAGCTCTTGGGAAAAAAGTAGCTTTGACCTTTGCCAAAGAGCATAATTTGAATTTGACGGTGCTGGAACCTGTCTGGGTCTATGGCGAGCGGGAAATGAACACCGGCTTTTTTGAGTATTTAAAGACTGCCTCTAGAGGTGTACCTTTGATGCCGGGCACAAAACATAATAAATTTCATGTGGTTTATGCCGGTGACCTTGCCTGGGCTTATTACCTGGCCTATCAAAAACAGTTATCGGGGATAAATTGTTTTCTCATCGGCAATGAAAAGGCGGAAAAGATGGAGCGGATCTATGCTTTGTTTTGTGCGGAAGCAGGGATCAAGAAACCCCGGAATCTGCCAAAGGCAGTGGCCTATCCCGCCGCTTTTCTTATAGAGCTATGGGCAACAATTTTTCATACTGCCAAACCACCCCTTCTCACCCGGGGAAGGGTCAATATGTTTTATGATAATATTGAATTTTCCATAGAGAAGGCGAAACAAATTTTAGGGTTTAAAAATTCCTTTAGCTTGGAGGAAGGGATCAAGAAAACGGTCTTATGGTATCAGGAACAAGGCTTAATTTGAAACGGAGGCCGGTGTGATGGTCAGAAATATCACGGGAAGAGCAAAAATAATTTTTAATCTTAGGTTGAAAATCAGCATCTTCTTTTATTTTCTCCCTGCGTTTTTCAAAGGAGAAATGTCTTTCCGACGCTTTATTCTTTTGTTGAAAAGGCTGTTATTCTTTCTCTCCAAAATGCAGCACAATAAGTTTGTCGAGATTGACGGGAGAACCAGGTTGGGGCTATATGTACCCGGGTTTCCTTCTCCAGCTTTTCAGACGGCATGCAACAAGTTTACCCGGTTTGAAGAAAAATTGCCCTGCACAACTGTCCTTATTTCCCTTACATCTGCCTGTCCCTATCACTGCCGACACTGTTACCAGAAGTTAGATCAGGGGAAAGACGTGGATATTGATATTTTAGCCGGCACAGTAAAAAAGCTGCAGGATATGGGAATAGCATTTATTAATATTGAAGGGGGAGAACCCTTTATTGTTTATAACCGACTGAAAAGCATCTGCTCAGTAATTGATGACCGCTCGGAAATCTGGGTCAATTCAACCGGGGCAGGGATGACACCGGAAAAGCTGAATGAACTAAAAGCAATGAATGTGACCGCCGTGATGTTTTCCCTGCACAGCCCGGATGTCGATACTTTTAACAGTTTTCTGGGGAAAGATAATGCCTGGGAGACGATGAAAGCGGGAGTAAAAATGTGCCACGATGCAGGACTGGCGGTTGCCTTTAATACCTGCCTGATGCGGGATGACTTCTATAATGGAAATTTTGAAAAAATCATGGATACAGCCAAAGACCTAAAGGCATGTCTTGTTCAGTTGATCAAGCCCAAACCGGCGGGAGGCTGGCTGGAAAGGGAAGACCTGGAGCTGACTTTAGATGACGCGGAATTTATCAAGGCAAAGGTGCACAAATACAATTTAGAAAAAACGTATGCCCATTATCCGGCGATTTCTGCCCAGATCATCGAAGAAGACAAAAATGTTTTCGGCTGTACTGCCGGAGGTACCGATCGTTTTTATATCAATGCCAAAGGTGATGTACAGCCCTGCGAATTTCTCAATATTTCTTTTGGTAATATCTCAACTGATGATTTTGCTGATATCTACCAAAAAATGCGTATTATTTTTGACAAAGGGAAAGACTGTTTTCTTTGCGAAAAATATGCGGCAAAAATCCACCGGCTCTACCGGGAATACAATCTCAAATCCCTGCCTCTTAGCCCTGAATTGTCGGAGCAGCTTTACAGTTCCTGGGACCGGGGAAAGCCCACCTCTTTGTATAAGCAGTTGGAAAAGTTGAAATAGGTGCTTGAAAGCGGCATAATAAGAGTGCTATTTTTTGATTTTTGCGGAGAACGCCGAACGGGAACCGACATCTCCTTTATGTGGGAGACTGCCTGTTCCCGTTTTGCACAATTATCTCATGTATTAATTATTTTTTGTCGATACAATTTTGAGCAAATTTTGTAGTTACCACTTGTTCATAGGGAGCAATCTGATTAAGTTCCCCGGCATCCTGAATGATTTCCTGGAGTAGATAAAAATCATTTTCTAAGAGTAAAGGATCTTTCTTCCAACTGTTTTGTTCTTTGTACCGTTTGATGGAACTGATGAGAATATCATTGGACTCATCAGGGAACATCGGTTTAATAGCCAGGGCAATTTCTTCCGGTGTATGGCTCTCTACCCAGCACTGTCCTTTATAAATGGCGTTGGTAAAGCTTTGGATCAACTCGGGATTATTATCAATGGTGCTTTTCTTTGTGAAATATGCGGTGTAGGGCACCTCTCCGCTCTCTTTACCTAGGGAAGCGACGATATATGCTTTCCCTTCTTTTTCCATACTGGAGGCTGTCGGTTCAAAAATAATTACATAATCTCCTTTACCCCCTATGAAAGCGCCAGGCATAGCGGCAAATTGCATGGTCGTATCAATAAAAACATCTTCGCCCACAGTCAGTCCGTTCTTTTTTAATACATATTGGAGAACAATCGCCGGCATCCCGCCTTTGCGACCGCCCACAACTGTCTTGCCTTTTAAATCACTCCATTGAAAACCAGGGTCGGGCTCCCGGCCCATGAGGAATGTTCCATCCCCGTTTGTTAGCTGGGCAAATACCACTCCGTGATCTTCTTTTCCTTCATTATATACATAGACGCTGGCTTCCGGACCGGCAAAGCCGATATCCACCTGATCAGTGAGGACGGCGGTCATTACCTTATCCGCCCCCTGACCGTTGCTCAGCTCAATTTTTAAACCCTCTTCTTCAAAGAAACCCTGGGTCAAAGCCACATACTGAGGAGCATAGAAAATCGAGTGGGTGACTTCCGACAACCGCACCGTGGTCAGTTGATCGCCGGAACTGCCGCAGCCTGCGAGAATCAAAGACAGCCCTAAAAGAAAAACCAGGAGAAAGGGCAGAACTTTTTTCATTTGGCATCTCCTTTCCGTTCTGAGAAAATTTCCTTAGTTCAAAAAATGCTGTTCATTTTTTCTTAAGATAAAACGTTCGAGACATACCACCCCCTGATACATTACTGCTGCGGCCACTCCTAAGATAACAACACTGGTCATGACTAAGTCCAGCTTGAACACTTGCCCTCCGTAAACAATGAGATAGCCTAACCCGGCCTTGGAAACCAAAAACTCTCCCACAATCACACCGACCCAAGATAGCCCCACGTTAACCTTCAGGGCATTAATGATATTAGGAAAGGATGCGGGGAGAAGCACTTTGGTTAATACCTGAAATTTGTTTCCGCCAAAGATATGTACCAGCTTAATTTTTTCTTGGTCAATTGCCAAAAAGCCGTTGAGTACTTCCAGGATGGTGACAATCAGGGAAATCGCCAGAGTCATCACAATGATGGCCATCGGTCCGGCCCCGATCCAAACGATAAACACCGGTCCTAAGGCAATTTTCGGCAGACTGTTTAATACTACCAAATACGGCTCAGATACCTCTGAAAGAAAATTTGACCACCATAAAATGATGGCAACAGCAACGCCTAAGAGCGTCCCCAAGAGAAATCCAATGACAGTTTCCAAACAGGTGACGCCGATATGTTGAAAAAGGACCCCTTGCTCAAACAGCGTCTTGATGGTTTGGATTACCCGGGTGGGCTGGCTGGTAATGAATGGGTCAACTATTTTTGCTCGGGCACAAATCTCCCAGAGAACGAAAGCAAGCACTAAAATCATCAACTGGGTCAAACGCACGGCAACTTTTTCCCTTTTAACTTTCTTTAAATATGCAGCATGATCCGGTGAAATTTTGTTAGACATGGATATCCAACTCCCTCCAGATAGCTTGGAAATAGTAACGGAATTCTGGTGCTTCTCTGGATATTAGTGGGGTTCGCTCCTTACAGGTAAATTTTATTTCATAAGTATTTTTCACCGTGCCCGGCCGCTTTGTTAAAATAATAACCCGGTTAGCCATACTGATCGCTTCGGCAATATCATGGGTGATCAGGATCGCTGTTTTATGCTCCTTTTTCATAATGTCATAGATATCTTCAGTCACCGCCAGCCTTGTTTGATAGTCCAAGGCGGAAAATGCTTCATCAAGGAGCAATATTTCCGGGTCGGTCATCAGTGTACGAATCAGTGCTGCCCGCTGCCTCATCCCACCGGAAAGCTGATTGGGGTATTTATTGCGAAATTCATAAAGTCCATAGGTTTTTAAAAGCTCTACCGCCCGTTCCTTTGTTTCCGGGGTGATTGCTTTTTGAATTTCCAAACCGAGCAGGACATTCTGAAGAATTGTCCTCCATTCAAAAAGATGATCCTTCTGCAGCATGTAGCCAACTTTGCGTGAAGGACCAGTGATTTTTTCACCGTTTAAAAAGACGTTTCCTGAAGTGGGGGCGAGCATTCCGGATATGATGGACAGAAGGGTGGACTTACCACAACCGCTTGGGCCGACGATGGAAACAAACTCCCGGTGTGATACTGTAAAGTTGATATTCTCGAGAGCATTGATTTCCCCGTTCAGGGATTGATATTTCATGCCGATCTTTTGCAGTTCAACTCCAGCTTTCACATTGCACCCCCTGTAAAGAACCTATGGTTCTCTAATATTGTATTGAGCAGGAGGTTAATCGGTGAGGGAATAAATTCACTTCCCAAAAATTTTATGAATGGAAAGGTCTTATTTATTGGAAACTAAAGGATAACAGGGGAGATGTGGTTTCATTAAAAAACCGGATACAGTTCCTTTTGCTCCTAAGGTGGGAAATTATTATGCCCGGGGTTATGACATATCAATGTACGATACCATGAAGGATATTAGGAACGTTATCCCGGGAGTTCTTGGTTTTCTCAAAGATTTTGAACCTGATCTTGCTTGGGCTCCAGTTTTTTATCCCATTGACCCCATGGAAGCCATGGATTGTGATTATATAAAATGGCCTGGTCCTACTCATAATTTACCTTTAAATGCTTCTTTCCAAATCGTAGACAATACGTTTTTGGATGATGATGAATATGATGAATTTTATTTGACCCGACACATTTTTATCTTACTAAGATTTATCCAAGGAAGTTTTCAGAAATCCTATTGAGTATTCACTCTATATTGAACTGACCACTTTTGCTCAGCCGGATGTGAAGGAAGCTTTAGAAACACTGAAAAGAGGGGGGGTTCATTAAAAATTCTATCCCAGCTTTTTATGATCTTGTTTCGTAAAAGAGGATAGAAATTTCCTTTATGCCCCATGTATAAAGCTGATTCGTCAGCGATACCGTACTTCTTTAATTCATCGTTATGCTTTTATCATCTTTTTTATCAAGAGATACATACCAGTAATTCACCACATACCCCCACTTTTCAAAATCCGTAATAACAATATACTTTCTCTCTACTTCCAAAGCCAATACAATGGTATCTTTCGTTGGCGGAAGATACCATTGTAATTCTTTTAACACGTTTTTATGCTGCCTTGTCCAGAGGTTTAGATTTTCCAAAGAAATCTTTTGTTCAACAGTCATTTTTGTCGTCCTCTTCATTAGCATATGATGCGTAAAAACATACAAAATTAGTTACCAATCAGTGATTAAGCTGAGGTAGAAATAGCTTTCCTATGCTATACTGTTAGTAAAATAGAATAAATAAAAGTAGGACAAGGGAAGAGGCAAGGGGGATTATCAAAATGAAAAAAATATTAGTAGTTGTAGACTATCAAAATGATTTTGTTACCGGTAGTTTAGGGTTTGAGAAAGCGGTAGAGCTGGAAAAAGCAATATGTGCGAAAATTGAACAGTATAAGGAAAACGGTGATGAAGTTGTATTCACCTTCGACACGCATTTTTGCAGTTATTTAATGACACAGGAAGGTAAGAACCTGCCTGTCCCACATTGTTATTGGCATACCGAAGGGTGGAATTTGTACGGCAAAGTTGCTGAACTTTGTCATGACAGGGATCGGCGCTTTGAAAAAGAAACCTTTGGTTCCATTGAGCTTGCTCATTACCTAAAAGAGAATGAGTATGATTGCGTTGAGCTTGTTGGTGTAGTATCAAATATCTGTGTGATTACCAATGCTGTATTAGCAAAAACTGTCTTACCGGAATCGGAAATTATCGTGGATGCTTCCTGTACGGCCAGCTTTGACAATAGCTTAAATGAAAAGGCCTTAGATGTGATGGATGGTTTGCAAATAAAGGTTATAAACAGATAATCAGGCGTTAATTTAGAAGAGCAATGCCGGAAGGACAGTATAAATTTGATGATCGAAAATAAAAAGGATAAAAATTTAAAAATTAAATATTTAGGAGTTATATTTTTAGCAGTTTTTATTTGGAGCACAGCCTATCCGGTTAATCGATACCTGGCTCTTGGCGAAACCAATCCTTATTTAATCGCCTTTTGTCGTGCATTTTTTTCGATGGCCGTTTGCTTATTTATTTTGTTATTGATGAGAAAGCCTCCATCACTCGATCATTTCACTGCAAATTGGCCTGTACTGTTAGGTATGGCATTGACAGGAGTTGTCGGCTTGTTTCTTTCCTTAGCGGTTGGACTGCAGTATGTTTCTGCCGGGAAAGCTTCATTGATTAATTCCATCAATCCGGCTTTAATTGTTCTCTTAGCCCATTTTATTTTTCATGAATCTTTGGGAAAGCAGCGTATTGCCGGATTGGTATTGTCTTTAGCCGGCATGATTTTGGTTATTACAGGGAATGACTTTGGCCTTTGGTATCATCTATCTTTTCAAGCTGTGGATTTAATTTTCGTTTTCTCCGGTCTGGGTTGGGCTATTTATTCTATACTGAACCGTTTCTTGGGTAACAGGATAGGCTATATTGAAGGACTATTTTGGGTCTTTGCCTTAGCAGCGGTTTTTCTTTTACCTACGGCACTTATTTTTTGGAAAGATTTAATGCTTTTCTCCGGTGAAAACTGGCTGTGGCTGATTTATTTAGGGATATTTTGTGGGGCCTTCGGCAACTACCTTTGGTACATAGGTATTGTTAAGGTAGGAGCGGCTAATGCAGGCCTCATAAACAGTATGATGCCATTCTGCGCCATTATTATTTCATATTTTACTTTAAGCGAGATATTAACTCCTATTCAGTTTGTTGGATCCGCGATACTGGTCTTTGGTGTTTGGCTCGGACTTCATAAAGATTCCCCCAGAGTCAAGAATATAAATAGTAAGGAAATAAAAATATGATATCTGTTTTTCTAAAATCATTTATTATCGGTTTTTCCGGAGCAGTAATGCCTGGGCCGATGTTTACATATACCGTGGAGAGAAGCATTCGCCATGGAGTCAGGGCAGGTTTCCTTTTAGCGTTGGGACATGCTCTTTTGGAACTGGTTTTGGTAATTTTATTATTCGTTGGGGTCGGAAAATATCTTGCCCATGAGATAGCAGGAACTGTCATTGGATTGTTTGGCGGATTGGTTTTAGTTTACCTGGGATTTGATATGATCAAAGAGGTATATTTAGATAAAATTTTATTGGGAGCTGATGGGACACAAAATAAAAAGCAGGGAAATATCATGCTGGCAGGGGTTGTCCTTAGTCTAAGTAATCCTTATTTTATCATTTGGTGGACTGCCGTAGGCCTGGCATTAATTATGGATGCCTATAATTCCTTCGGTATCTTCGGTATTGCGCTGTTTTATATGGGGCATATCCTCGCCGACATTACCTGGTTTACTTTTGTTTCCGCCCTGGTAAGCAAGACACTGCACTTGATTAATATCAAAGTGTATAAGATAATAATTGTTATTCTGGCATTATGTCTTATAGGTTTTGGAATAAGCTATCTCGTTGCGAGTTGGAGCGGCGTGAATAAATTTGTTTTGTTATTGAAAGAATGAAACGCTGCGGATTTAATTTAACATAATAGGGATAATGGAATGATACGGCCTTAGACCATGATAATTAGGTTTTAGGCTTTTTTATTTTAAGTCAAAGAAATATCGTAATATCTTGCTACTCAATTTCATATGTAACATTTCGCTTAGCTTCAGCGTGATATTTAATGAAAGGGAACACAACCTCTCTGAGATTCATCACCTAAAAGTGAGGGGTGTTCTCAAAAACCTAACAACCGGCCGGGAAGAAGGTGTCAAACTTGTGAATAATGTTGATAAAATGCTAAAGGAGATAGAAGAAATCTGCTTAGCCACGTGGGAGCCGCTCTATCGTTTTATCTATTATAAAGTACAGAACCGGGAGGAGGCAGAGGATATTACTCAGGAAACCTATACAAAAACTTTGACAAATTTACCGGAATATAAATCTCCCCTAAGTTATATGAAGGCCGTTGCCTTAAACATTTTGCGTGATCGCTGGCGCCAAAAGAAACGCCGGGGGATACCTGTTAATTTTGAAGAAATAAATCCGGCAGAGGCGGCTAGTGAGGATCATCAAAAATTAGTTGCCCAGCGCATCCAACTGGAAAATGCCATAGCGAAATTAAATGAGACCCAGCGCAGCGTGCTTGATTTGAGAATCATCAAAGGTTATTCCGTTGCT
>JAQVXR010000267.1 GCA_028709045.1 Desulfitobacteriaceae bacterium | reverse complement strand
TTCTACCTAATGAAATTCTCGTTGGCAAGGTTATCATTTTCAATGATAAAATAGTGGATATTTTGGATGAAGAAAATTTTGAACAGCAAAGCTTGTCTCATGAAATAAAAATAATAGATGCTCAGGGGAAATATGTTTCACCAGGATTTATCGACGTTCATATTCATGGCTCAGGTGGCAAAGATACGATGGATGGTGAAATATCCGCGCTTAAAATTATTAGCGAAACGATAGGTAAAAGTGGGGTTACGGGATTTTTACCGACTACCATGACGATGAAAAAAGAAAAGATTTATCAGGCGTTGGATGCAGTAAAACTTGCCATGAAAGAGAATATCAATGGGGCAAAAATACTTGGTGCTTATATGGAGGGACCATTTATCAGCCCAAAATACAAGGGAGCTCATAAAAAAAATGATATTCTGAAACCTGATTTTAAATTTATTGAAAACTATATTGACATCATTAAAATAATTACCTTAGCCCCAGAAGAAGATTTTGAATTTAAGTTTATCAAGGGTGTTAAAAATAATACAGATATCGTACTTTCAATGGGGCATACAAATTTGAATTATGAGGCAGCCCTTGAGGCTGTGCGAGCTGGGATCGGTAACGTGACCCATGTTTTTAACGGGATGCCGTCATTTCATCATAGAGCTCCGGGCGTTGTAGGTGCCGTGTTGAATAGCAATGTTAGTTTTGAATTAATTGCAGATACCATCCACGTACATCCTGCTGTTTTTCAAATTTTGTTAAATACTAAAGGAAAAGACAAGATGATTTTAATCACAGACTCAATGAGGGCAGGTTCTATGAAAGATGGCAACTGGGAACTGGGAGGTCAGAATGTAATTGTTGACAATAATTCCGCAAGACTTAATGACGGAACCTTGGCAGGAAGTGTCCTTACCTTGAATAAAGCAGTTTATAATATATTAAAACATACAGATTTGGAAATGTACGAAGCCGTGGTATTAGCAAGTTTAAACCCCGCAAGGCTTATTCATATGGAGAATTCAAAAGGAAGCATAAAAATAGGAAAAGATGCAGATTTGATTATTTTTGATGAAGAAATAAAAGTAGGTTTGACGATATCAAGAGGAAAAATAATTTATGAATTTAGTCAGGAGTGATTTCAATGAGGATTATACTAGCAGATCATTGTGAAGAAATGAGTAAAAAAGCAGCAGATATAGTAAAAATATGAGACGCCTCTCATATGAAAGGGGTTTCTCATTCAAAGTGGATTCTACTGATTCACAAACCCTAGGTGCGATTGCGCCAAAGGAAACGTCCCACTGGCTTCCCTAATTCTTATTTAAAGTTTTTTGGTAAGAATTTAAGAACAGCGGGCATGTTTTCGTTGAGGATACTGTATTTTTCTTTTATTATTTCGCTGATTTCCCATAAGTTTTTATAGTGATTTTCATCACAGGGGTAAAAATCCCGCCTGTTAATATCTGAAACTCGCCAAACTTCACAGCCCTGGAAGGGGTTAGCCGTGCCAATATATAAATCGTTCTTGCTGTCTACAAAGAGTATCCTGCCTCCATAGTTATTGGGATTGTTCAGTCCGCTCATCACAAGTGAACGGAAGTTAATCCCGTCTTCAGACACATACAAGTCAAATCCCCGAGGATATCTGATGATTCTTAAAATCTCCACGACACTTTCATATATTTCTATTAATAATCTGGTGATGACTGTACCTATCAGCTGTTCTAAAGCAGCCCTGTTTGCTAAAAGGGTAGTCAGGATTACTTCCATATTGCTGGAGTCATCAAAGGTACTTACGAATAACCTGCCTTGATATTCCTGGATCTGCCAGGCATACACATTGAAAGGATTGTTAAAACCGGAGCCAATTCCGGAAACACTGTTCTGTTTTTGTCCCTTCTCTGAATTTAAAGGTATTAAAGGATTCCCCCCCACGACTACCCGCCAATTATCATTTTTATCAATTCTTACGATGTCGCAGCCCATGGGTATAAACCAGGAGAGAGGAAGCTGCTTTGTCCCGCTGACATAAAGATGATTTTTAAATACCCCCATGGCCAGAGAGTATTGGTTAGCCGGGTCGCCAAATCCATTGTCCACTACCAGGGTCCATTCATTTAATCCTGGTTCTTCATTATTTGTTCTCCAAATCTGCACCCCGTTCTCAGTGATGGTGGATACGTAAATCCGGTTATTAAACACGGCCATATTATAGATGCCGCCTTGCGGATTCTTTTGGGGATTAAAGCCGGGGGCTGTGCTGTCTATGACCGGTTGCCAGGGATAGAATTCCGGATCCTCGCTGCAATAAAGAAATGGTGTCGGGTTTTCGCTGATCTCATCTACCGTAGCTACATATAATTTTCCTCTGTGTACCACCATAGCTCGTGAGGAATTACCTTGCAGTACCGTGTCAGGCAGGATAAACCAGTTGGCACCGTTGGTGGTTTTTACGATTTGAGTTCTGTCTCCGAATGCTGCCGCATAAAGGGCGGGACTGCCTTTGAAGGGCTTGTGTTTTATCATGAACCGAAAACCGACAATACCGGAGTCAGCCGGAGCTTGATAAACTCTTGCCCAGGGAAGAGAACCGTCCTTTTTGTATCTCCAGATTTCCGCCAGATTATTTAGCGGGTCAGGATTAATCAGAGCCGGTATTTGGGTCTGGGGCTGGATAGTCTTGATAATGTTATAGATAATATTTCTTCCGGTGCCTACATAAATAAAATCTCCTAACTCGCTCATGGACCAGGCGTAGTTATTTTGCCGGGCATTATTTAAATCATTAAAGTCAAACCCGTTGATCGGGGTCAGATTCTGAAAATTTGACATTTTAATTCCCCCATTAAAATATGATTAAGTATTAAGGCTTGTCTTAGTATAATGTATGCAATAACTTGTCACATTGGAACTAAA
>JAQVXR010000266.1 GCA_028709045.1 Desulfitobacteriaceae bacterium | reverse complement strand
AATGCACGTTGTTCTGCTTGCGAAGGAGTATAGGTGCCCCCAATTTCGGCAAGCGCCTGTTTCGCACGCTCAAGATATTCCCGATTACATGACAGTCTCACCGCTTCACTTGGATGCATTATTATCTCAATGCCATAATCCGGGTGTTCCATCATGGTCTTTAGGCGACGCATTTAGTTTTTAAGCCCACGAATAATGGCCATGATTTGCCTACCATCTTTTTCTCTCAGATGCTCTTCATAATAGCTTTCTGGACTTATCATTATATTGGGCACACCTCCTTTTTCTTATACGATAGCTAATTCTATTATCATCATGGTAGCCTGTAGTACAACCATTATTTCATTTTCTTAGCAGCTTCCTTTGTTTTACGCTCTTCGATTTTATCAATATAGCTGTTAGCTTTATTTGAATAATAAGATCTCTTGGTTATCTTTATCTTCTGTACAATAGCTATGGCGTCATCGTATCTTTTGACCTTGATATATAAATCCGGCAGCCTGAACATCCATCCGGAACCTTCAAATTTGGGACCGCCGTCTTTCCATATTTCCTCCCAAAAGTTGATAATCCATTCAATATCATTATCTTCAGCATACTTCTCATCGGCAGCTTGAACAGCTTTTATTTGCTTGTCCTGATTTTTAAGTTGCCTATAAACCTCAGGATCTATTGCTTTCAGTTCTTTCATGAAAGTTTTGTTACTCTCTACATTTCTATTGTCAATATCGGCATGCTTTTTCTCGATGATTTCCATGTAATTGCTTTTATCGCCAGCACCCAACAATTGATTTAAATCCCATACAGTAAATGTAGTGTACTTGCTGTGACTATGCATATATGGCACATAGGCATTCTCTTCAAGTTCAGCTTTACCGAGATTTGTAAGCTCGTATTTACTGGTTTTTTCATTAATTATAAGGTAACCACGCCCCATCAGCGACTCGTAAACAGAACCCACATCACGAATGCCATATTTGTACCACCAATACCCAGGGTATCCGCTCTTAGGGTTAGGATATTTTTTGCAAAAGTGTAGCATCAAGATTTCAGGAACATACAAACCGCTATCAGATGGAATAGAGGTTTCTTTTCTTTGTTCAAAGGATATTACTTCATTTTCAAAAGGTGTTCCTTCATGTGACTTCGCCATATAATATGAATCCGGTTGATAATATTTTTTCTCGGATTCAGAAACAGCAGCTGTCTGCTTTAATAGTGTTTCCTGTGCTGTGGGTACTAAACTCCTTTCTTTGGTTTTCTTTTTGAATATATCAAATAAACCCACTTTTTCACCTCTCTTGCTTGAGCCGACTATTTAATTCAGATTTATTCGGCTAAGGTAAAATCTATATTTCTATCCATAATTGCAGTTTCCAAAAGCTTGTGCTGGGATAATATTTATCATAGCACAACAACTGTTATTTTTCGATGTTTAATTTGTTAAAGATAAAACTGTAAATATAAAACTGCCAACAGTAAAGCCCTCAGCTCACTGAGGATTTTAGTCTTAGTAGTTTTCAGCAGGAGCGGAGGTTACCACTCCTGCCTAATTCTCTATACCAGAACATCCATTATTACATTTATCATGGTATTAATCTTCGTAAAAAACTACTTCTTGTTCCAAGATAATGCCATATTTAAAGTGAATTTCTATTCTTGATTCACTGATTACCTTTATTCTGAGTATCAGTCGCCTGATTAAATCCTCATCAAATTCCCCGACCCTGCAGCTTACTCTGCCAAGGCAAGAGTCCATTCCTTCTACTCTTTGTCCATATTCATCAGCCAATCTCTGTTCTCTTGCCTGCTTTAGTTTTTTTATTTTAAGTGCTTGCATTTCTTCTGCTATTTTTTTATACTGTTCATCAAAATTTTCATTTACGGCTCCCTGCTTGGCGTTTTCTTCGATAAGGGCAAGAAGCTGCTTTTGCAGTTTATCAATTTCCTCATCAAATTCCGTCTTGATGTTTTTGGTTGTGTAGCTGCCAATCACTCGAATCACATTTTCTCTGAAGGCTCCTACAACCTCCCTCTGGTTTTCTACCACACTGTTCACAGCTGTCATAATTGCTTCCTGTAGGGGCTTTTCCTTTAAGGTGGCAGAGTGCTTGCAGTTCTTTGTTCCGTTTAACAATCGGCTCTCACATCGCCACACAGGGGTAAGATTTCCATTCCTTGACCATGTCTGCCTACGATATGGGTGAGAGCATTCTCCGCAGACAAGAATGTCTGAGAGTACATATTTGGAAGAACTTTGACCCTCAATGGCTTCTTTAATTTTCATAAGTTCTTCTTGATTTAAGGGTACATTAAGAGTAAGAACTGCAACTCCCATCAGCTCTCCATCAATTACTTCTACATCAAACAGATACTTTTGTACTTTTGCATTCACCGTATCGGGCTCATCATAGTAATCCATCATGCCATGCTTTTCGCTATCCAAGCGATGATTGATAACGGCAGTTTGGATTTCATCCTCGAATTCCGCAAGTTCTTCAGGATACACATCTATTTCATAATCTACCTGATATAAATCCCCATAGTCATTTTCATCCTGATAGGTGATAGCCTTGAGAGGCATATACAGTTTAAGCTCCTGCGGTTCTTGCAGTTCTTTGATTTTAAGCCCGATATTTTTATTCAAAACACTCTGTATTTCCATGTTATATCCGTGATAAAGCAGATAACCTTTTGAAGTAAATGCCCCAGTTTCTCTGCCGATTTTATCTTGGCCGTATGTCTTAAAGTCAATATAATCTTCGAGATTTTCGTCATATTCAAAGCGGCCGCTTTCGCAAATCATATATCTGCCATATCTGCAAGGTTATCAGGGATATTGTGTTCTTCTACCTGCCAGTGGATTTCTTCAAGACTCTTTGCGCCTAATCGCTCTAAAGCCTTGTTCAGCTCACTCTGCTCCATAGGCAGATAAAG
>JAQVXR010000265.1 GCA_028709045.1 Desulfitobacteriaceae bacterium | reverse complement strand
TTTCCGGAAATTTTCATTAACATGATCGAAACAGGTGAAACAGGTGGCGTGCTGGAGCCGGTGCTGGAACAATTAAGTATCCACTTTGAACGGGAACATGAAATATATGAGAAAGTAAAGTCGGGGATGACTTATCCTTTAGTGATCCTGATTATTGCCATTTGTGCGATCAGTTTTATGCTGATCTTTATTCTGCCAAAATTTGTAGGAATAATTTTGGGTACAGGAGCCGTCCTTCCACTGCCGACAAAAATTGTCTTAGCTCTGAGTGATATTTTGCGCAGGTTTTGGTGGGTATTTTTATTAGCCATTGGATGTGGGTCAATTGTTTTTACAAAAATAATGCAATTACCTTCATGGCGTAAAAAAATAGATTATTTTTTCCTCACAGCTCCGATCTTTGGGAAGATTGTACAAAAAATGGTTGCTGCCCGATTTGCCCGCAGCTTGAGTATTATGCTGAAGTGTGGGGTGCCCATCATTGAGGCATTGAACACGTTGGAAAGAACTATCGGAAATCTTGTGATAGCCAATGCCGTTGCCAACGCCCGGCAAAATATTGTTTTGGGCAAAGGAATTTCTCAACCGCTGGCGGCAACAGGAGTATTCCCTTTAATGGTCGTCCAGATGATCAGTGTCGGAGAAGAAACCGGGACGTTGGGTGTTTTGTTGGAAAAAGTGGCAATCTTTTATGAAAAGGAAGTGGACTATACCCTCTCCCGACTGTCTACGTTGGTGGAACCGGTGATGATTGTCGGTTTAGGTATTGTGTTAGGATTCATCATTATTGCCATCATGATGCCGATGTTTACCATTGTAACGACTGCCCCAATGTGATTCATAACAGCCGATATCGAAAGGAGGTGAAAAGATGCTGCAGAAAATCCGTAAATCGCTTAAAAATTCAAAAGGCTTTACTTTGATCGAATTAATGGTAGTGGTAATAATTCTTGGAATTCTGGCCGCCATTGCCATTCCCAGGTTTATGATTAAGAAGGCTGAGGCTGAGGCAGTAAAGACTGCTGCCGACATAAAGATTATTCAAAATGCTGTGGAACTGTATTATTTTGATAAAAATGTTTATCCCAATACCACTGAGGAATTAGTTGACGCCGGGTATCTTAAAGAGAATCTCAAAGACAGTGCTGGGAATGAATCTTATTCGATTGATGAAGATAAGGGAAAAGTACAAGAATCTTCATAATATATTATTCGTGACAGGGCTTTATGTCCTGTCACCCCCCATTAATTTTGAGGAGAAAGACATTTTGTTGATTTTTATTTTTGGCTTAATAATAGGCAGTTTCTTAAATGTTTGCATCTACCGGATTCCCCGGGGTGAATCAGTCATTTATCCGAAGAGTTGTTGTCCATCCTGCGGAAAACCTCTAGCGCCCTATGATCTGGTACCTGTTTTAAGTTTTCTCTGGTTGCGCGCTCGGTGCCGCTTCTGCCAAAGCAGAATTTCCTGGCGTTATCCTTTAGTGGAAATATTGACAGGATCAATATTTCTGATGATATTTCTTGTTCTGGAACCTGGCATGAAATTAGTACCATATTTTTTTCTTGCTTCTCTTTTAATTATTATCTCTTTTATTGATATTGACTTTTATCGGATACCGAATCAATTAATTGGGATAGGTTTTTTGGCAGGTACAGTGCTGATGATTATGTTTTCCTTCAATCAGTGGGGGGAAGCTCTCCTGGGCGTATTATTAGGAGGCGGGCTGCTTTTAATACTTGCTGTTTTAAGCAAGGGAGGCATGGGCGGCGGAGATGTCAAATTGGCGGGTCTCATCGGCTTTTTTCTCGGGTGGCGTTTAATGGTGATTGGGCTGTTTTTGGCTGCTCTTTTAGCTTCCATTGTGGGTATCATTTTAATTGCCTTAGGAAAAAAGAGACGAAAAGATCCTTTGCCCTTTGCCCCGTTTCTTTCTATCGGAGCATTGGTGGCACTTATGGCGGGAGACGAGTTGACAAAATTATATTTAGAACTATTTTTCATGTGATAATCGGCAGCTCGGCACTAAATGTAATTCCGGTAACTTTTGTTTTTTATTTGCGGGGGTTATGGAGTTGTTATTATTCGAAGAGAGGACCCGGACTAATCCTGTGCTGATAGTTTTGATGTTGGTACTTGGATTGTCGGCGATTTTTGAAAACGCTTTAAACCACGAGCTTATTTATTATGCATCTTTTGCGATAGTACCGTTGACGTTGTTATTACTTTTAAGAAATGTAGCTGGAAACGGTTTTCTCCTGGGCATGCATCTGCCTTTGTTTATATTGATTATTTCCAGTGGTTTGACTTTATTTTGGACAATAAATCTTAACGAAACTATGGGGGAATTTTATAAGCTCATTTTATACTTACTCATATACTGGTTGGCTGCTGTCCATTTAAAGCCAAATGATGTTGCAAAGCTTGTTGCATTTTTACTTATACTTGGCTCAATGATTGCTCTGGTGGGAATACTATCCTTTCTTTTTATTGAGCCTGCGCGCATTACTTCTCTGTTTAACAACCCTAACCCTTTTGGTATTTATCTGGCTATGCTTAGTTTAATGGGATTTGGGCTCTTTATTCGGAAAAGTCCAACGAGGTTTCTATCCTTGGCTTTGGTGCTCATTACCGATGCACTTATTTTAACCGGTTCCCGGGGTTCTCTCATCTCTTTCATCATGTCGTTTCCTGTTATCTTCTTAAATTTGCCAAAAGATAAGCTGAAAAATGAAATAAAAAAACTTGGTATTTTGTTTTTGCTAGTAGGCATCAGTGTTTATATCATCAGTATTGCTGCTCCACTAATGCAGGATACGGGATGGGAATTGAATAAACTAAACAACCTGGTGTTAAGGGATAGTTCATGGGGATCTACGTCTGTTGAGGGGCGACTTTCCTTTTGGCTTGTCGCTTGGAACATGATCAAGGAACGGCCTTTAA
>JAQVXR010000264.1 GCA_028709045.1 Desulfitobacteriaceae bacterium | reverse complement strand
TACTTACAAGAAGTCGAATAAGCTCGGAAATTGCATAGGAAAGAGAAAGATAGTGGGTATATTCTGGGCCATTTTGCATGCTCTCATATCTCAGGGAATCAAGCCCGAGATGTTCGTAGGCTTCAGCTTTGATCCTGCTTTCAAGGATCATATCCTTTCCCATATAGGTTGAGCGTATTTTCCCAAAGTCTGAGGTTTGAAATTGTAAATAGCCTATTTTCGTTTTCCCTACCAGTTTTTCTCCTGTATATACTTTAATGCCTGACTTTTCAAGGGCGTCCAGGCTTTTTTGAAGTTCTCCTCCAATACTTAGCGGGCTAAACTCCCCCATGTCTGTGATTCGGTTTAGTCCCCGGTTCCAATCGGCACCCCGGTGCCCGTAATAAGGACCCGCAACAAGAATCTCCTTTTCATTTTTCGTATCCAGTTTGCCAGAATCAAGAAGAGCTGCAAGGGTACGTGCTTCTTCATGGATAACATTCCAGATTCCGCCCATCTTGTTTGATTTAGGGCCTGCTTCTTCTCCAGCAATTATGATAAAGTGTTCTCCCAAGCCTTAATCCCCCAAGACCTTTTGCCGTTCAGATATAATTTATATTTTTAATTCATCTGTGGATATTAAAATGTATCAATCAAAAGATAAATTTGTAAGGGATGAAGCATGCATGAAGAAACTATTGAAACTTGTAACTTCAGTCTGAGGGAAAAATTGGGAGATAGAGGTTAAAGAGAAAAAGGAAAATTCCTTAGATCAAAGCCTGATAGTAGCCATTTTTCTCTAGGACTTCGATCGGCAGGGAAAAAAGTTCTGATAGGTTTGCATCGGTCAGGATTTCTTTCTTTTCTCCGTCCATGAAGATTTTTCCATTTTTTATGAGGATTATACGGTTAATTTCGGGAATGATATCTTCAAGTGTATGAGTAACGAGAATAATACTCTTTCCCGAGCCTGCAATTTTCCGGACACTTTCGCGGAAACCTTGGAGGGCTTTAAGGTCAAGGCTGTTTGCAGGCTCGTCCAAAATAAGGGCTTGTGGATCATGCACAAGGGCTCTTCCTATTAGTACCCTTCTGGCTTCTCCTGAGGATAGTTCAGACATCAGTCTGTCTGCAAGGTGGGAAATCTCAAGAAATTTAAGTACTTCTCTTGCTCTTGCCTCCATTTCAAGGGTAACTTTATGGTTGTAATAAATTCCTATGCTGCTGAAAAACCCTGAGAGTACGACATCCAGCACACTGACCTGGCGGCAGTAGGTCTGTTGGAGGTCTCCAGATACAATTCCGAGCATTTTTCTTAGTTCAAAGACGTGCCAGGTTTCTTTACCCATGATATTCAAAATAAGCCCATCGGCTGCTGCAAGAGGGTGATATTCCTTTGTAAAGGTCTTTATAAGAGAGGATTTCCCAGAACCGTTAGGCCCGATAATTGCAACATGTTCTCCCTGTCCAATGGATAAGGATACCGAATCAAGGATTTTTCTCCCGCTCTTGATAACAGTTACATTTTTCATCACCAGCAGGGAAGGGAGATTGTTTTCTCCTGGAATGTCTACGTTTCGAGTCATTTTTATCATCTATCTCAATATTTATCTATCTAAAAAACTGGAACAAATCACATAAAGATTCTGAATTTTAGAACTTCGATCAACATCTTCTGTCTGCAAACCGACTATAATTCTAGATATAAACATTACCTTTAGCTCATTCAAGAATTCAAAACCATGGATAACAAGAATAAAATCTTGAATAAAATCAAGGGTATAAGGATGAAACCATGGGTACAGCCATCTAATATTAGTGATGATATGTTTTGTAGAAAAACTTATCTAAATCAGTTCCACTAGGGCTCGAAACATTAAAAATATCAGGTTAAAATATCAAGTTTAGCTTCAACAGGTTTTGAAATGAATAAGTGGAAATGTATCAGGTAGTTCCGCTCAAGTAAATGAATTTTTTATTTAATAGGATTACTTACAGAGTCTTGATTTTCGTACATATATTTTTTGTATTAAATTACTTTTTATTAAATTACTTTTGTATTAGATTTATTTTTGTTATTTTTATTGTAGAATATTTCTAATATTTATTATATAATAAAATTAAATCAATAATTAGTAATAATTTTTAACACTTTTTTATAGAATCATATTAAGATTTAAATAGTAAGTCATCATTTATACTAATACTGACAAAAAAGGTTTGCTTCCCTAAAGAGCTTTAAAATGTAGATTTTCCTGTAGAGGAGGAAGATATCGTTAAGCGCTAAAAGGATAATAACGTCAGAGATAGCATTCTGTCGAATATAATAATTTCTGGAAAAGGAGTATACAACAGCTGCAGATGTCACCAAAAAATTTTAGAGGAAACAAAAATAAAGGGGAAATATCATGGAAATTGAGAGTAAAAGTGGATTTGTTATAGAACTTCCAATGGAAATTCAAAGGGTACTAAAAAGTATAGATTTTCCTGCACAGAGAAATGAGATTCTTGAACAAGCAAAAAAGAGTGGAGAATTTCGGGACATACTGAGGGAACTTGGTATGCTTCCAGACAAGGAATATGATAGTGCTGAGGATGTCGCCTTGCAACTCCATAAAATTTACATCGGGGTTCCCTCTTAAAGGCTCCTTTCTAAAAAGCGTAACTTATTTTTAATTTTTATTATGAATGGTTAAAATTAACTTTTGTTTTCACTTTGGGAATGACTGTGTAGTTCCATTTCCAGTTTCATTTTTTTCTTAACATTTCATTTCCCTAGATTATCTCATCAAGGATGTAATCGGTAATAGAATTATTTGAAGTTATATTTTTATCGCTCGTGACTACTCCCATCACTGAAGTGATGGGCATCTATCGGTAATCCGAAGAGATTGTAATCCCAATCTCAGTATGTTAATAGCTGCATTGTGATCTCTATCAAGAGTAAGACCACAGTAAGGACAAC
>JAQVXR010000063.1 GCA_028709045.1 Desulfitobacteriaceae bacterium | reverse complement strand
TACAGTAGTCCTGACATAACCTTTTTCCGTGAACATGATTACTTTTATTTCCATTTCTTTTTCCATAACGATTTTCCTGCCGTAAAAAACCGCCGGCGCCCTTTTTTATCGAAAGGCCACCGGCGCTTAAAAAACATTTTTTTACTTTCCTGCTTCAATTTACGCAATCCGCCCCCCTGCCCGGGTAGAACCATGGAGGGCAACAAGGATTTTCTTTCTGGCACTTCTGACAGAATCTAAACCGGAGAGTTCCACGATCCGAGCATTTCCCTTCAGCCTTCTCATCATAGCTAAGCACCTTCCGGATGGAGAAGAAATCAGATAAAAATCATTTTTCCTTTGGAATGTCTTAAGGATTACCAGAGTATCATCCCGCGACTCCCGATCCACCACCACCAAGTGAAAATTAAAATTCGACCAGCTTTGGAGGCGAAATAAGTCCCACATCAACGATTCCAGAATGTCCGCCGTATCTTTCAGGACGAGCACTAAAACAATTTTTCGCCTTGCTTTCTTCGCTTTTCCAATTAAGCGAATGGAATGAACGAGGTATAAAAAATATGCTGCCAGTGAGGCCAGTAAAGCATTTAACCAGGACAAAAATACCCATCCTTTCAAAGGGAGTACCACATAATATGCATATCCTGGTTCCGTTGACACATAATAAACACGGCAAATACCTTACTTGCAAGGGAGTGGCAAAAAACAATGAATTTGGAAGTCGAAAGATGCTCATGCTGCGGTCGGTCCCTCCGGGACTCCGAACCCCTAGAAAAGGATTATCCGGTAACATTAAAAAGGGGCCAAAAGCTCTGCTCATACTGTTACCAAGACATGGTGGACCAATTACCATGATAAGTTACTTCATGTGAAACTGCTTGATCACCTGATCTTGGATTTCCTCAAGCTGCTCTTTCGAATCAGCCTCGACATAAATGCGAAACAGAGGCTCCGTTCCTGAGGCACGAATGAGAAGCCAGGATCCGTCTTCCAAAATTAATTTCAATCCGTCTTTCGTACACCGTTCTCGGACTTGGCGGCCACAAAAACTTTCCGGAGTAAAACATTTTATTTCCCGGGAAATCCTGTCCTTGACTTTTGGTTCTACCCGAAGGTCCAAGCGTTCTGTGGCCGCCCCTCCAAATTTTTCGTCAATCTCCTGCAACAGCGCGGTTAAATTCTTTCCATGAACCGCCCTGATTTCGGCCATCAGGAGGCAAGCAAGAATCCCGTCCTTTTCCGGAATATGTCCTTGGATGGAAAGGCCTCCGCTTTCCTCTCCTCCCATAATACTTCCCCGCTTCATCATCGACTCGCCAATATATTTAAACCCTACCGGCGTTTCATCTACCTGAAATCCAAAAGACTGGGCAATCCGATCCAGCATATGAGTTGTGGCAACCGAGCGAGCCACCGGACCCTTTAAACCCCGGACCGTCATTAAATGGTAATAAAGGAGGGAGAGAACTTTGTTGGCAACAATGTATTCACCGCCTGAATCTATCACACCGAAGCGATCGGCATCCCCGTCCAGCGCCAAGCCTAAATCAGCTTTTTCCTTTAACACCCTCTCCCTGAGCTCATGCAGCACGCGAGCGGAAGGTTCAGGCAGACTTCCCCCAAAAAGAGGATCACGATAGTTATGAAGCGCTGTCACCGAGGAGCCAATTTCCGTCAATATTCCGTCCAAATAATTTATTCCTGCCCCATACATGGGGTCAACCACTATTTTTAAATTTGCCCGGCAGATGGCATCCACATCTACCAGCTCTTTAATGTGGGCAATATATGCGGGCATCGGGTCAAACTCTTCATAAAGCCCTTGTTCTCCGGCTTCTTTTAAAGGCATTGACCCCACTTCTCCCGTTTCTGTTACCCGAGCCAGTTCTTCCTCAATTTGATCGGTAACAGCAGGAAGGGCCGGGCCGGCATATTCGGGAATAAATTTAATCCCGTTATATTCCGGCGGATTATGGCTGGCTGTAAGCATTACTGCCCCGCAAGCCTTATATGTAGTAATGGCAAAAGCGGTGACCGGAGTAGGTGCTGCTCTGTTGACCACCAAGGCCTTAACACCGTTTCCCGCCATTACTTTTGCCACTTCTTCTGCAAAGTGTTCTGAAAGAAAACGGTTATCGTATCCAATGACCACCCCGTTTTCCTTCAACGGATGCTTCTGTAAAAAACGGGCAATGGCTTGAGCGACCAGCCTTACATTGGAAAATGTAAAATCATCCGCCATCACAGCTCTCCAGCCATCGGTGCCGAATTTTATTTTTTTCATGGTATCCTCCTCAAGGTAATTATATTCCATTTTATTGTAGCAGGCGCATTTCCAGTACACAAGTAATCATTTTCATCACCATGCTTTGTGTCCTTGCTAAGAACTGTTTATTTTTTGCCCCCGTGACGCTTGGAAAAGTCACTGATATCTCGCGGGCTTTGCAAATCGTCCTTTTTTAAATCAAGGTAGATGTTTCCTTCCGTATCAAGAACTGCCAGGACAACATCTTTTACATGATAAACCTGCCGTTTCTTCAACTCCTCCAGCAGCCACTCTTCCGTCAGATTATTTTGCTCTAAGTTTTGGTGAATAATTACCCCGTCCATGATCAGTTCTGAATAAAGCCCTTGATAGTTGGTTTCTATATTCAAATCCGCCGGGGTTAAGGGCAGTTTCTGGCTCTTTAAGAGGACACTTAACTGACCGTTATCCTCAAAGACGGCAAATTCTACATCCTCAATATTAAAAATATTTTTCCCCCTGAGCTGCATCAACAAATCATCTAGATTGTAGCGCATCGTCTCCAGATTCTTTTCCAGCACCTTTCCATTATGCACCACAACTGTAGGCTCCCCTTCCAGCACTTTGCGCACAGGCCGGCTGCGCAGGACAATATAACTGACACCAATGGTCAGGACGGTAAAAATAACCAGGTCGAGCATATGATGCCAAAGATTTGCCCTCCCGTCGGTAGCGATCGTAGCGGCAATCGACCCAAAGGTAATACCCGTAACATATTCATAATAGGTGAGCTGGCTCACCTGTTGTTTACCAATGAGTCGGGTGAAAATCAGTATGGAAAAGAACGCCAAAAAAGTCTGGACTATTTCCTGGAGAAAACCAACCATGCCCGATCCTCCTTAGATTTTTTCTTTTCGGTACAGGATATAAATTGCCACAATACTAACCACAATCAAAAAAACTGTAAGCCCAATTTCCTGCCAAATAGTCAATACTATACCACTCCTTCCAACTAGTGCAGCCACTCTCAAATATTTTAAACCGAAATGCTCCCAGCTATCCGTTTCAACGGGCAATTAAAAACGATGTACCGTTTGGGTACATCGCATTAACTTATTGCCCTAGTTCTCTTCCGACTGCGCAGTGAGAAATAAATTTCCCCTGCAAGAAATATGATTGGCACCAGCAAAAGAAGCAAGCCAACTTTCCTTTGGATAAAATAAACAATAAAACCGGCATAAGGAATATCAAAAAATATTTTACCGACAACGTTTCCTTCCGGTACAGGATCAAAATCCCGGGCATCATTGGCATCACCCTGGGTGGTAAACATTTTAATCCCGTTTTCTTCCTCAATACCTACTATCCGGTGGGTAATCAGCCTATCCTGACTGGTGGAATCACGAAAGGTAATAATATCTCCCACTGCCAGCATCTTAGGATCCACTTCCCGTGCCGCTACCAACGCTCCGGTGTCAAAAGCAGGATTCATGCTGCCCGATACAACCACCATCAGGCGAACTCCAGCCATCTCCGGGTTGATTTCTCCTATCCGATCAATTTGAAAAATAAAAATGGTTGCGGCAATGAACAAAGAGAAAAGGATTATTTTTTTCCTCGTGAACAAATTGCCTTGCCTCCGCTTCATATTTTTCTTCACGAGAAGTATAACAGTTTCACCGATAGAAACCGCCCAGTCCTTGTCGAGGCAAAGACAGTTGTTTTCCGGTCTAAACTGTCCGGTTAGACAGAAAGGACAGGCCCTCAACAGAAGCCTGTCCTATTTATCCATATTTAGCTAAGAAATATTATGGGAAATACCAAGGTACTGTCGGAAAAAACTTTTTCTAGTTTTCCCGGTCCCAAAAAGAAAGCTTTTTAAACTCCTTCGGGCTGATTCCTCGCATTTTCGCCCGATCCAGCAAATAATCAGGATAAGGATACACGTTAAAGCGTGGCTTCTTTACATCAGGAAGCACCACATAGCGGAAAGCCCGGGCAATTTCCGGCCTCTTTTTTTGAATGTCGGCAAAAAAACCGGTTCCCTCCGGGAAGGAGGCAAGTGCTAAAGAAAGGGCTTCCAATATCACTTCATCTTTCACCATCCGTCCTCCCGGACTCACCCCAAACCTCCCAATGATCTCCACAGCTTCTTTCCCTCCCAAAAAACCAATGAGCCAGATGGTTCCCCGGATCATCATCGGATAGCGGTAATCCTCCAAATAAGAAACAAGATATGGCACCGCCTTTTGATCATGTAAAAGGTAAAGACATTCCAGCACCCTAAGCCGCCATTCTTCCTCCGTTTCTCTTTTCAAATACGCCAGCAATTCGGGAATAATTGATGAGTCCTGTAAACGTCCCAGTGTGATAAAAGCTCGGGACCTGACCTGATAATCTTCATGTTCAAGAAGGGGAAGAACCCTTTGTGCAGCCTCTCCAAATCCCCTGCCTGCCTTTTCTACCTTGGGCAAAATCTTCAGTGCTTCTTCGGGTGAAGCACCAGAGAGTCGGTCCAGATAAGAAGCAACTTTCAGTTCATTTCTCACACCGTGGGTCCTCCTCTCAATATCGATTCCGCTTCCCCGTTTCCCATTTGCGGGCTGCAAATACACCAAGAACCGCCCCCAGGACATCATTAAAGATATCTGATAACTGGGGAGTGCGCCCGGGAACAAAGTGCTGGTGCACTTCGTCGCTGATTCCGTAAAGAAAACAGATCAATATGGTGAACGCAATGATATTTTTCCCCGCAGTGGTTTTTCGTAAAGCAAAAAATACAAAAAAACTTAAAACAAAGAAAGCCGCCAAATGGCCCCAATCCAAGCTCCCAAAAAAGGGAAACATACTTTCTAGTTCACTCCCTGTCCTCCCGGAAAGAAAAAATATTACTCCGGCCCAACAAAGAGCAGGAATCCAGTAAAACAATTCTCACCACGCACCCTCTGTAAAAAAGGAGCCCGCCCCGTAAATTCAGGACCTGCTCCCCGTGATCTATTTTACTTCCACCAGCCAGTTGGCTACCCAGCCCTCCTGACCATCTGCCAGTTGGATTTTACACCAGCTGTTCTCCTCTAACAAAAAGAGGGCAGTATCTCCTTCACTTAAGGTAGTGATCTTATCGTAGCCGGTACCGGGGCCTGTCCGAATATTTGCTGATGACCCGGTAACTGTGATCATATTTCCCTGCCGAGGCGGTTTTGTTGTAGATGAATCCGGCTTATTTGTGCTTCCTGACGGCGGCTTTTGAGTAGAAGAGGAACTGCTGCTTTTCCCGGAAAGAGAATCTACCTTTTCTTGAAGCAAATCAACTTTAGCCTGCAGTTCATCAATTGTTGTCTGAAGACCGACAACCTGTTTGCCTACCGCTTCCTCCACATAACTCTTGGCTACAAGAGGATCATCAGCCGATCCGGGAATCGTCCCGGCAGCCTGTACTATTTGTCCGATCACAAATCCTACTGTCAAAAATACCATTGCCGCTACAACTAAAAGCGCTCCACGCCCTTTGGTCATGTTGACACTCCTTCCTCCTATACCTCACTTGCAAATCTATTCCCAAACAGCAATCGATAAATGCCGGTTTTGGGTTTTTAACCACCGACTGACTGTTTCGCTTCACTGCCGGGCACTCTGGACGCTTTACGTCCGGTAATAATACCAATCCGGTTTGCCCCCATAATAATCACGACAGAAATGCCAATAAGAATAAGCACACTCTGAGCAGTAGTCAACATAGTCAAAAGAACTGCGCTACTCCCCAAAAGAAAGGTGATGGCGTAAATAACAAGTACCGACTGCTTATGGGTCAGTCCCATTTCCAAAAGACAATGGTGTAAATGGCCTTTATCCGCTTGGAAAATAGGCTTTTTATTGTTAAATCTTCTGACGATGGCAAAAAAAGTATCCAAAATCGGTATGCCGAGAATGATCACCGGGATAAATAAAGATATCACTGTCGCCCCTTTGGAAAGTCCCATTACCGCCAATGCACCTAAGTTAAACCCCAGGAACATTGACCCACAGTCTCCCATAAAAAGCTGGGCAGGGTGAAAATTATACCTCAAAAAGCCCAGTGCGCCGGCGGCAAGAAACAAAGCCAGGCTCACCGTCACATACTGACCCTGTGTCCAAGCCACCACTGCCAAAGTCACGGCGGCAATAGCAGAAATTCCTGCGGCCAAACCGTCCAGGCCGTCAATTAAATTCACCGCATTGGTTACCCCGATCACCCAGAAAACAGTGACGGGAACGCTTAAATAGCCGAGGGAAATAATGCCCCCGTTCAATGGATTGGTAATAAATTGGACTTCAACACCGTAATAGACCAGCACCAACCCGGCAATTATCTGTCCAAGGAGTTTCATTTTCGGAGATATTCCCCTGATATCATCAACCAAGCCAAGCATCATTACCATTGTTCCGCTGATGATCAGCCCCAAAACCGGGCGGCTCATATCCAGGATAAAAAGGGACGGAAGCAAAAAACCGGCATAAATTGCCACCCCGCCGATCCGGGTAATCAATCCCCGATGTACTTTTCTCTCGTTAGGTTTGTCAACAGCCCCAACAAAAATGCCTGCCTTTTTCATGACAGGGGTCAGCAAATATGCTATAACAAATGCTGCTAAGACAGCTAAAACTAATCTGTGCATTTTAAAACCTCTCCCTGTATATATCTAAATCAAAATCAAATTAAGTTTAATACCGGACGGGAAAAAAGACAAGCGAAAAAATGTCAGTTTTCCACTGCAAACATAATTTCTCCCGAGCAGGCGACCTCACCATCCACAGAAGCCGTAGCTTTCGCCTTACCCACATTTCGCCGAAAGTTAATTACTTCCACTTCCAGGCGGAGAACATCTCCCGGAATAACCCGGCGGCGAAAACGCAGTTTATCTATCCCGGCAAAAAAAGCAATCTTACCGGCAAATTCCGGTTTGGAAAGCACCAGTACAGCGCCGGTTTGAGCCAGCGCTTCCACAATCAGTACTCCCGGCATCACCGGGTAACCGGGAAAATGACCCTCAAAAAAATGTTCGTTGGCAGTAACGTTTTTCTGTCCCACAATCCGCCTGTTTTCTTCAAATTCAAGAATTTTATCCACTAAGAGAAAGGGATACCGGTGGGGCAATATTTTTTTAATCTCATTTACATCCAGCAAATTTTTCACCTCTAAAACTATCTAAATGCCTACTATAATCCATATTCTATATTCGCTTCAAAGCTTAATTTTCCTTTTTTTCGACCTATCTTCTCAGAGCTTTCTTCTTAACCTATTCCAAAAAGCTTCCTGCACATAACGAACATCCTCCACCCGCAACACAATAACAGCGACAAAATAGCTGAGGGCTCCGGCGGAGATGGCGGTAAACACCATTAATGCCAGTTCCCGGCGCACATCCAAATTAAATATCGTCCCTAAAAATCCGGATGCTGCTCCTAAAAGCAGGGCCATCAAGGCTGAGGCGGCGCACATTTTCCCAAGGGAAACCAGAAGGCCCCTCCCTTTCAGACCAGGCAGGTGTTTTTTTAGCCGGAAAAACAAAAAAATCATATTAAACCCTGCCGCCAAGGAGTTTGCCAAAGCAAGCCCGGCATGACCCATGACCGGCAGAAGGGCAAAGCTTAATACCAAGTTAACAATAATGGAAAATGCCCCCACCACCACAGGTGTCTTCACATCTTCCACCGCATAGTAAGCCCGGGTGATGATCATATTTGCCGCCCCGGGAAAAAGGCCGATAGAAAAATAAAACAAAGCAGCGGCAGTAGCAAGGGTAGCCTCCCGATCAAAGGCACCGTGTTCAAAAAGCAGTCGGACAATGGGTTCCCTAAGTACCATCAGCCCAACCGCCGCCGGCACGGTAATCAGACTGACCATCCCCAGTCCTCTAAGCATTGTGTCTTTTAAAGCTTTCCTGTCACCTTTGATCGCCTGGGCGGCAAGAGCAGGATAAATGGCAGATGCCACAGCCGCCACAAAAACACCTAAAGGTAAAGTCATCAGCTTGTTGGCAAAGTTAAGAGCAGAGATGCTTCCCTCCGCCAGCCCGGAAGCAAATATCCGGTTCAAGGCAAAATAGATCTGGTTAACAGCCACCCCAAGAACAATAGGTCCGATGGAAACCGCCGCCTGTTTAACAGCCGGGTGCCGGTAATCAAAGGAAAAACTGTACTTGAATTTAATGCTTTTTAATACCGGAACCTGCAAGAGGAAAAAACCAAAAAAGCTGATCAAAGTCCCTACCGCAAGACCGGTAATGCCATATCGGTATCCAAAAAATATCACGGTGCCAATAATGATCAAATTCGAAAACCCCGGGGCAAAAGCGGGAGCAGCAAATTTATAAGAGGCATTCAAAATGCCGGTAAGCACCATGCCCACACCCATGAAAACCACGGAAGGAAACATAATCTGAGCAAGCCCAGTAGCAAGTTGGGAAAGCTCCGGGGTAAAGCCGGGTGCGGTGATTTTTACCAAAAACGCGGCCGCGACCATACCAAAAAGAGTAAAAACGGCAAGCACGGCGGCTGTCAGGTTTATAATAGTGCTCGCCACATGCCATGCCTCATCGTAGTCCTCTTGCACCAAATATTTTGTTAAAACCGGTACCACGGTGGTCACCAAGGCAAATCCTAAAATCGCCTGCAAAAAATAAGGCAGCGTATAAGCCACCAGATAAGCATCAGTCAGGCCGCTGGCCCCAAATTTGTTGGCAATCACCGTTTCCCGGACGAATCCCAAGACTTTACTGGCCAGGTTCATCATCAATACGATCCCGGCTGCTTTCGCAATGCTCTTTGTCATCCGATTCTCCTTGTGTTCAGCTAACTTTCTTCTTTTTGTTCCAGCATTTTTTTAGCCAAGAGGGCATTTTCCCGGGCCTGCGTCTTTAAACCGGCCGCCCTATCCTCTAAGTCTTTTTTTATTTGACGGTAATCGGCTAAGATTTGTTCCACCTGAGCTTGCAAAGAAGAGGCAGTCAAATTTTCCACCGTGCATCCCGCCGCCTGCCCCGCCTGCCGGGTAAAGCGGTCCACTTTCGGGTCATAACTCAGCCCGACAAAGGGCACTCCCTGAGCGGCAGCCATAATGAGGGCATGCAGCCTCATGCCGATTATCAAATGCATTTTTCCCACCAGATTCATCATTTCCGCCGGCGAAAGGTTTTCTTTTAACAGGCAGTATTCCTGTTTCATCAGTTTTGCCACATCCCGGCAGATGGCAATATCACCGGGGAAATGAAAAGGCAAAAGAATCACTTGAAACCCCTGAGCGGCGATCCAGTCGCACACTTGGGCAATTTCCCCGGGTTTGATCCCTTCCCAGCCGCGCAGGCTCACCCCAACAGACGGCCTTTTCTCCGCCCCGGCCCGGGAGAGAATTTCCCCCGGACTGCTTTCTCCGACAACTTCCCAACCCAGTACCGGGTCGGCAGTGACATGAATGGCCGGATTCTTCACACCCATCTGAAGTAAATCATCCCGGGATCCCTCATCCCGAACGGTAATTAAGTTCACCCGGTTGGCCACTCGTGCTAAAAGTTTTCTCGCCCAAGGCCTTTGCACCGGACCGATTCCCTGGGCGTAAAACATTACAGGTTTTTTATACCAGACAGCCAGCCGGATCAATGCTAAATAATAGAGAATGCTTTTCGGACCGGTGACATCCTGGAGCAGGCTGCCCCCTCCGCTGATAAAAAGATCGCATTCTTTCAGTCCGTTGGAAATCTCTTTTTTCGACCAACGGTTGATAGCCCTCACCCGATACTGCTTTTCCGTCCGTTCCGGATTATCGGAGAGGACTGTAATTTGCACCTGAGGACTAACATCATCCAGTGCCTGAATCATCGACGCTAAAACTGCTTCATCACCAATATTGTTAAAACCATAATACCCTGAAATCAAAACTTTTTTCATTTTACCCGCCACCTTTTGCCTGACTTATTAGCTTAACCTTCAGCTCGTCAAAAAGCCACGCATCAAGCAATAGTTCACAATTTAACTTTCTTCAGCAGCTGCTTTCAGGTATTTTTCAATTCTTCGCCACACCAGAAACATACCAATCAAAATCACCCCAAGCAAAGCACCTAGCCACATGCCGTTAAAGGTGCGGATGAGAGAAATAAGAAGCGGGGTGTGAATATGGGCAAATGTGTTTACGAGGGATACCTGACCGATTACCCCTACAAGGAGAAGAGGCAGATACTTGTCTCGGTAGCCCAGATAAAACATTAAAATCATCAACGGGTGCCCGATCAAAAATTCTTTCGTCCGGGGCCGCACAGAAAGCAGGTATTCCAGCTTGGAACGAATCATCAGCTCCCAAGCAGGTACAGCAGCATTCTCATTCCCGGTGCGCATCACATAAATTAAAAGAACTACCCCCATAATGCCCAAAAGAACCACATATTTAACCGTCACCGGGTGGTCCAACACCCGGATAATCTTCTTCACCGGGTTATTCTCTTTGTCCCTGATAAACCAAAAGATGATTATGATAAATAAGAGGGGCAGAACATGAGCAATTTTTACTCCGGTAAATCGGTCCAGGGTATACATAAATGTCTTATCCGCTAAGAGACCCACCATTAAGAGAGCGCCAATCAAGGAAAAAGCAGTAGTACGGACAAAGAGCCAGAGGGCACGTAAGACACCTGCTGGCCGATCCTTTAAATGAAGAGTTACCGCCATGGTGGGAAACACCAAGACAGAAACCAGCGCAAGCAATTTGCGAGCCAAATTGACCTGCCCGATGAAAATAAGTCCGGCACAACCTAAAAATCCCAACAGTCCTAAAGCAATCCCCAATCGGCTATATCCTAAAAGGGTAAACAACAAAACGCCTCCTGCCGCCACAGCCGACCCTAAAACAAGAGTAAAGAGCCGGGAAAAAGGCAAAGAGCCAAGAGTCTTTGGCGCCCCGAAGGAAAATCCCTCCCGCTCCAGGAAGTCATGAATCTCCGTGAGGTATAAGGCATTATCAGATAGGTTCATATTAGGGAAAAAGCGCACCAGCAATACCCGCATATTCCTGTCGGTAACCGCCAGGGTAAATCTGTCCACCGCCCGGGACTGGGACATGGCAGGCATTTCATTTTCCGAAATGGCATGAAGCCGCACAATGTCTTTTTCCAAATGTCTCGCCACTGTTTCCATACCCTTTTGCGGGAAAAACTCCACCATCACTGCCGGAACATCGAGACGTGTTACCCTTTCTGCCAAACCTTCAAGGGCTGCCTCCTGCTTCTCGGCAGGAAGGCCGATCCCGGGTAGTTCCATATCATTAAACAAAACGGCACTTACCGGCAGCTGCTCAAATTGGGCAAATGTCAGATCCAGGCTCTTCTCATCCACATTTCTCCAGGACCTGATCTGAGGCAGGATATGAAACCCTTCCTCTGCCGCCAGCAACATTCCTATATCATCAAATCCTACACCTACATTGATAATTTCTTCTTCCTTGAGGGAAGTAGCCAGCACCGGCAGTGTTCCCCCTGAAGTCTGGAAATGATAAGAGATTATGTTTTCTTTCCCCTGATGTTTCACAGCCAAATTTTCACTTACCCTGGCCATAATGTGCTCGTCATGGAAAATCAAGTAAGTCCAATTGGCATGTACCTCTTGAGCCATACCATTCTCCACAGGCAATTTAACACTGTCCCTGCCTATTTCCAAATCCCATAAAAGTTCCGTTCCCTTTTTTAAAACAACCTCCCCGGAGGCGGCCAGTTCATTGATGGTTTCCTCTTTAAAAACTATCCCGTTAACAGTGCCCTTCAGCTTGGCCAAAACATCCGCCGCCTCGGCACCTTCCTGCCTGGCCATCATTTTGACCTGGTTCCAGTCCACGGAAATTTCCACTTGCTTATTGGCCTGCTCTACCCGGTGCCTCTCCCACACCAGGTAAAAAGAAAGGAGGACACCTGCAGCAATTATTATCGTTAAAATATATTTCAACCATTTATTCGACATATTTTCCGCCCCTTAGGAT
>JAQVXR010000001.1 GCA_028709045.1 Desulfitobacteriaceae bacterium | reverse complement strand
AATGGTACATCTAAACCTCCTGATGTAACGGCAGCGGCACTACCAGTTACAAAAAGAACATTTAAAATATCAGCCCCAACAATATTGCCAATAGCAAGTTCCCCATGTCCTTTTCTTACAGCAGTAATAGCAGTTACTAACTCAGGTAAGCTTGTCCCAAAAGCAACCAAGGTTGCTGCTATAACACCTTGAGGGATTCCCACACGAACAGATGAGATCTCAACTGCCGGGATAAGAATCTTTGATGAACCTATCACCAAAATTATTCCTCCAACCAGCTTCAGTATCTGAATCACCACAGGGCTCTCGTTTTCTACTAAAGTATCATCGGTTACAGCTATTTCTCCTGCTACAGCTGACTCATGTGAATATGGATTTTTAGCCCATTTTATTGATGTATAAATATAAATTGCTAATAAGATTAAAAATAACCATCCCATCCATTGACTTATGTTTCCAGCCTCTCCACTGGACCAGAAAGGGAGACTTATAACTGCAAGTAAAAACCCCGCCCCTAGTTGAATTTTCCCCTGACGTTCAACAACCATTCGATCTACCGGTAAATGTCCAATAATAGCAGCTAATCCAATGATTAGTCCCGTATCGCAGATGATAGATCCAATAGCATTACCTAATGCTAAATCAGGATTCCCGTTTATTGCTGCTAACACAGAGACCGAAGCCTCAGGAAGAGTAGTCCCTAAAGATACAATAGTGGCTCCAATAATCATTTTAGGAACACCCCAGCTAACAGAAAGGCCAACAGCTTCATCTACCAAGATATCTGCTCCTTTACTTAATGTATAAAGCATAGCGGCAATTATGAGAATTAAAACAACCGTTGGAGATGAAGTTAAATAACTATGAATAAGTGCTTCCATGAAATGTTCTCCTTCTATTTGAAAAATTTTAGGCAAAAACAAAAAACTCTACAAATAATATAAGTTAATTTAAAGTAACTTATATTATTTGTAGAGTCTCACTAGACAATTTGCCATTAAAGCCGGGAATTTAAATATTTCCGAGATGACGACTTTAATCCCTTTATAAAGGTTAGTTACTCCCTCTAACTGCTTAAGTATATTTAAAATAAATATATTTGTCAAATCACTAAATATAAGTTTATTGAAAACACCTTTATAGAACCGCTCTCACTTGCTATTTGTTGTAAAATCCAGGCTAATATTATGGCTCCCTCATCACGCAGTGGACGGATATGGAACTGAAGAGTTTACTGACCCAGACTTCAGCCCTATCGGTGGGCTGGGAGAATCCGAGGAGATTGCAAACGTTTTTGCGTACCTGCCTAAGACAAAGCATCGTTCATGATCGGTGTGCAGGTCGCCGTCGATGATGGGTTCACCACAATTTAACATTGGTCCGGAATAGCTTCAATCCTTCTAATTCACATTGTACATTTCAACCAAATTCTTTTTCAGTATTTTGCCTGTCGCATTTTTGGGTAGTTCGTTTAAATGAAATATTTTTTTAGGAAGCTTATATTTTGCAATTCTTTTTCCTAGATAGTTAATGATACTCTCATCATTCAATGAAGAAACGACGAAAAGAGCAGGAACCTGTCCCCATTTTTCGTCTTTCACCCCCACGATAGCACACTCCAATATGGCAGGGTGAGCATAGAGAACATTCTCAATTTCTTGGGGATAAATATTTTCGCCCCCGGAGATAATGACGTTTTTACGGCGATCAAGGATATATAGATATCCCTCCTTATCGACATATCCAATATCTTCGGTATTAATAAAACCCGCGATCGGTTCTTTTCCAAGATATCCGTCCATGACCATGGGACTTTGGATTAATACTTCCCCGATTCCATCTTCATCCGGATTATTTATGCGAATCGTGACTCCCGGTAGGGGCAATCCTACTGAATCAATCTTAAGCGGATTCTCTATGACACAAAACGTTGTCGATTGGCTGGTGGTCTCTGTCATCCCATAGCTTTTGTAAATTGGAATCTTATTGGTTAAGCAGGTTTCAACCAGCGGTTTAGGAATAAATTCACCGCTCACCAGAACCACCCTCAAATGATGATGATGGATTCGATCAACGATTCTTTTAAACACTGTGGGTACGAGCGATAACATATTGATCGAACCATCTTCAATCCATTTTAAGGTTTGTTCCTCATCAAACTTTTCCATCAAGGTAACGCTTGTCCCATTCCATAAACTACGTATTAAAATGGCTAATCCGCCAATATGATACATAGGAAGCACCATCAACCAGTTATCCTTTTCCGTTACCCCAAGTCTTTCTTGAGAGGCTTGGACATGGGCATAAAACTGCTTCCAACGTAGAGGCACCGACTTAAATTCACCGCTAGTTGCACTAGTATCCATAATTACCGCAATTTGTTCCGGATTATATTCATCGGCTAAATTAATACTTTCGCAGGTTTCACTTTGGAATATTTCATCAAATGAAATAAAAGTTTCATCCTGAGAAAAAACAACTCTGATATTTAATTTTTTTAATTTTTTAGAGATTTCCTCCTGAGTTAAACGGGTATTCAGCATCAGCACTTCGATTTGCAAGGCTTGTAGGGCCAGAAAAAATATGGCCGTTTCCTCAGAATTATTAGCATAAAGAGCGACCCGGTGTTCTTTTTTTACAAAGCGATATAATCGAGCGGCCAGATCAGTTACTCGTATATCAATTTCCTTAAATGTCAATTCATTCAAAAACTTCTTATTAGGTTTTTGCAGAGCCTGCTTATTAAGCCAGTTCACAAATAATCACCTTCCTTTTTTTATCTACACTATCTGTAAGGGAGATGATAGGAATCAATACGGGAATTATGGAAACTTCGGAAACCGTTGGAAATCAGGGTTGCGTTTCTGATTAAAGGCATCCCTTCCCTCTTTGGCTTCATCGGTTGTATAAAATAAAAGCGTAGCATCTCCGGCTAATTGCTGCAGGCCGGCTAAACCATCGGTATCAGCGTTAAACGATGCTTTAAGGAAACGCAAAGCTGTCGGGGAGTGCTGTAAAATTTCTTTAGCCCATTTAACTGTTTCTTCTTCCAACTGCTTAAAGGGAACCACTGTGTTAACTAATCCCATCTCCAACGCTTCCTGCGCTGAATATTGACGGCATAAATACCAGATTTCCCGTGCTTTTTTGTGTCCGATAATGCGAGCTAAATATCCGGCGCCATAGCCCGCATCAAAAGAACCAACTTTAGGCCCTGTCTGACCAAATTTAGCATTTTCCGAAGCAATAGTTAAATCGCAAACAATATGTAAGACATGCCCTCCCCCAATCGCATAGCCATTGACCATAGCAATTACAGGTTTAGGAATACTGCGAATTAAATGTTGCAGATCTAAAACATTAAGCCGGGGAATCTGATCATCTCCTACATATCCGCCACTTCCCCGCACCCGTTGATCTCCGCCGGAACAAAAGGCTTCTTTATCCTGACCTTGACCATGATTAGCCCCTGTTAAAATAATTACACCGATTTGACTATCATCACGGACTACAGTAAAAGCATCAATCAATTCCATGATCGTTTTCGGTCGGAAGGCATTACGGACTTCAGGCCGGTTAATTGTAATTTTGGCAATTCCAGCATAAGTCTCATAAAGAATGTCTTCATAATGACGGTTTGATTGTTCCCATGGAAAATTCATAATATCCTCCTCCAATTTAATATAGATTTTATAATCATCATGGCATTACACCAATCATTTTCCAATAAGGCAAGAATATAATTAATGTCAAGAATGCCAAACCAGCATACAGGAAGGAAGCCTGCAGCAGATGCCTAGGATTCCATCCGGAGTTTTGCATAATACTCTCCGCCTGCGGAATCCATGGTTGCTGATAGTTGAAGAAGAATACTCCACCCCCGAGAGTAAAGATAAACATGATTATCGTAGGATGGATATGATAGGTATTATATAGGAGCGGTGCTGCGGTTGCCAGAAAAGCTGCGACTGCCCAACCCCAAGTAACATCGATAAAACGCAGCAGGAAGAAGAGTAGTGTAACACCAAGCAAGAACAGCAAACTGCTGCCTGCCAGTTTTGGCATGATACTTTCCAGAGTCGGCGCAATCCAATCGGCAATTCCGGAAATGTTGATAAGATTGGAAAGACTAATAATTGCACCGATAAACAAGATAATATCCCAGCTGACTCCCACATTGATATCTTTCTTTTCAATCACTTTTGTCAATAGTAAGACTAAAAAACCGAGTAACATCAACTGATAAGAAGATACTCCAATTCTCAACTGAAACGGCATGCAGACGAAAACTATTATTAATGTAAACAGAACGATTTTCTCAGCTTTAGTGGTTGGACCAAGATTAGAGTATAACTTTTTGAAGGTATTCTTTGATATTTGTAATTCTTCTTTCGGACGAAACAGAAAATAGCAGCCAATAAAAAAACCAATTGAAATAAACATCCATGGGGCAACCATGACTTTACTCCACATCTGTTCGGTAGCAACGCTTTTCATGGATTCCGACAAAAATCCGGTAACTACCGGACCATATAAAGAACCGGTATACCAACCTATTCCCGGTAAGATGCCGGCAGCCCAAGCGGTAATGATAATCAATGAGCGTCCTTTGGAATTTTCCAGCAGGCTGCATGCATCGGCAACACTAACAGAGATGGCAGTCAGAATCAGGAAACGAATACCAATGGATGGTGTTAACAGGGAAAATACTATACCTAATATGAACCAGCAAACCAAAATACCTTTGTAACTGGGCTTGATACTCTTTAACATAAAGTAAGCAATACGATTTCCAAGGCCGGTTTTTTTAAGTGCAAAACCAAAAAATAAAGCCGGAATAAGAAGCCAGACAGAGGAATCGGCAAACCCGGCTGCGACATTTGATAAATTAATCCCAGACAATACACAGCCTACAATCAGAATGACCGTACCTGTAACATATGGGACCTTTCCTGGCTTAAAAATCCATATGGCAAGCACACAAATAATCGTTGCAAATACATTATGTCCCATGTTACTTAGCCCGTCAAAAGGATGAGCGATTTCGATAATCAAGGCAGCAGTCCACAAGAGGCATGTACCAATATATGGAAGTGTCAGAAAATCTGCTGTTTTAAGAGTATGATCTTGCTGCTTTTCCAATGACATACTCCTCCAATTTAACTTCACAAGTTAAGATATAAAAATAGACTCAAAAAACGAATCTATATTCATTTCTTTAATTATTTTAATCTCTTACCTATTTATAGTCAAGAAACATTTTTCTTCCTGTCGTATTGTTATCATGGTGATTAATTTTTTGATTGACATTATTACTCCGCTGTCAGGGTTTACCCAATGTAAAAAGCAGTGGAAAACCGCTGCTTCTGTTATAAACATTCTTTATTAAATCCAGAAATCGCTACCTTAAAATTAATCCCTTCCGCAAGTAGCGCGGAAGGGATTTTTAATTTTTTAGGGTGACTGTTTAATTATCCGAAACTTTCTCCTATATTTTAATGCAATTCCGTAAAACCCTTCCCCCAGGGTTTCACCAAAAAATTTGCGTCACTTATGGTACGGTTCTCCGTACCTATTATAAAGGCGGTTTTCTGATTATCATTTATTTTTAGTAAATATTAACACAACTTTCCCATCTGTTAATAAGGGCTTGATCCTTGAAAAATCTATATAGTCACGCACACAACAACAATTTTTGCTTCAAAGGATGTGGTATTGCGTTTAAAAATGTATTCATAATCTCGTTAGCCATTTCCTGACTGAGCAAAGGTAACTGATTGAGGACATGACGAAGTGTATCAACCAGCAGCATCAGAGATTGCGAGAGTTTTATGTCTGCCAGTTCTTCTCTAGGGTAGTAAAACAGATTGCCTAATGTTCTATCATCTGTGGCATTTTCTATCAATACGAGACTGAAGCATCTTGTCGTTGTCTTGTTTTTCTGATATAATACTAGTCTTAGAAAACCTCCAAGCGGCTGGTATTATTGGATTTTGTCAACTTTAATTATACCATTACGAGGGGGTTTTCTGTTGTTTTAATGTGCGTTTACTATATGAATTTTTCAAGGATCAAGCCCACTTTGTTGGTGGGAAAATTGTGATATTAATATGTTGTAATCTTATTAATCCCTAAATAGCAAAGATACGCCACTCCTACTATCACTGGTGAGAATACGGCTGATAAATCAGACAATAATGCCCATTTGAAAATCCCGTACTTTTTGACTGTTATCCTGGAGTTAATAAGTATTTCTTCAGCATAATCTAAATGAATTTTGATTACTTCATTTCCGTTAATATCCACACCAAAGTATTGCTTATATACGTCGACAACATACTCTTTAGCGCAATCGTATTTCACCAAGTCTCCATAAAATAACAAGTTAAGATTACCTTTGTCCATGGAACAAAATTTCTTTTTACCATCAAATGTTCCGACTACTGGTGAGAATGATAATAAAGATATTATCACACCAAAGGCAAGAAACACCAGGACCATCCATAAGTATAAAGTAAAATACTGTCCACCGTTATAATCTGAATTTTTAAGAAGACTAACCAATCCGTAAACACCTACTCCATTTAAAGCTAATAATGAGGCATTTTTAGCTTCCCCAAAAGTAAGCCATGAATTTATGTTAGTAAAAACTTTCTCTAATTGTTCAGTTACCTGTTCACTTAATTCTCTATTATTCAATAAATCAGACCTCATTTTTTTATCCACCCTACCTTATTGGCCTGATTACCATGTGGTAAATCTTTCAGTACCCATTTCTTGCCGTCTTCGATATATAATTTAGCCTGATAATATAACTGCCAGGCACTGAACAGTACCGCAATAGTGCGGTCCTGTTCAGGTTTAGCATTTATTTCTGCATCTGGATGATGGGTACAAATGCTTCCATCTGAATAGCAATGTCGATATTCAGGGGGAAGTAGCTCCCAAGATATTTTAGCATCTACGTCATAAACTTTAACCGACTTTTCAGGAAACGCAAAAGGATATACCCCTTTTATCCTAAGCCCGTACTTTTCAAAGACGCCCACACTTACTAAACTATTCATTTCAGGTTTAAGTATATACCCTGTAAAAATGATTTCTGACGGTAATTTTGAAGGTAAAATTGTGAGTATTAAAAATGGGAAAAACCGTCTTACTCGTTGAAAATCTTGTAAAACTCTCTTTTGATACAAATTATAGTCTTTTACGATCTCCATGGTCTTAATCCTACACGTGCAGATTCACCAGTAGCGTTTTTTATTACAGATAAGGAAAATGACTTGTTCGCTATCCTTGCAGCCTTCTCAATCCTTTTTTCTTCCATTTTGTTCATGAATTCCGAAAATGTCAACGAACATTGATAGTATCCTGTTGTACCAATAGAGGTAAAGACCTCTTTTAGTACCTCATACTCTAGGTTTTCAGTTTCAGCTTCTTCCTTGATTTCATCATAAAAATGCTTGCTTATCACAATCTTATTACTTTCCGCATACCTTTCTTCACATATGTCCGCCCTATCCGCCGCTTCACTTAAAATTATATTATCTTTATAACTTCTCATTCCCAACCTCGTAGCAATTAACTGCCCGGTAGCGCAACCTACACCAACGCGCAACTTATTGTTTCCAAGTCTCTCACTAATTTCTGGATTATCGTTTAGTTCCTGAATTGCTTCATTGAGCTGCATACCTGTTTTTACCAACCTTAGTCTAAAGTCTTCTGCATCTTTGTAATCATTAAAAACTGCAACAACCCTGTCACCTTGGTACTGCACTTTAGTACCAGATTGTTCATTCACTTTATTACCCATAGTATCATACAGTTCTTGCATTACATAGGCTAAATCTTCTAAGTTGCTATCGCTTTTGTTGAATAGCTTTGTAAATCCCCTAATATCAGCACAGATAACACCAGCTGTCATCTTTTTATTAACCTTCCTTGAAAGTCTGCTAAAATCCAGTTTAATGTTCACTTCCTCAAAAGACATCTCTGAAATATTAAGTTTGTTTGCCTCTTCGTTAACCGCTGTCTTTATATCTTCCAAATCGAAGGATATTTCTTCCATTTCATCTTTAGTATATATTGCAGTGTATTTTGCCTTATAAACCTTGGAATTTTTTAATTTAGATTTTAGTTCTTCCATTTCATCTTCAGATAATTCTGTAAAGCATTCCTTAATATCTGAAGACAATTTTTTATAATACCTGTCCAAAATGTAAATATAATTACATGGTGCAAATGATTGAATTTTAGCAGCATTATTGGCTACGGCACCTATTGTAGTAAATTCTGGGTCATTTACCTTGTCATCTATTTCATATTCTGTGTACTCGCCATAGTCCATTCCAGCATGTACTTTAAAGTCAGAATACCCATACTGGGAGTACTTACTTATTGAGTTGAACATATCATTATTATAAATAAAACAAGCAACCATTACTTTAAGGGATGTTTTAATTTGTTCGGACAGGTCTTCTTCTTCTTTTATCGGAATCAAGACATGAGCCCGTCCTCCAGTATACTTTTCAACCTGGTATCCGAGTTTGTTAATTAACTTTGAAAACCCGTAAAAGTAAGTATGTAAACGGTGGATGGTTCTTTTTAAATCATCATCTTTTTCTGTTTCTTCTTTTAATATTGAAGCAATATTCTTTACGTTAACATAAAAATGAATTCCCTTAATTTTTTCCAAAAAAATACCCCTTTCAAAACATATGAATTATTTATGGGTAATTTTTTATCTAACCATAAAGGATTTTTCCCGGTTATGTTGAATAAGATATAGTAGTTATGGATAATATATCCTCGGGATTACTATAATGGGGTAGGAGCCATTATAGTTGATTTCCTGGCCAGTTAGTGCAACGGAAATTACCACGCAAAACCGAACACCAAACAATTAACAGAAAGAGTCTATTCATAAGACTCTTTCACTCTTTCTGAGGAAATATTCCATAAAATTTCATCCGACTCACCTCCTTAATTATCAGTCTTTGCCAGCGGGTAGGAGTCCGCTAGGACAAATTAATTCAAATAATATTTTGAATACATATCATATACAATTATTACCTTATACCCAATTTCAAAGCGACTCACTAATAAGTTTACTATCTTTAGATTTATCAGCACTTATCACCAGAACATTTTATCCCTAAGGCTTTACACAAGGGTTTAATATCATCACATATGACAGTCATTATTTTCCTTACATTTAATGCATCTACTAAACCCACCACTTTATTGCCTTTAATGTAAACCCTGTTGGCCTTCCTAAAAAGATTCCCCAACTTTTTTTGACCGTTTTCCCCGCTACATTTAGTACCATTAGGTAATCCTAAATATTTGCACAAGCCACTCATATCTTTCAAAAACCAGTCTTCAATAGATCTCTTCGCTTTAACCTGAATAACCTTTGCTGCCCCATTTTCACGCAAAATCTTCTTAACTTCTGTCCAATTAACCGGTGGTTTTGGTGAAAAATCAAAAACATCAGTATCATGGCATAATATAACAGTAAAAGTAACCCCTTTGTTTCGGGACAGAATTTCATTTGTAAATACTCGTTGTGCTTTGCTCTTATATTTACCAAAACCTTTTAAGTTTCTTACAACCACCTTCGCTAAAGGAAATCTTCCTCCATCACAAAGGTCATGGATAATATCTAACATTTTGGCAAAGAACTCTTCCTCGGTATCCCCTTCTACAAATATTACTACACCTTTACTCATCGCTATTCTCCAAAAATCTGTTTAGTTCCTTAATATCATCACCCGTACCACTTAACAACTGGAAAACATAATCACCTAAAGTTGTATCAGAACTATTTGCTTCATTTTGTAAAGATTTTTGCATAGTGCCGCGCACTCTGGAAAACTTGGCAACCCCTTTAGAATTTGGCAACCCAATATAAATACTTGTTGGTTCAAGATATTGCAAAATATACGGTGAGTGGCTGGTAATAACAATTTTACAATAACTTAGCAATTGCGAAATTACTCTTAGGTAACTTTGCAATAGACTTGGATGAATAGAATTCTCAGGTTCTTCAATTGCTATCAGGGATGTTCCTTTATTTTCAGCTAAAATTATTGATGCCAATAACAAAAATACTCTTTTAGCGCCATCAGACATCATTTCAAAATTTATGGATTGATTTAAATTTTCATCAGTCACATTTATAACATATATTTCTTTGGCTACAGTAAAAGGAATATCCTCAGGTATTCGAGTTTCCCTACCTTGTAAAGATATCTCTTCTACGTTTATTTCCGATATGTGTGGAAAAAGCTGTTTAAAAGAATTTATCAACAACTCATACTTGTCTGGAGACTTACTTTTAAGATGATACATTGCTCTAGGAAGATTTTCACTGTTCTCGAGCTCCGATACTTTAATATCTTTACGAATAATTGGATCAGGTCTATAAAAAGAACTAGCATCAAGATGTCTGTCAATATGGGCACTTAGATTATTAACCCTTTTAATAATACTATTGTAGTACAAATTATCAAAAGCTTTTAATTTATTAATCAACAATTCATTTGGTTCAGCAGAGATTTTATTGCTGCATCTTCCTGTTTCTGATGTTTTATAAAAGGCATTTTCCTCATTACGATTAATATAGGAATTATACTTTTGTCCTTTTTCATCCAACTTAACTTTCAACCATTCACCAATAATTCTAGCCCCAGTTTCATCGTCTCTAATCCATTTAAATTCATATCCATAAACAACATTATAAGTTTTTGTATTTATTTCAGTCTGCATTTCAAATTCAATCATATAATTCTTGGATGCAGTTGCAATGGTTAAAGGTATCCCATCCGGCCAAGACATCATAGCACTTTTTATTTCCGTATTGTTTTTAATAAATCGCACGCCAAAATCAATAGCTTTTAGTAAATTTGATTTACCATAGTTATTTAAAGAAACTAATGCAATCATATTTTTCATTTCTAATAACGTATTATCAATGTTTCTAAATCCACCTACACTAATTTTTTGTATTCTCATTGTTTTTTCCCCTCTAGCATTCCAATTGTAGTTTAATAAATCAGCCAAATACATTGTATCACTCCTTTTGATAAAACGCAATATATTTTTTCGTATTTTTTATATTTTACTCAAATAATTGTTGTATTATACCTTTCACGCTAAAATGTTTCACTTTTCTACTCCCGCAAAACAAGGAATAGAAAAAAGAAAAACTATAGTTCTCATCATCTCCATAGTAATATTTGTATCTTTCAATAGTAGTAAAAAAACAAACCCCTCTGTAACCAACCCAGAAGAGTCTATTATTTTCTCAATCACCAACTAAATTTTTCAAATTATTGTCTTGTACTTTATTATGATTCCTTGACACCCTTGTCCCCCAAGGGTGTCAAGGAAAACCGCCGTCACTTATGGTACGGTTCCCCTCGCATAATCTTAAAACCCCGATAAACCTGTTCCAGTAAAATCAGCCGCATCAGCTGATGGGGATATGTCATCCGCCCGAATGACATCCTAAAATCCGCTTGTTTGACTAAAAAATCGGCAAGGCCGACCGAGCCGCCGATCAAAAATGTCAGGTCACTTTTTCCTCTTAAACCAAGATTGGAAACCATTTTTGCTAATTCTTCCGAGGAAAGATTCTTGCCACCAATGTCCAGGGCAATTAAGTAGGTACCCTCTTTCAGGTACCTACTGATTTTTTCCCCTTCTTTTGTTTTGATCATCTTGATTTCTATTGCTGAAGCGTTATCGGGTATCTTTTCATCTGCCACCTCAATGATTTCAACTTTGGCATAAGCCGATAAACGTTTGAGGTATTCGCTAATCCCTGCCACTAAATACTTTTCTTTAATTTTACCTACTGCTATCACCGCTATGTGCATGGTGCCTCCGTAAAACTTTTTTGGCGGAAACCTAATTACTTAGATAAAGCTACTGACGCAGTTCTCCCAGCTCAATGGTAAGATTAATTCTTTCCTTTTGTCTGACAACAACAACAGAAATTTCATCTCCTACTTTTTGACTAAAGATTTCATTTTGTAGGGCAAAACGGTCTTCAATTTTCTGTCCGTTCACTTCCACAATAATATCATAGCGCTGTACCCCGGCACGAGCAGCCGGTCCTCCGGACTGCGGATCCACCAACACGCCATAATCCACGCCCAGGTCGTTATATTCCGCCAGTTCCTTATCTACATCGCGAACCATATATACGCCTAATGCAGGACGAATTACCCTCTTATATTTAATCAAATCCGACACAATCCCCTGCACCGTATTGGAGGGAATGGCAAAACCCATACCTTCAAATCCCGCCCGGGCAATTTTAATGCTGTTAATGCCTACCACTCTGCCTTTGATATCTACCAGGGCCCCGCCGGAGTTACCAGGATTGATGGCTGCGTCCGTTTGAATTAGTCTGAACTGAAGACCCTCTTCCGTAACCAATAAGCGATTCAGTCCGCTAATAATACCCTGGGTGACCGACCGGGCAAATTCCGCCCCGCCGGGGTTTCCGATTGCCAAAGCTATTTCCCCCACGCGCAGGTCGTCAGAATTCCCGAACTTGGCTACCGTTAAATTATCTGCTTTAATTTTAATAACCGCCAAGTCTGTGCGCGCATCCGTTCCCACAATCTCTGCAGGGATCTGCCGGCCATCCGCCAGACTAACCATCAGCTTGGCCGCTCCCGCGACAACATGATTATTCGTTACTATGTATCCCGCTGAATCAAATATTACTCCAGAGCCGGTTCCCTGCTCCACTTCCTGTTCCCCACGGAAGAAATCGGAGTAAACATCTAAGTTGCTGATTCCCACTACAGCCGGCCCTACCTGCTCCGCAATTGCCACCACAGCCGTTTTATCTGTAACATCTCCGGCAGGCGGGATATTCAGTTCCGGCGCCTCTCCCTGCTGTTGTTCAGTCCCGGGACTGCCATTCAACAAGCCCATCGACTTTGCTGCTTGTAAAAAAATAAATCCCCCAATCACGGCACTGATAATCATCATGGTAATAAAGAAGAAAACTCCCCGACGACTGCCGTATTCACGATCATGAAAATAGCTCATTACGCATCCCTCCTGTCATATTGTACCAAATAATTAAATCTGTATGCTATCTACATTCTTTTTATTTTAATCACTTTATGGGCTTCATAACGGGGGGCAACAGTGAGTTTTACCGTCTCATCAATACCTGCTTCCTGCAAGGCTTCGGCCACAGAATTAAAGGCACTGTCAGGATTATTGTTCACTTCACTCAGATGGGCCAAAACAATATGTCTGCTTTTCCCGGAAACCATCTCTTTTAAGGCCTTAGCAGATGCGGCATTAGACAAATGCCCTTGGTCACCGGCAATACGTTTCTTTAAGTAGTATGGATAAGGGCCTTCCCGAAGCATGGTTTCATCATGGTTAGCCTCAAAAACCAGAGCATCTGCCCCGGTCAGGTATTTTTTGATCCCCGAAGTTACACATCCGGTGTCCGTAGCAATACCTACGTGGCCGTCCCTGTGAAAAAACGCCATTCCCACCGGCTGAACTGCATCGTGAGATGTCTTAAAAAACTCCACCTTCATATCGCCCAGTTCCATCCCGTATGTAAATTCCCTTTTATTGTGGTCCGCAATCTTGCCGATACAGGCCAGTTCATCCCATGTTTTTGGCGAAGCATATATAGGGATATCGTAACGGCGGGAGAGAACACCCAACCCCTTAATATGGTCTACATGCTCATGGGTGACAAGAAGTGCCTGAATCTCTTTAATATCAATATTAATATCAGCAAGAGCTTGGGCAATACGCTTGCCGGAAGAACCGGCATCCACCAATACTTTTGTCTCCTTTGTCCCCACATAAATAGAATTCCCCGAACTGCCGCTAAACAATGTTGCTACTTCCATTAACTGCGGTACTCCTTTTTTTATAATCAGTAGATTATTAGGCAAAGAAACAGTAATTCCTTCTAAAATAAAGAAAATCGCCGGAGCGATTAGGATAAAATTTGCACAGTTAATAATAGCTTTAATCTATCCTTTTTATATCTGCGCCTAACCGGTTAAGCTTTTCTTCCACATTGAGATAACCCCGATCGATCACATCCAAATTATAAATCTCTGTCGTTCCCCGGGCGGCCAGGCCCGCCAAAATCAGGGCAGCACCTGAACGAAGATCCGGCGCTTTCACAGATACCCCGTTTAAAAAAGGTACTCCTTGAACGATTGCCGTATGGCCTTCCACCTTGATCCGCGCACCCATTCTATTTAGTTCGTTCGCCACCAAAAGTCTGTTCTCAAAAACATTCTCTACTATCACACCTGTTCCGTAAGCCAACGCTAAAAGTGCCATCATCTGGGACTGCATATCTGTTGGGAACCCGGGAAAGGGAAGGGTCTTGATATCTATCGATTTGATTCTTTCCGGTCCTACAATATGAAGACAACTGTCTTCTTCCTTGATCCAAGCACCAGCCTCTTGAAGCTTAGCAATAATCGGCTTTAAGTGTGGGGGAATAACATTTTCTACTCTGACATTACCGCCGGTAATTGTAACTGCAGCTAAAAAGGTCCCGGTTTCAATCCGGTCAGGAATGATCGCGTATTTTGCCGCCCTTAAAGTCTTAACACCGGTAATTTTTATCCTATCCGTGCCCGCTCCCTGTATTTTGCCGCCCATGGAATTTAAAAAGCTGGCCAAATCTACAATCTCCGGTTCTTTAGCCGCGTTTTCAATAATGGTTTTACCTTCAGCCACTGCCGCAGCCATCATAATGTTTTCTGTCGCCCCTACACTGGGGAAGTCCAAATAGATGCGATTACCCTCCAACCGTGAGCAGCATGCTTTAATAAAACCATGCTCAACCCCAATGGTACAGCCCAGTTTTGCCAATCCTTTTAGGTGGAGATCCATAGGACGGGAACCAATTTGGCACCCTCCGGGAAGGGAAATTTGAGCCTTCCTTCTCCTGGCAACAAGCGGGCCAAGGAGAAGATTGGATGCCCGGAGCCGTTTAACCTCCCGGTAATTAGCTACACAATGCACGTCATCAGGTACAGTAATGCTGAGTGTTTCCCTGTCTTTCCAGCAGACGGAGGCTCCCAGAGACTGGAGTATTTCCGTCAATATCACCACATCATTGATTTGAGGAATATTCTCCAAAACGGTTTCTCCCTCAGCAAGAAGGGAAGCAGCAATAACCGCAAGAGCCGCGTTCTTTGCTCCGCTGATTTTCACACTGCCCTCCAGCGGAATGCCTCCGTTTATCACCAACTTGGCCATGGTTATCGCCTCCCTTTACAGCCTCTATTTTATACTTCTCTTTCCTCAACTTTATTCCTCCCGGGCAATAGTATTTAAGGGAAAAAAAGGAAGCCATCAGGCTCCTTGCATTTTTTTCTCTTTAAATTCTCTTTCAAATTCCTCCACCGAAATGCCTATTACCCTTTCAAATGCTCCTTTTAAGGTTGCTCCTCTTCCCAGTTCCGTAAGAATACCGGGAATGGCTTTTTCTCCAAAACTCTCAGTCAGATAATCAATCATAGAAAGAGACTGTCGATAAGCAGCACTCTGGTTGGGCAGAAGATCAAATCGGGTATCCATCTCAGTTAAAGGATAAAATTCTTCTTTTCCGTTTAAAGCCATTTCGTAGCCGGTAACGCTCCGCTCCACCTGCTGGGCAATTCCCTCCGTCAACCAGCGGGGATAGTTCCCTTGGGCTATATAGTCCACCACAAAATGGGCATACTCATGGGCTAAAGGACCATCCGACTTAAAAGTTGCCGCTTTATCGTCATCATGAATCCAAAAGTTAGGTGACAATATCCTGATTATGCCCGTCCAGTATACACCCATGGCACTTGCATCCGCCGCCCAGCCAAAACTGCGGTTCAGGGAAGCAGTATCCGAATAGATCAAAATTGGAATTTTCCCATGAAAGTCAAATTGCAATATCTTCTCTACGGGACGATATACCTCTTCGGCAGTTTCAAGGACCAGTCTTGCGGCATCGGCATCAGACATGTGATATTTTATGATGAATTTCTCATTCTCGATTTCCTGCCAGGAATATGTCTTCCAGTTTATTGAGACTCGCATATATTCGCGAAAAACCTTGTACACAACCACTTTCGGCAAGTTTGGGTACCGGACGAAAATAATAATAAAAAACAAAAACACCCCGGCCAAGAAAGCAAAAAAATACTTCTTTGCCGTCCGGCGAGTACGACCCAATACCACTGCCTGCATGTCTACCCCTCCCCCTGGGTGACACGGGCATTCATCCCGCTGTCAAATTTCCTGATGTCATTACCTTAGATTATGGTTTAATGATAATTATACTATAGTTATGCTGACAGTTCATTGGTAATTACAGCAAGAAAGAACCTATTACCGGAAAATAGGTTCTTCTCAAAATTAAAAATCTTCTAAGCAGCTTAGCCTGAAAAAAGCATTTTACATGGGGAAAGACGGATAGTTTAGGAAGGATTTCGATGAGGCCATTTATTGGATGATAATGAAAGTCGAAATGAATATGTATAAAAAAGAACCTAATGCTAGGTTCTTTAGCTTACCTCCTGCGGTGCCCCAACCGGGCAGACCTCCGCACAGTTTCCACACTCAATACAGCCATCTTCATCGATTACATATTTGTCTTCACCCTCACTGATCACTTCTGTAGGGCATTCAGGAGCACAAGCCCCGCAGCTGATACATTCATCATTAATCCGATATGGCAAAATCTCACCTCCACCCGTTACTCAGAAGAACGGCAAATACTTTGACCCATTTAGGGTTGACCAAGCAGCTCATATTTATTCTTAATACTCTTGAAAATTATTGAAGTCATTATCATTAACGGCCTGCTTCAGAAAATTAACTTCTCTTAATAATTTTTTCTCTCGACTTCCTAATACTAAAGTATAGGCAAAAATCAGCGCCCATGTAAGAGTATAAGCCCAAAAAAGATATTTCATCTTTATTCCCCCAAACACAAATCCTTTTAATCAGTTATTTCCCGCAACCGGTCTTTTATCTTATTTACTTCGTCCTGCATCCGGAAAACAGCAATCCCTTTTTCTAAAAGATAAAAATAAAGTAAAGTAAAGGCTGCCACAGTAACCTGAAGTGTTAAAAGCATATCCGAGGCTAAGTTCATTTTCCCTTGTCCAAACAACATGGGATGAGAAACGCTCCACCAATTTACAGCATAAAATACCACCGGTACATCCAAAAAACCGATTATCCCAAAAACAGCGGCCAGCTTGGCTTTTCTCTCAACATCGCCGGCAGAGATTCGAATCAAAATATAGGCCAGGTATATGAACCAGAGAATCAGACTGGTGGTCAGTCTTGGTTCCCAGGTCCACCAAGTATTCCAAGATGATTTTGCCCAAATGGGTCCTGTCACCAGCACTATAGTGGTAAAGACAGTGCCGATTTCGGCTGAAGCTGCAGATACTCTGTCCCAACGGCGCTCCTGTGTAGCAAGATATAAGATGCTAAAGACAAATACGATGAAAAAGGCAAAAAATGCTACCCAGGCTGCTCCAACGTGAAAATAAAAAATCTTTTGCACCACTCCCAATGTCTTTTCTTCCGGAACCCAAAGAAAAATTAAGTATTGGGCCGTTGCCATCACCAAAAAAACCAGCCCAATGAAAATTCGGAGGAATAATTTGTTTTTTTTCTCATTCAGCATCGGTTACACCTCCAGGACATAATCAAATAACATAAAGGAAACGGCAAAAAAAATAACATCATATACCGCCAGCAGTCGCACCCACGACCAAAAAGACTGAACCCACAAAGGGTCGGAAAGCCTTCCGGCCAGAACCAACCCGGATGCTTTGACCGCTCCCAAAATTAAGGGTATCCAAATGGGAAAGAGAACTACCGGGAGCAGTATTTCACTGGTCCTGGTATTGGCGGAAAGAGCCGCCAAAAAAACTCCTGTCCCGGAAAAACCAACAGTCCCTAACAACAGGACCAAAATAAAATATAGTAACGGTCCCTGAATACGAAAGTTAAAAAACACTGCCATCAAGGGAAAAGATAATAACTCCACCCCGGCCAAAAAAATAAAATTAACAGCAACTTTTCCAAAGTAAATCATACTTTTTTCTACCGGTGCCAGCGCTAATCCTAAAATACAGTCGTTGTTTTTTTCCGGCAGGAAGGATCTGTTCAGGCCGAGCATTCCCGTAAAAGCAATTGTCACCCAAATGATTCCCGGAATGATCTCTGAAGACACTCTATTTCCCGGTTGCAGAAAGGAAAAGGCAAAGATCACCAACACCAAAAAGGTAAAGATCAGCATGGTGCCGATAGTTTCCTTAGCACGGATTTCCAGCATGATATCTTTCCAGATTATCCAGTAAACTTTTTTTAAATTCATTGCCCTCTTCCCACCTGGTTCAAATATAAATCCCGCAGCTCATGGGATTCTCCGCAAAAAGGAGCGTCATAAATTATCCTCCCCCGTACCAGAATGACCACCCGTTCCGCCAAATCCAAGCCTTGTTCAAAGGTATGAGTGATCATAAAAACCGTCCGGCGTTTATTATGCCATTCATGCAAAAGCCTCGTGAAAATTGCCTCGGCATGCTGATCCAATCCTGTGTAGGGTTCATCTAGAAATAATATTTCCGGATCATGAATCATGGCGCGAATAACAGCAAGCTTTTGTACCATACCTCGGGAAAATGTATAGACCGGATCATCAAGAAAATACTGCAGACCTACCTGTCCGGCAAGTACTTTGATTCTTTCGTCCAATCCCGAAACTTCATACAGGTGCCCATAAAATTTTAAGTTTTCCCGAGCGGACAGCCGGTCATATAAAAATGACCGGTGAGATAGAATGCCAATTTTTTTTCTCAGGGCCGGGTTGTTTATCCCTCCGCTTACTCCGTCAATAATTATTTGCCCTTCCGTAGGTTTATCCAATAGGGATAATACCTTCAACAAGGTGGATTTTCCCGCCCCGTTTGGCCCCAACAAAACAACGAATTGGCCGGGCGGTACAGACAAGTTCACCTGCTTTAAAATTACTTTTGAGCCGAATTTTTTAGAAATATCTATCCCGCGAATCATTGTAACCTTCTTCCCGGCAAGATTGCCAAAACCGTACCCAGGACAAGAACATAGCCACCGATCCATAGCCAATTCATCAGGGGATTGACATGGATTTCAAACGTACCCTGTTTACCCCCGTCATCCCAACCGGCAAGAATAATATACAAGTCCTCCACCAGCCCTCCGGCAATTGCTACCTCACTTCTGGGATTCTCCCAGTTGGGATAGTATATCACTTCCGGTCTAAGCGTCTGGAAGGGTCTATCGTTTTTCTCCACCTTTAAGTCAGCATAAATTATTCTTTTAGTGCCTTCCTCCCGGCCTCTAACCCTCTGAAAAGTAATGCGATAGTCGTTAATTTTTTTAATACTGATCTGATCCCCTGCACTAACGGTATTTATCATTTCGGTGCTGTAAAAGCCGTTCCCTAGAACCCCCATGGCAAAAAGAGCCAGCCCCAAATGGACAAGATAACCGCCATAACGGCGCCGACTGTAGAGTCCCCGACTTCTGAAAGCGGTGATAAAACCCTCCCCGGTGTTTCTCCGTCGCCCAATGGTGCCTTTCACAAACTCCCAAAGGGTATTTATAATTACAAAAAATACAATGGCAAATCCAATTAAACCTCGGTAATCGCGGATACCTAAAAGATAAAGGCCCGCTGCAAAAACCTGTGCTGCTGCCAAGGTAAAAAGGATCTGTTTTCCCTTCCGGGGAAAGCCCGGCTTCCGCCATTCCAACTGCAGACATATCCCCATTAAAAGCACCACAGATAAAAGCACCGGCCCGGCAGTTGAGTTAAACCAATCCTTACCAACCCCACGTTTTATTCCGGTAAAAATACCGGAAAATAACGGCAGGTTGGTGCCAAAAAAAATAATAAAAGCGCTTCCCAGTAAAAGAATATTATTTAGGAGAAAGCTTGTCTCTTTTGAAATTAGCAATAATTGAGAACGGTCACTCTTTAAGATGCTTCTCCTTGTGAATAGAAGGTAAAAGGCAAAACCTAGCATTGCCAAAATAAATAAACCAAACCAGTAGCCAAGATTAGATTTTGGAAAGGCATGCACCGAGGATAGTATGCCGCTTCTCACAAGAAAAGTTCCATAAAGGGTCAATCCGTATGTAATAATGATTAAAACTATATTCCAAACTTTAAATTGTCCTCTTCGCTCCTGGACGATAACAGAATGAAGAAATGCTGAACCGGTTAACCAAGGTAAAAATGACGCATTCTCCACCGGATCCCATGCCCAGTACCCGCCCCAGCCCAGTTCCACATAAGCCCATTGGGCGCCAAAAAGGTTACCAAGACTTAAAAATAACCAAGCTATCACTGTCCAACGACGAGTAAGTTTGATCCACGCATCATCAGACCGTTTTATTATTAACCAAGCCATGGCGTAAGCAAAAGGCACAACAAAGCCAATATACCCCAAATAAAGCAGTACCGGGTGGATAATCATCCAGGGATTTCTCAGCATTGGGTTCAAGCCCCGGCCTTCAGGCGGAATCACCAAATTCTTTTCAAAGGGGTTGGCAAAAAACACCATGGCGCTGAGGAAAAAAATCAGATTTACCAGGAGCAACACGTTAACACAGGCAGATACCCCTTGATCATGGTTTTTACCGGCAAAAGTAACAAGGGCAGTGTACAAAGCAAGCACTGTTGCCCACAATAACAGAGAACCGTTATTCCCCGCCCAAAAAGCAGATAATTTATAAAAAAAGGGCAGACCTGTATCCGTATAATCAGCAACATATTTAAGGGAGAAGTCACTGGTTACCAAGGAAAAGGCAAGAGTTAGTGCAGCAAGCATTACCAAAAAAGTGAGGATTGCTACTCCCCCTTGCGCCCGGAACAAGGTTTTTTCATCTTTTTTTGTCAGATAGATAATTTCAAAAACTAGTGCATAAACGCCTGCTGTCAAAGCCAGCATTAAAAAAAAATAGCCAAGGTGAGCCAATCTTAAGATTCCTCCTGCTCCGCGGTCTCTTTCTCTTCATATTTGGATGGGCATTTGGTAACCAGTTCTTCGGCCTGAAAACTTTCCCCAGGTGTATAATACCCGCCAATCATTACTTCAGTAGCATCATTAAAATTATCAGGCATCACATTCTTATAAATTACCGGTAAAATTACATCGGGATTATCCTTTCCCGTTACGGAAAACGCCAGCTCTACATTGGGGGCGTCCCAGTTAACAGTACTCCCAATAATGGTGCCTTCAGTCCGGATATACTGCCCCCGGTACGTACTACCGGAGGTTTTTAACTGCTCCAAGCCGATATGGACACTGGAATTTTGAAAACCGGACATCATCAGATAATAAACAGCTGCTATAATAACTACAACACTGATTAAAACCTTTTTGTTTTTCATTGCTTCACCTATTTGTTAAAATACTATTTAAAAATAATCATACCATTCTTTTATACCATTTCCCATTCCAAAAGATTATATCCCCATAGACAAACCAAATAAGCCCGGAGGGTTCCCCCACCGGGCTTACGAGTGTCGAATTAAAGCCTATATAATAATTTTCCTAACCTACTTGGTATCCGGTATCAACAATTGCTTTTTTAATAGTATCCAATTCGACAACATGAGAATCAAAATTAATAGTGACGGTTCCTTCTTTGAGATCTACCGAAGAGGAACTAACCCCAGGCAGAGAATTTACTGCTTTCTCCACCGCATTTGTGCAGTGGCCGCAGGTCATTCCGTCCACCTTTAGCACTACAGCGTCACTATGATTGTGGCAACCGCATTCTTGACACATATTTATCACCTCCACATCAATATCATAATTCATTTAATCATTGTTAGTCAACCAAGCTTGAAGCCATCGAAATAAATCAGTATTTATCTTCTCCAAAACAAGTTAATCTAGTTCTGCAATGTATCTTTCCGCCGCCATCGCAGCCTCGGCTCCATCACCTACAGCGGTACTCACTTGGCGCAAAAATTTCTCTCGGACATCACCGGCAGCAAAAACACCGGAAACCGATGTACTTAATAAATCATGGGTTATAATATAACCCTGATTATTCATCTCAACTACTCCTTGTAAAAACCAAGTATTAGGCACAGTTCCTACAAAAACAAACACCCCATTGGTTGATTCCTCACGCATTTCCCCGGATTTGACATTTTTCAACTGGACTTTATCCACAAAATTTTTTCCATCAATTTTTTCTACCACCGAATCCAAAATAAAATGCATTTTTGAATTAGCTTTAGCCCTATCCTGAAGAACTTTTGTTGCCCTTAATTGATCCCGCCGATGTACCAAGACAACTTCATTAGCATATCTGGTTAAAAAAAGTGCTTCCTCAACGGCAGAATCCCCGCCTCCAACAACAACCACTTTTTTTTCCTTAAAAAAAGCTCCGTCACAAGTAGCACAATAAGAAACTCCCTGGCCATGAAACTCCCTTTCGCCAGGGACATCCAAGAATCTTGGTCTGGACCCGGTTGCGATTACTATCGCCTTACTGAGATAACTATTTTCATTTGTGCTGATAGCTTTTTCTTTTCCGGTAAAGTCTATCCCGGTTACTTCCTCGGTTTTAAATTCAAGACCAAAACGCATTGCTTGGTCCATAAAGCTCATCATCAATTCCGGGCCGCTTACCCCCTGAGGGTAGCCGGGATAATTTTCAATTTTTTCCGTTAGCACCGCTTGGCCGCCCGGCATCGCTTTCTCCAAAAGCAAAGTCTTAAGCCCTGCTCTGGCTCCATAAAGCCCTGCGGTCAGTCCAGCCGGACCGCCTCCGATTATAATTAAATCCCAAACCATTTTTCCACCTCCCTTGCATATTAAGAAAATTTCCGGTTTTGTTAGGTTTTCAGGATAGATAAGTTGCGGCTCTACCCTGCAGGGGTATATTGTATTTATTATTATATTGTCTCCCTGCTTATTATTCAAATTAATTTACTTTAGTCAAGTTACCAAATGTGGAAAAGCTGAATGCCAAAGCATTCAGCTTTTATCTAAAAATTATTATTCGCTAATTAAGATAACGCAGGGGGTTGACGGCGCTACCGTTGATCCGTACTTCTAAGTGCAAATGCGATCCGGTACTTCTTCCTGTACTGCCCACTGCACCGATAACCTCTCCCCGTGTTACTTTATCCCCTGTACTCACCTTAGAACTTGACAGGTGTGCATACCACGTCTGCAGGCCACTGCCATGGTCAATCTTAATCATCCGACCATAACCACCCGACCAACCGGAAAAAATTACCTTACCACCTTCTGCTGCACGTATCGGATCTCCCGTGGAACCATCAATATCAAGACCAGTGTGATATTCCCGGCCACGGTATCCAAACCGGGATGTTATTTGACCGCTCACAGGCCAAGCTAACTCCCCGCTGCCGCCGCTTCCCCGGGATGCCACAAGTGTTTTGGACCCACGTTCAACAATTTTCGGTACTGGTTTGGTAATAACCGTGCCAGCTAAAAATTGCTTGTCCACCTCAGAACCGTTAACCGCCACAGCACGATATTTAAACTCTTTGGTACCCTTTTTCCCTTCCTGTTTGACCTTTTCCTTTCCCCGAAGCATATCATCATCGCGGATAACTTGGGTTTCAAATGGGGTCTCCTTGACCTCCGAATATTCGTAAACGCAGGTGACGTGCATCATAGGTTCAGCTTTAACTAGGTTAATTTTGTCCCCGATACTCAGCTTGTCGGGATCAATACTTGGATTGGCAGCTATCAACTCCTCCATCTTCAGGTTGTTATCTTTGGCAATAGACCACAAAGACTCTCCTGAGGCTACCTCATGTGATACGGTTTTTTCTGTCCCAACGGTAAGAAGCTGTAATGCCTTTCCCTCATCAACAATGTTTTTAGGCAGAACATTTTTTTCTCGAACTTCTACTTTTTCTTTTACTTCTGATTTAATTATTGATACGTCTTTTTTATTATTGCTAAATTGGTCCTCTACTTTTTTTACTAATTTTTCCCCGGCATCCTTACTGGATACAATTATTTTTTCTTCACCGTCAATGACAATCACAGCTCCGGAAATCAAAACTGTTATTTTCTCAGCCAGTGCCTCCGATATATCTGCACCAAACATTTTATCTTTCCCATTAACCTGTACCTGCTCAACTTCAATGCTATCCGGCGTAATTACCTCTCGGCCAAATTCCTCGGATTTTAGATCAAGAAATTCTTTTACCGCATTATCTCCTTCAACACGGCTTTCTACAAGGGCAATCTCTTGGCCGTTAACCACGATGGCATATGCTGTATTTGCTTTATGTAACCATACCCCGATAATCAAGATAATTAATAGCAACCCGATAACGCTAATAATTCTTTTTGTTGATTTACCTTTACTTTTCTCACTTCTGGATATTCTCCGTTGGTGAGGGCGTTTTTGAAGCAATTGTTCTTTTGTAAAGGTATACATCCCTTCCCCCTTTCCGCAGCTGAAAAACCCCGGGAAAACAGCATTACAGAGAAATTCTCAGGGGCTCCCGATCCCCAATAAGTTCAACAAAATACAACATATTTATTATAACATATGATTGTTCAACCAGTAAACCCAAAATTATGCAACTGTTAGATAGTTATAAAAATAATCTGATATTAAAATCCACCAACAAAATATAAAAAATAAAACCCAATTATTAGTAAAATAACGCCGCTGACATAGTTTATATACTTTGTCCGTCTCTGCACCAAGGAGATACTTTTTAACGCACCGGTAAAAGTACCAACTACCAGAAGCGGAACACCATGTCCCAGCCCGTAAACGAAAAGAAGCAATGTTCCGGCAAAAGTCTTCCCGGCAGTCGATACCAAAGCAAGAATCGCTACGAGAACCGGGGTTGCACAGGGAGATGCAACCACCCCAAAAAGAAGCCCGGCAAGGTAAGAGCCTAGGAAGCCGCCAACCTTCGGCGGAACTATTTTCAGTCCGGGAATTTGAAAACGCCAAACACCTAAGAGATTCAGACCCATAATTATGCTTACAGCGGAAACAGCATAATACCAACCCCGGCCAATTCGACCAAATATTGTGCCGAGGACACCTGCCGCTAATCCTAAAATGGCAAATGTGGTAGCCATACCTAATACAAAAAAAGCCGAAAGCAAAAAAGCCCGAAATTTAGAAGGCTGGCTGTACCCCCCAATAATTCCGACTAAAACCGGCACCATGGAAAGGATGCAAGGACTGATGCTGGTTAATATTCCAGCAGCAAATACGGCAATAAAAGAAATTAAAGATGTTTTCCCCAGCAGTGCAGGCATTGTTTCTGTAATAAATAATTCAAACACCTAATAACCTCCGCTTGACAACGCCCCAATAACTTAAATAGCATACGTAGGAGCCGGGCACTGTTCATCCAAGGCTTCTTTGACCTGTAGCCAAATTGCGCACTCCAGTCTAATTTTCTGCAGTTTACATCCTAGCTGATATGGCTGATATATATCGTGGTTTTCAGCTTCCGCATTAGCATGACAACCACCACTGCAGAAAAATCTGGCCCAACATTTGCAGCATTGGGGCTTGTTATATATATGGGCATTTTGAAAGTGTTTGCGCAGTTTTTCATTCAATTCGATACTATCCAAATTACCCAGTTTATAATCTTCCCGGCCGACAAACTGGTGGCAGGGATAAAGATCACCTTCAGGCGTAACCACCATGTATTCATGCCCGGCACCACAACCAGTCAAACGTTTTGGCAGACAAGGCCCGTGATTCAGATCTAAATTAAAATGAAAAAAGGTAAATGGTCTGCCTTCCCGTTTTCTTCTTTGGTAAAACTGGGCAAGTTTCAAGTACTCCTCACGAAGTTGAGGGATATCTTCTTCTCTTAGCCGGTAGTCTTCACCCTCCAGGGCAACAACCGGTTCCAGGGAAATGATTTTATACCCCTCGTTTACCATGTGTACGGCATCTTGATAAAAATCTTTGTTATATCCGGTATATGTTCCCCGAATATAATAATTATCATTATTTCTAAGCTTGAGAAGTGCCTTAATATTGGTATTTACCACATCATAACTTCCTCTGCCCGACGGGAACTTTCTCACTCTGTCATGTATCTCCCGACGGCCGTCCAGACTTAACACCACACTAATGTTTTCTCGAGCAAGATAATCTTTTATCTCTTTATTCAATCCTACACCATTGGTGGTAATAGTAAATTTCAGTGCCTTTCCTCTTTCTTCAGCTTGTTTCCTCCCATAGGCGACCAGAGACTTGACAACATGAATATTCATTAACGGTTCTCCGCCAAAAAAATCAATTTCGCAGTGTTTACGAGAACCGGAATGTTCCATCAGAAAATCAATCGCTCTTTTTCCTGTTTCTTCGGGCATTAAAAGGCGCTGACCTCCAAAATCACCGCTGGAAGCAAAACAGTATTTGCAGCGAAGATTACAATCATGGGACACGTTAAGACACAGAGACTTTAAAACCGGTTTTTCCGGAGGGATATACCTGTCCCGGTATTCATCGTAAGTAAACAGTGTTTCCTGCTCGATAAGATTTAAAATCTCATTTCTCGCGGAAAGTAACTTTTGGGAATCATACCGATCTTTAAGGGAGTTAATAGCATCTTCTAAATGTCCCCCGTTATTAAGCATCGCTTCATGAATATCCCAAACCACTTCATCAATAACATGTACTGAACCGGAATTAACGTCCAGAAGTATTTTTGTTTCATCAATCTGAAATTTATGAGTATCCTCAATCGGATAAATTTGATCATAATTTACAGTCATAAGCAATCTCCTAAAAAAATTAGGCCTTACCCGGCTTGGGTGAAAGGCCCTTTGTTAGTTATTTCTCACAAACTTGATTCCCCACCGTGCAGGAAGTCTTGCAAGCCGATTGGCAGGATGTCTGGCATGTTCCACAACCGCCGGTCTTTGCCGTCCCTTTCAGGCTGCCTTTAACAATAGTTTTGATATGTTTTTCCACCGTGCTTCCTCCTTTGCTATGTAAGAATACTATATTCAGACTTTACATATTATAGCATACACTTTATAACTTTTCACCCAACAAAATAACCTCATCCCCATTTTTTACCTTTCCGCTTTTTAAAACCTTGCCAAAGCGCCCTTCCCGACTGACGAGATAAGGCCTGCCCTGTTCCTTGAATTGTTCCTTTCCAATATAAAGAATTACTACTTCAGCCTCCCCAATTCTCAGTCTTTTCCCAACACTCAATTTTTCAGGGGAAATTCCTTCAATAGTAAAATTCTCCGTATAGCCCCCCTTTAAAACTTCATCTTTCTTTTCGGGAGGAACTTTTGCTTCAGTTTCGATGGGCAGAATACTGACTTGACGATCCCAATCTCCTCCGTGGGCGTCGCCTTTCAGTCCCCAACCCACCAACACCTCTACTTCACTAACACTGGTTTTCTCAATTCCCCGCTTTTCGCTAATATTAATTGAAATGACTTTACCCATATCCAACACCTCAATGCTAAAATTTTGACATCGGAAAAATATGTCCTTTAATAAAATAAAAAAGCACCTTTAAGTGCTTATTTTGGAGCGGGTGATGGGAATCGAACCCACGTAACTGGCTTGGGAAGCCAGCGCTCTACCATTGAGCTACACCCGCACAAATCCATTGCCCTATTATTATAACAGTTCTTTTTAACCAACGCAAACCCTTTTAGAGAAAAGAAACAGCAGTTTTTCAACTGCCGAATGCTTCATTAATGGCGGAACTGACGGGAGTCGAACCCGCGATCTCCGGCGTGACAGGCCGGCATGTTAGACCACTACACCACAGTTCCAAACCTAAGTCTACTAACGCACGGCACTTCTGCCGGCTATAAAAAACAATGGTGACCCGTAGGGGATTCGAACCCCTGGATGCCAGCGTGAAAGGCTGGTGAGTTAAGCCGCTTCTCCAACGGGCCAGGAAAAATGGTGAGCCATCGGCGACTCGAACGCCGGACACCCTGATTAAAAGTCAGGTGCTCTACCGACTGAGCTAATGGCTCACGTCTCACAGGTACTTATGATACTATAAATTTTTTTTACTGTCAACAAGGAATTGAGAGGAAATTTTTTTCTTTTTTTACCCCATCACCATGTCGTCAGCGCCAACTTGCCTTTATATATTGCACTATAAACCGGTTTCTTGTCAATAGTAAATTATCACAGCTGTAGGAAAAAATATCCAACGACATATAGCTCAAAAGCACCGACAACGCGCTTTTGGCCATATGACATGGTTCTTGAGAATTGTTTTTAGTACAATTCTTCCCGGACAATGGTTTGGCTTCTTTTTGGCCCCACTGCTACAATTACCGCCTTTACCCCGGTTAATTCTTCGATGCGTTCAAGATAACGACGGGCATTTTCCGGAAGATCATTAAAGGATCTCGTCCCGGTAGTATCCTGTTTCCAACCGGGCAGCGTCTCATATATCGGCTTGCATTGGGCAAGCACCTTTAAACTTGCCGGAAAATCCTTCAGTATCCTACCCTGGTACTCATACCCCTTACAGATTTTAATTTCATCCAATTTATCAAGGACATCCAATTTAGTCACTGCCAAACCGGTTAATCCGCTCAGCCGGGCACTATGGCGCACCACAACGGCATCAAACCAGCCGCAGCGCCGAGGGCGCCCGGTAGTTGTCCCAAATTCACAACCTTCATCTCGGATCTGCTTTCCGGTTTCATCGAAAAGTTCCGTGGGAAAAGGACCTTCACCAACTCTGGTTGTGTAGGCCTTGGCAATTCCAATCACTTTATCAATTTTTGTCGGGCCAATGCCGGCACCAATACAGGCACCCCCAGCCACCGGATGGGATGAAGTCACAAAGGGATAAGTCCCGTGATCTACGTCAAGCATTGTTCCCTGAGCTCCTTCGAATAATACTTTCTTTCCGGCATCTACCATATCATTAATAAGCACCGACGTGTCGGCAATCAAATCCTTAATCTCTTCCGTAAACTCGCCATACTGCTTGATAATAGGCTCCTTTTGAAAGCCCTCAACTCCATATACTTTGGTAAATAAAGTATTCTTTTCCGCCAGGTTAATGGAAAGCTTCTCCTCAAAAAGGTCTTGGTCTATCAAATCACAAACCCGAATTCCAACACGGGATGCTTTATCCATATAACACGGGCCGATCCCCCGTTTGGTAGTACCGATCTTGTTGGCACCCTTACTTTCTTCCTGGACTTCATCCAGTCTTTTATGGTAAGGCATAATCACCTGAGCCCGGTCAGAAATACGCAAGTTAGCGATGGAAATGCCTCGTTCTTTCAACTCTTTAATCTCGGAAATCAACACCTCAATGTCTAAAACAACACTGTTTCCAATAATACATACAGTCCCGGGGTAGAGAATTCCTGAGGGAACCAAATGCAGCTTATATTCCTCATCCCCCACTACCACTGTATGGCCGGCATTGCTCCCTCCTTGGTACCTGACAACCATATCCGCCTTCTCGGCAAGAAAATCGGTAATTTTCCCTTTCCCTTCGTCCCCCCACTGGGCTCCAATCAATACTACTGCTGACATAATCAGCACCTCCACTCAGCTAATTTACTAACATTCCTGTTTTTAAAGGTTAATCTGCCAACCGGGATGCAATATCCCGTCCTACCACTACTCCGGTTACAGAAGCCTGCATCAACCCTCTGGTTATTCCCGCACCGTCGCCAATGGTATAAAGGTTCTTTACACTCGGTTCAAAATTTTTGCCAACTTTGACTTTAGAAGAATAAAACTTTACCTCCGCCCCATATAGCAGGGTGTTTTTTGCATATAGCCCCGGGGCAATATTATTAAACGCCTTTAGTGTCTCAATAATCGAAGTAAGGTACCGGGCAGGAAGCACGTAGCTCAAATCCCCGGGAACAGCACTTTTTAACGTAGGAATGGTGGTCGACTTCTTTAATCTATCTACATCTGTCCGCCGCCCTTTGATGACATCTCCCAAGCGCTGCACCATCACCCCGCCCCCGGTTAGCATATTAGCCAAACGGGCAACATATTTTCCATATTCGATGGGTTCATTAAAGGGTTCGGTAAATCTGGTGGAAACAAGGAGGGCAAAATTTGTGTTATTTGTTTTCAATTTTGGATTGCCATAGCTGTGACCGTTAACAACTGCAATTTTTCCGTCATAATGCTCTTCAGAGACCACGCCTCCGGGATTTACACAAAATGATCTAACCCTGTTATCAAAAGTATCCGAATAATACACAAGTTTTGCTTCATAAAGATCACGGGTGAGATGATCCATGATCGAGTTTGGCACTTCTACCCGAACTCCGATATCCACTTCATTGTTATGAGTTTTTATATTTAAACGCTTGGTCTGCTTAGACAACCATTCAGCCCCTCCCCGCCCGGGAGCGGCCACCACAAAATCGGCCTCAATTTCAAAAGGTTCTTTTCCTTTCGGTTCTACCAGCACCCCCCGTACCCGGTCGTTTTCCACGAGGATATCCAGCGCTTTCGTCATTTCCATAAATTCGGTTTTTGTCTTGTTAATAAGGTAATCGTACATGGCCTTGAGCACTTCAAAGGCCAGTTCCGTACCTAAATGTCTTACCGGGCAGGGAACCAGCTGAATACTGTGCTTGGAAGCCTCATACATAATATCTTCCACACGCCGTTCATCCAAGCCGTGCACTTCTTCTCTTGCTCCAAATTCCAAGTAAATACTGTCCGCATAATTAATGATTTCTTGAGCTTCCTCCCGACACATATAATCGGTAATTCTTCCGCCTACTCCAGGAGAAAGAGACAACTTCCCATCACTGAAAGCCCCGGCTCCCGACCAGCCGCTGGTTATGGCGCAAGGATCACAGTTACAACAAACGCCCTTAAGCCTGGCAGGACAATTCCTCTGTTCCAGAGTTCGTCCCTTGTCAATAAGCAATGTTCTAATCCCCGGGTTCTTGCGTGCTAATTCAATTGAAGTAAATATTCCCGCCGGGCCTGCGCCCACAATCACAACATCGTATTTATGCTTCATTATTCATCTCCCTGACTCTTAAGGCTATTGTGACCAGTTTTAGGCACAAAAATTACCTCAATAGGGGAATGATGCCCTATTAAGGTGTCCTCAAAATACAAAAATTCTCTTCATAATTTATCACAATCTCATTCTATCAAAGCAACCAGAAAAAGTCAATCAAAAAGCCGAATATTTATTTAATTTTGTTTGTAATTATTCGTTTTTTTATTTCATTTTACCCGGCACTTAACTCTTTAATAAATTTGTTTGCTCGGAAATGTTTTCTTTATTTATCGGTAAGTGAACACCGCTTCGATAGGCAAAGAAAATCCCACCGATCCCCATTGCCGCTGTCACCAGCCAAAATACAGGTCCGATAACCGGAAAAGCTGTTAATAAAGAAATGATTACAGCTCCCATAATGAAAGGAACCGTCCGGTGCTCGTCCCAGCCCCGGGTTAAAGACTGCCCCAGCCAAAGAGAAACTGTTACCTTACTGATTAATATCAAGAGAGCAAGCCCGGTCAGAAAAATAATGCCTAATGGCGCGCCGATTACCGAAACGATAAAAATAAGGGAAAGAAGAGGCGCCAGGATTAGTAATAAAATCCCCCAGAGGGTAGCTTGCTTTATCCCGCCGGCAATATGTCCGGCCGCCGCTCCGGAAAAAACGGGAAAACATTTCAACATAAACAATCCGACAAACAGCAAAGAGACAAATCCCAGAATTCGTTTAATCACAAAAAAGCTGATCCCCCAATAACCGTACTGAATTATCTCGGCAATTCTGGTAAAGAAATGAGGTTTATAGCGTTTAGTTTCCCCTGTTATTTCTACCCCTTGAGGTACGACCAACTCGTGGGGAGAATAATAGTTCAAGCTTCCTCTTATGCGCGCGCCCGGGTTCAATCCCACCCGAGCACCCTCAACCACAACGTCCCCGCCGATATCCCCGCTAATAACAACCGTTCCGCCCAGTACCTGCACATTACCCTCGATGTGCCCCTTTATGTCAACATACGCTCCTGTACAATGCAAATTTCCGTTTAAGTAAGCATCCCTGTCAATATTTATTCTTTGCCCAATTGCGGAAACATTACCCTTGACCACTCCGGGAACGTTTAGGACAACACCTGCCAGGCGAGCATCTTGCCCGGTTACCCCTGCCAAATTTACTTCTCGGCCAAGAAGAAGCCTGTCCCCTCCGGTAGTTCCACCTGTGTCTATATTACCGGACATAATAAGACAGTCCCCGTTTACCTCACGGTGTAAAACAGCCTCCGTTCCCATCCAAATTACGTCCTGAGGCCGTTTCGGCCTATCCTCCGCTAAAACAACAGTAGCAAACATGCTCCATAGAAACGCGGGAACCAAAGCCAGGGAAAAAAACATTCTTTTCATTACGGCTCACCCCTTTATATGGTAACATAACAGTTGTGCTTTTTATGGAGTATTTTGTTTGACCTAACTAAAAGGGGTGTCTTAAATTGTCGCTACGACATGACATTTATTTATTTATTTTTAAGCATTGAACCCAAAACGGTTTTCGCACTGGAAATCGCCATGCTGGAAAAGCTCTTATGTTTACGACAGATCCGGTTTAGGGCATCCACCAAAATGTCAAGCTGCTCGTAAGAAACCGTTAAGGGCGGCTCCAGACGAATAACGTTAGGATTGTTCAGCGTATAAGCTGTAATGATCCGATATTTGTTAAGCAATTCGCCTGCTACCAATGATCCCGTATATTCGGCCGCTACTTTTTCCACAGCGCCCCTTGTCAGGTAACTTAAAAAACCTTTTTCAGGTTGGCTAAATTCAATGCCAATCATCAATCCTTTGCCCCGGACTTCCCGCACAAAAGAATATTTTTTCTGAAAGTCTTTTAACTTCTCCATTAGATACTTTCCCTTTTCTCTGGCTTGGAGAGGAATATTTTCCCGGCAGATAACCTCCATGGTAGCAATTCCGGCAGCTGCCGCACGGCTGTTTCCCCCGAAAGTAGAAGTATGCAAGGTGGCCTTATCAACACTTCCATAAGCTTTTTTCCAAACGCTTTCTGACGCAATATATGCAGCAAGAGGCATGACCCCTCCTCCGAAAGACTTTGCCACACACATAATATCGGGAGACACATCTTCATATTCGCAGGCAAACATACGGCCGGTGCGACCAAAACCGGTTTGAATTTCATCAATAATTAAATAGGTACCATATCGGCTGCAAATCTCCCTGAGACGTTGCAGGTACCCCTCCGGGGGGATAATAATTCCACCCTCTCCCTGAACCGGTTCCACAATTAAAGCGGCTACGTCCCCATCAGCTAGGGCTTGCTCAGCCTTTTCCACATCTCCGTAAGGAACAAACCGCACCACAGGAAGAAGAGGCATAAACGGCTTCCGATATTTCTCCCGGCCCGTTACGGACAGAGCGCCAAAGGATTTTCCGTGAAATGAGCCTTCACAGGAAACAATCTTTTCCCGTCCCGAAGCGGCCCGAGCAAGCTTTAAAGCCCCTTCCACCGCTTCCGCCCCGCTGTTGCCAAAAAAAGAATACTGTAAATCCGCAGGAGCAAGCAAGGAAAGGTTCTTTGCCAAGGCTCCGGCCAACGGGTTGAGGGAAGCTTGAAGAAGATTAGGATAATCCTTCACTTTCTCGACAGCCGTCGCCACCTCCGGGTGATTATGCCCTAAATTTAAAGCCCCGTATCCCCCCAGGAAATCCAGATATACATTGCCATCGGTATCCCAAACTTGGCAATCTTTTGCCTGAACAAAACATTTGTCAAAATTTAAAAGGCCCATCATGTTTACCAGTTCAGGGTTTACATAGCGCCGATGGTTTTTCCGGTTCTCTTCCCTAGACAATTTCATTGCTTCCTGAAGAGTAATAAGCCCTTTAAGGTCGCTTTTAAACTCCACTTTTTCCGCCTCCAGTATTTCACCAAATATAAATTACTATTTAACGAGCCTAATCTTTTTCCAATTATATCATAATGCCTTAGAAAATAAAAAAACTTGGCTTGCACCAAGTCTTAGTCGCAGGCGCGCTAGAATTTCTAGCATTGTGTTTTTTATAATCGAATTCCAGTCCTTTAGGGGAAGCCTTAGTTGCACTTATCCTATCGCCCTATATAAACTTATTTTCCGAATAGTACCATAGAAACCGCCACTATTCTCTCTTATAATACTGCTGAATTATGGTTGGACTTAAAGTTTGAATATCACTGTATCATCTCATAAGAATATATTTCAACCCGTTCCTTAAAAAGTTCGATCGTCAATGTACTTTTGTCCACAGATGCCCGAATGATTATTGGATATCGAGTATTGTTCTGAAATCGAAAATCAGCAGTACCGTAACTAACGGTAGCATCTTTACCCTTAGGAACATAGGTAACAGGCAGGCTGTGAGGGTGCCTTTCCAGGATAGGTAAACCCGCCTTTAAAACCGTGTTATACAAAGTGGAAGAAACCTGGCAAACGCCACCCCCATAATCTTCAACCTGTTTTTTGTTAATAAAGACAATAGCCTTTTCAAACCCTCTTTGTGGCAGACGCGGCCCTACCGTATCATTAAAGGAAAAGTTTTCTCCGGGTTTAATTTTATAGCCGTCTAAAATATCTGCAGCAAGTTTTAAATTTGTCGTACGAGACCGATAGCCAGGATTAAATACCGTTGAATAACCGCTGATTCTCTGCGGCCTTTTTGCCAGCTCTTCCATGAGTTTCCCTTGAACCAGCAGATATGCCTCGTAAGGAAAAAATATTTGCTCAGATGAATATCCCTCCGGAATACTGAGACTTCTTGCTTTTGTAGCGGGATCATATTCCACAAAAACACCGGCAAGTTCCGTCATTCTCAATGGAACAAAAAATTTCCCTTCTCTCATAATTGGTGTAACAGGCCAATTAAACTCCTGAACTTCATTTCCCACAAGATAAACTATTTCCAAATCTCGAGTTAAAATCAAACAGCCCTGCCCGGTTTGCCAGACAACGGAAGAAGTATCTTTACACCATATGATTGGGAATTCGGCTATCTGGCTAATCTGCCGCAAATGACCGTAAGTAACATTATCTTTCATTAATCCGGTAAAATATACTGTCTCTGTGACACTACCCCGGTTAACAATAAGGGAAATCTCCTCCTCTCCCTGGGCCGGGCAGCAAAGTAAGAAACAAAGAAACACCAAAACCAGGACTGCCCGTAACAAAAACTTCGCCATTGTAAACACCTCCACCTTTTCCGTCTTTCATTATAAAAAAGCTTTGGTGTAAATCGAATCATAAACAGTCGGGCAAAGAAAAAAAGAAACGAGCAGAAGTCCTAAAAAAACAGGTGTTATCTCCCTCTCATGCTAGCCTTTCAAGGCGATAATTAAACCGATCAATACCCATACCAGGGATAAAATCCGAGCAGCCAGAACCCTCCGGCTCTCTTTTGGAGGATTCTTTTCTTTATAAAAGCTCCGGTAAATGCCATTAATTACTGTATCAGGTCGAAAAAAAGCCCAGGTTCCCAGAAGAGTTACCAAAATCCCCACTAAGCGCACCTTGACCAATCCCTTTCATGATTTTTTTTAAAACACCGACAAACCAATTCTTTACTGATTTATAATATATTTTAAGCAAGGTCATACTAAGCAGGAGGAAAAATATGTCGGTACAAAGAATAGTATGTTATACCAGGAGGTGATAAAATGCCGATAGTCCAGGTAGAAATTATCAAAGGACGCACTGTTGAACAGAAACGGCAAATGGCAAAACAAGTAACGGAAGCAATTACAAAAACACTTGCTTGCCCGCCCGAAGCAGTTAAAATTATTATTCGGGAAATGGAAAAAGAAAACTATGCTGAAGCTGGTACCCTTTTTGTAGATAAATAATCCAAAAACCCTTCTGTCGTGTGAGCAGAAGGGTTTTTTCTTAGTATGGTTATATTATTTCTTTAACCATGTCATCATGCTACGCAGTTCACTGCCCACCGTTTCAATAAGACGTTCTTTATCCTTTTTGACCCGGGCAATATATTCAGGACGGCCGGCTTTATTTTCCAAAATCCAACCCTTAGCAAACTGGCCGTTTTGAATTTCCGCCAGTACCTTTTTCATTTCTTTTCTGGTTTCTTCATTGATGATCCGCGGCCCAATGGAAATATCTCCCCACTCTGCAGTATCACTAATGGAATACCTCATATTGGCGATGCCGCCTTCATAAATCAAATCTACAATCAGCTTCATTTCATGCAGGCACTCAAAATAAGCAATTTCCGGCTGATAACCTGCTTCAACCAAAGTTTCAAATCCGGCCATGATCAGGTGGGTCAAGCCCCCGCAAAGTACCGCCTGCTCTCCAAACAAATCAGTCTCAGTTTCCTCTTTAAAGGTAGTTTCTATCACTCCTGCCCGGGTTCCGCCAATGCCTTTGGCATATGCCAGAGCATAATCTTTTGCTTTCCCGGAGTAATCCTGAAAAACAGCGATCAGATCAGGGACACCGGCCCCTTCTTTGAACTGCCGGCGCACTAAATGCCCGGGACCTTTGGGAGCGATCATAATCACGTCAATATTTTCCGGAGGAACGATCTGTGAGAAGTGAATATTAAAACCATGAGAAAAACCGAGGATTTTTCCCGCTTTTAAATTTGGTTCTACAGCTTCCTTATAAATGTCAGCCTGAACTTCATCAGGCACCAAAATCTGAATGTAATCCGCCTGAGCAGCTGCTTCTTGGGCAACTGTCACCTTCATCCCATCAGATTCAGCCTGTATCCAGGCCTTACTACCCGGCCTCTCCGCCACTACTACATCCAACCCACTGTCCTGCAGGCTCTGTGACTGGGCATGTCCCTGGCTGCCATAACCAATAACTGCAATTTTCTTTCCTTTCAAGAGCGATAAATCCGCATCTGCATCATAATACATTCTTGCCATTGGAATCCTCCTTACTGAAATACCGATATTAATTTTAGTATATTTCTCTAATTTTACCTTAACCGCCATTTTTTCGCAAGTATATTGATTTACGCCGGTTCCCGGGCAAGATCCATAAACTTTGTATATTCTTTAAGGAATGCCAAATCAGCCGTGCCAACCGGGCCGTTACGGTGTTTGGCGACAATTATTTCGGCAATTCCCCTTTTTTCCGATTCAGGATCATAGTATTCCGGCCGGTGAATGAAAAGCACAACGTCCGCGTCCTGTTCCAAAGCCCCCGATTCCCGCAGGTGGCTAAGGTTCGGTCTTTTGTCGGAACTCTGCTCCACCGCCCGGGAAAGCTGGGAGAGGGCTACAACCGGAACTTCCAGTTCCCGGGCAAGAGCCTTTAACGACCTGGAAATTTCCGCAATCTCCTGTTGCCTGTTCTCAGATCGACGGTTACCCTGCATCAGCTGGAGATAATCGATCACCACCAAATCCAAGCCCTTTTCTGCTTTCAGCCTTCTCGTTTTAGCCCGGACTTCCAGCGCTGTAATGCCCGGTGTATCATCAAGATAAATCGGGGCTTCCGCGAGAGAGCCTAAAGATGCGGAAAGCCTGCGCCATTCTTCCTCTGAAACATATCCTGTCCGGACTTTAGATTGATCAACTCTCGCCTCGGCACATAACATACGCTGTGCCAACTGTTCTTTAGACATTTCTAAGCTGAACACGGCTACAGTCTTGCCATGTTTTACCGCAGAGTTTTGGGCAATATTTAAGCAAAATGAGGTTTTCCCCATTGCCGGCCGAGCAGCCACAATTACTAAATCACTGTCTTGGAACCCCGCAAGATAATAGTCTAAATTTTTAAAAGTGGGAATACCAATGACTCCTTCATTGGCTTTAATCTGACCAATTTGCTCAAAGGTTTCTACCACTACATCCTTAATGGAAGAAAACCCTTCCCGGGTTTTTCGTTCCGCCAAGGAAAAAATTAATTTTTCGGCCTCATCAATTAATTCTTGCCCGTCAACACCTTCCTCGTAGCCTCTTTCCGCTACCCGGGTGCTAACATTAATCAAAGAACGAAGCAACGCCTTTTCCGCCACAATTTTTGCATAATATCCGGCGTTAACAGCTGTAGGCACAGCATTTGCCAAGGAGGTAAGATAAGAAATCCCGCCTACTTTCTCCAGGCCGCCGTCTTTGCGCAACTCTTCCACCAGCGTCACCAGATCCACCGGTTCCCCCTTGTCGCTAAGGGCAAGCAGCTTTTCAAAAATTAACCGATGGGCTTCTTTATAAAAGTCGATCGGTCGAAGCACACCGACGACCTGAAAAATAGTCTCCCTGTCCAGCATCATTGCCCCCAGAACCGCCTGCTCCGCATCGATGTTCTGGGGAGGTACCCTATTTAAAGCAACACTCATATCTCACCCTATGAACCCTTTGGAGTTCGGGTTTACCCCCTTTCTATCCCATCAGATGTTGGAGTGATTCTTCTACGGTGGAAACTGCAATAACCTCAATCCCCTTTAAATCAGCCGGAACATCGTTAGCATTGTCTTTAGGAACCAGCACTTTGGTCATCCCTGCCTGTTTGGCACCGTAGATCTTCTCAAACACACCGCCTACCGGTTTCACCTTTCCTTGAATAGATAATTCACCGGTTATCGCCACGTCTTGGCGCAAAGGTTTTTGGTTTACCGCACTGAAAATTGCCGTAAAAATAGCTGTACCTGCTGAGGGACCGTCAATATTTCCCCCTCCCACCACATTTACATGAACATCATAATCAGCCAAATCTTTACCGGTTACTTTTCGAAAAACGGAAGATGCATTAAAAACAGAATCCCGGGCCATACTGCCGGCTGTATCATTAAACCTGATTTGTCCTTTTCCCTCTTTCCCGCAGGGGAAAACCACCGCTTCTATCTCTAAAACAGAACCGACAAAGCCGGCCACACCCAATCCAAATACCTTGCCGATTTCAGGTGTGGGGGATGCTTTCTGCACAACGTAGGGAGCGAGGCGGGAAATCTGGACCACCTCATAAACATCCTCCCGGGTCACTTGAATCCTATCGGAAAAGTCAGGATGTGATGCCAGCTGCTTATACAATGCCAGCCCATATGCGTCGGCCAAAATGTTATTGGCTTTTCTTCCTTCAATTGTGTACTCGGCAATAATCTCCGGAACAGAAGGGTCTAAATCCACATCTAATTTTTCAGCCGCTTTGATTACAATATCTTTGATATCACCGGGGGATAACGGTTCAAAATAGACTTCTGCACAACGGGATCGTAGTGCAGGATTCAATTCTTCGGCACTCCGCGTTGTCGCTCCAATCAAAACAAAATCGGCAGGGGCTCCCTCTTCAAACAGACGTTTAATATATTGGGGCACATTTTCATCGTGTGGATCATAATAGGATGATTCAAAAAAGACTCTTTTATCTTCCAAGACTTTTAACAGCTTGTTTAAAAGCATTGGATCCATTTCTCCGATTTCGTCAATAAACAGCACCCCGCCATGGGCATCTGAAACCAGCCCCGGTTTTGGTTCCGGAATGCCGGTGTCCGCTAAATCCCGCCTGGCACCCTGATAAATGGGGTCATGCACCGAGCCTAAAAGCGGGTTGGTGACATCTCGAGGATCCCACCTTAGAGTGTTTCCATCCACTTCTATAAAATTAGCATCTGAAGAAAAAGATGTGTTTTTAATTTGTTTAGCTGCCTCCAGTACCAAACGAGCGGCAGACGTTTTTCCTACTCCGGGAGGACCATATAAAATTACATGTTGGGGAAAGGGACATGCTATTTTCGCCATTAAAGCTTTTACCGCTCTCGCCTGTCCCACAACTTCCTCCAGTACCTGAGGCCTGAGTACCTCCATCGCAGATCGGGCAAGTTGCGTATGCTCCATTTTTTCCAAAATCGCAAGCTTTTTCAAAGTCTGAGCATTTTCCGGCCCGCTGTTTTCCCGGACGATCTGCATTTTAATTTCCTTTACATAATCCTCATGGCGTTCCTGCATTCGATCGGTAATCATCTTCTCCAGACGGTCTTCCACAGATCGCCTGGCAATATAATCAGCCAGTTCTTCTTCTATTTCCTTGAGCCTTTCGGGGATCTCCTCCCTTGTGGGAACGGTATCAAGTGTAGGATCCTTAAATACAATTTTCTGCAGGCCAAGCACCCTTTCACCGATGTTTTTTGACCTGAGAAGCGGTAATGCTTCTAGCTTTGTGGCCTTGATCACCATATGGTCAGCACCGTAAACATCACTAACCAGCGAATAAGCAGCGGCTACCTGGTGTTCGATTTCCTCACTAGCAATATTTAAGTCAGATAGTTTGGGGCCTTTAATTTTGTCTAAGAACCCTTTCATTGCTTTCCCCTTTCTTTCCTGCACGTTTAATACCTTTTATCACTGGGAACAAACATTAATTTTAACCTTAACTTGAACCTCCGGGTGCAGTTTAATAACCGCCTCGTATGTCCCTAGGTTTTTAATCGGCTCTGAAATTTCGATCTTGCGCTTATCTACCTTTACCTTAAACTGGCCGGCAACCTGTTCGGAAATTTCTTTATTGGTAACAGAGCCAAAAAGCCGCCCTCCTTCGCCAGCTTTCGCACAAATATTGATCACAGCTTCTCGAAGCTTCTCTCCGGTAGCCTTTGCTTGTTCTAATTCCTTGTCCTTTTTTGCTTTCAAATGGGCATTTTCCTGGGCTAGCTGAGTTAAATTTGCCTTAGACGCCTCAACAACCAGCCTCTTAGGAAGGAGAAAATTCCGGGCATATCCTTCTGCCGCTTCCACCACGTCTCCTTTTTTGCCAAGGTTCTTAACATCCTGCATCAAAATAACTTTCATTTCCGATTCCCCCAATCCGTGCCAAGTTGTGGCATTTATTAAATATTAAAATAATCTTGCAAAAGTCCTTTTAGCTTTTCCTTTGCTTCCTCTATGGAAACTCCTTTTAACTGGGCCCCAGCCACATTAAGATGCCCACCGCCACCCAATTGCTCCAACAAAACCTGGACATTTAGATCAGCGTTAGACCGGCCGCTGATGTTGGTACCACCTTGAACCGCATAAACAACAAAAGAGGCCTTGACATTTTCCACTGTGAGCAAAATGTCCGCAGTCTGTGCCGCAATAACTGCTCCATGAGGCACAACCTGGTCCATGGTAGCAACAACCACCTGTCCGAACCAGATTTCCGAGTTCTTAACCACCTGCGCTCTCTGCAAAACCGTATCATAGTCATCCTGCAAAAGCATTCGAATTAGTCCCGGATCAGCCCCTGATCTTCTCAAAAAGGCCGCTGCCTCAAAAGTACGTACCCCCGTTTGAAATACAAAATTTTTAGTATCCACCACAATTCCTGCCAGCAAGGCAGACGCCACCAATGGGTCAAGGGAAATATCCTCATCCATATACTGAATAATTTCCGTTACCAGTTCACTGGCAGAAGAAGCATAAGGTTCTACATAAATTAACTGGGCATCATCGATAAATTCCTCTGCCCTGCGATGGTGGTCTAATACTACCGCGTGTTTTACCTTTGTCAAGATCGCCGGTTCAATTAAGAGGGAGGGCTTATGGGTATCGCAAATTACTAGCAGAGTATCTCTTCCTGTGTATTGAAGAGCATCCCTGCCGGCAACGATCATCTGCCTATACTCAGGATAATCCTTAACCGCAGCAAAAAGCTTATCCAAAGCGCCGGCGGCATTATCTAAGACCAGATAAACCTGTTTTCCGTAGTATAGTGCAAGCCGAGCAACACCAAGGGATGAGCCGGCACTGTCCAAGTCGGAATTTTCATGCCCCATAATAACGATATTGGCTGCTTCTTGGATAAGGTGCTTCAAAGTAGATGCCACTACCCTGGCTCTAACTTTGGTTTTCTTTTCCGGCGCACTGCTCTTTCCTCCATAATAGAGAACTTTATTTGACCATTTTAAAACTACCTGGTCACCGCCTCGGCCTTGAGCCAGATCCAGCCCTAAATAAGCCAGACGGGCCAAATCCGTTAATGTTTCTTCTCCTACTCCAATTCCGATGCTTAGGGTAATGGGAATTTTGCTTTCCTGTCCGATTTCCCTTACCCGGTCGATAATTTCGAAACGGGTTTTTTGACTTTCTTGGAGGACCCCCTGAGTAATCACCAGTAAGTATCTGTCATCGGCAAATTTTTTTAATATCCCTTCCAATCTGCCGACCCATTCATTTAAGACTTTATCAACACCGGCTAAAAGCACCGCCCTTTTTTCATCATCCACACCCTGAAAAGCTTCGGAAAAATTATCAATCTGGACAACTCCAATGACCGGACGTTCTTCCTGGAAACGCCGATCCAAATTAATCTGTTCAGTAATATCTTCAAAGGTTAACAGCAGGCGGTTTTCCCCGTCTTCTTTGTTTAATTCCCTGCTTTCCACCTGGTAAGTCCGACCGTTTAGAACCAATTGAGAAGTCTTCCATCTGGGGAACCAAGTATGCCTCCGCAAAGCCAGTTCCGGAAGGTACTGAACAATTTTTCCCTTAATAACTCCCTCCCGTCCAAGCATCCCGGCAAACACATCATTATGCCATTGAATGGTTCCCTTCTGATCGGTCACCAAAACTCCAATGGGAAAGGAGAATAATACCGTCTCACTTACAACGTTGATCCTCCGGTTTAAATCCTCCCGGCAAATCTGCCATTTTCGTTTCTGGCGAATATGCCAAGCTGATACAATAATAAATGCCAAAAAGAAAAACACACTGAAAAAGTAACACTCTATCACCCGGGGAAACTCCTTTCAGTTTGGAAAAGGGACAGCACCTTAACTCTTATGCTTATTGGCAAAAATGCGTCAGCCATTTCATTGCTCTGCCCCCGTCCTGATAAAACGGCGGTAATCAAATAATGGATCGAACAAGCCAACTACCAATAAAAGCATAAAAATTATATGGCTGAACATGATGATACCAATAATAATCAATGCCTTCATCGGAGGGGTAAGTCGATAACTTTTCCAATAAAAAACCACAACCGAAATGCCGGAAATCAACAGTAATGGATAATAGATATATAAAATATTTTGGCCTATCAGTATAAGCAGCCGGTGTCCAAGGTGATTTCCTAACAACAAACACCCCAAACCGCCAATAATACCCCATACAATAACCCAGGGAAAGTGCCATTCCCTAAAAGGAGGCATATCCGGGATTTCATACCTTAACCTTCTTAATATTTTCCGGGCTATCAAGTAGTTTACCAAAGCCACACCCATGGAAGCTGTAATATAAGCTCCCGGCAGTAATGTGTCAATCATTTGAAAAATTTGCTGTTTATACTGTTCCGGCGAAATTCCCTCAGGCAGCATCCGTTCCATAATTCCCATGTTTTCGTATGTTTTAAAGGCCTCATCAACTGCTATCTTAATTTCTGAAATCCACTGGGAAATAGGCAGGTTAGCCACGAAAGCAGACAGCACTATCGTCGCAGCGGTTGAAACTGCAGTGATTAACGTTCCCAATAACAAGGCTTTCATGGGAGAAAGATTTTTTTTGAAACAGTAGCCATAGGCAATTGCCATCCCGCCAAGATTGACGACCAGCAATATCGCCTGAACCGGGCCGGCCAAAATAGAAATAAGACCTCCGGCAACAACCACTCCCATCACACCTAATCTGATATCATGCCGCATAATAAGCAAAATAATCGGAATCGCCCAAAACAAGCCTGTGACAAACGACAGGACAGGTATATAGATGCCAATAATACCCAGCAATGTGGCTATGGCCGCCATCAGCGCCCCTTCCGTCATGGCGCGCACCGTAATTGGAGAAGTTGATTTGTTTAATGTCACCGCCGATTATCCTCCACATATTTTAGCAAACTGGATAAGTCCCCATACCACTTTTCTACTTCATGCCCTTTCATAACGCTCTCCCGCAATTTAGTTTTCATATTTAAATCAATGCGGGCATAGGACATTCCTAATCTTTTGCCCAAAAGATAAGTAGTAATTAGTATTCCCGTTATACATTCCAAAATAAGCCCCTCACTGCCTTTTACCATTGCCTTTAGAAGGGCTGCCACGGAACCAACAAGTTCAGCCTTTAACCAATCAATTACCTTTACATTTTTGGCAATGTCAAAATCCCTGGTGTTGGAGTACATAAAATTATCCCCCTCCCAGAAAAAATATTCATATAATTTCTGCAGTCAATTATTCTTTTCCTGCCACCAAAATCGGACAATTTATGACAGTCCAAAGCTGACTTGTCAAAACCCGGAACGGTTTCTCCTTTCTGTTTTTTATATAAAACAGGGGAGCCTGCGCTTCCCCTGTTATCATTAATTATTCCGTTGTATAGGGCAATAACGCTATGTTTCGAGCCCTTTTAATAGCCAGCGTTAAAGTGCGCTGGTGTTTCGCACAGTTTCCGGAGATCCGCCGGGGAAGAATCTTTCCCCTTTCGGTAATGTGTTTTTTTAACTTGCCTATATCCTTGTAATCAATAACATCAACTTTATCAACACAAAAACTGCAAACGCGCTTACGGCCACGTCGGCCTCGATTGCCCCGGCCACGTGGTCGTTCACCACGGTCGTGTTCAGACATTTTTTATCCTCCTTACATCCTAAAATGGCAAATCGTCATCAGGGGGTGCACCTTCCGCATCAATAAAATCACTGGGTCCGCCGCTTGAGTCTTTTGGGCTTAAAAAGCGAACAGTTTCTGCCACAACTTCGGTTACCCAACGGCGCTGTCCGTCCTGTCCCTGATAACTTCTAATTTGCAGTCGGCCATCTACAGCAGCTAATTTCCCCTTAGACAGATAGTTTGCACAATTTTCCGCTTGCTTCTGCCAAACAACAATGTTTATAAAATCCGTATCCCTTTCCCCTTGAGCATTTTTCCTCATCCGGTCCACCGCCAGGGTAAAGGTTGCCACCGCAACACCGTTGTTAGGTGTATAACGGAGTTCAGGATCTTTTGTTAGTCTGCCGATTAATATGATGCGATTTAGCACCTAACCTCACCACCTGCGCATTTTACTCTTCTTCTTTAACAATTAAGTAACGGATAACATCATCAGATATTTTAAAGTTCCGTTCCAGTTCAGCGGGTGTTTCCTGAGTGCCTTTAAAATTAACAAGTACATAGTAGCCCTCATGGAACTTTTTCACTTCATAAGCCAGCCGACGTTTACCCCATGGATCCACCTTGACCAGCTCACCACCGTTGTTCTGGATCAGCGAGGAATACTTCTCAATTGTCGCCTGTACTTTTTCCTCATCTAAATCGGGTCTAATGATATACAGTGTTTCATATGCTCGCATGACCTTCACCTCCTCCCTTTGGACTTACGGCCCCGGCGCTTTGCGCCTTACGGGGCAGGGACATATACGATATGACACTAGGACATTATAACATAAATTGACAACACAAACAAATTATTTTTTGTCCAGGCAGAATGGAATAATCATTAGTCCTGAGCACTTTTGATAATTTTTTTTACCCGCTTTTCAAAATCCGGGCGGGAAATCATAACCTGACGACCGCAGGTTAGACATTTTATCCGAAAATCCATCCCTGTTCTCATTATCTCCCACTCAAATCCCCCGCATGGATGAGCCTTTTTTAATTTAACCACATCACCCAGATGGAACCTGTCCACTGTTTAACCCTCCTTAAACCACAGACCTTCTAAATAACCGGCATGGGTAAGGTTTTTAATCCAAAAACTTCTTCATTATAAGATAAATTAGCCTCAAGCATGTTTTTTCTCATTGACGACCAGCTTGTCTAAGGCATCCCGGGCATTAACCCGCACCCACCAAGCTTCATCATTAAGCGCTTTTTGCAATACAGGAATTGCCTCAGGACATCCAAGTTGACCCAGCGCCCTGGCTGTCATCGACCTTACTTTCCACTCAACATCCCCCATTAAGTTGATTAGGTTCTCCAACGCCTTAGGGTTGCCGATTTCCCCCAGAGCAGATACTGCCTTTTGACGTATCTCAGGAGACTCTGCCGCTAATTCTTTGATAAGCGGTACTACCGCCCGGTCATCAGCAATTTCCTGAAGAATATCAATGGCTAAAGACTTTGTCTTATCAGGTAAATCAAATAACATGCCGCTTAAATAATCCACAGTATCAGTACCAAATGCCGCCAATACTTCAGCAACCCGAGCAGGTAAGTATTTCTCTGGCTGAGATAAAGCATCGACCAATAAGGGAATGATTCTCTTTTCTTTAAGACTAATCAGGATGCGAGCTGCTTCAGCCCGTTTACCTTCATCTTTAGTGCCAAGATCACTAAGATAATCCTTAATAAAGCCTTGAGATTCCCAAAAATCAACCAGCTCTTTTTTTATTTCCGGGGCAATTCGAGGCCACAACTCTATCGCCTCCGGCACCTGCTGAATACCATAATCATTTAATCTGTTCAGCATTGTTTCCGAGAGAGCGCCCTTGGCCTGAATCAATTTCCTGGAGAGATCAACTCCGCCTTCCGGATTGTCCCCTTCACTGCTTGCTTTTTGCCTCTTAAATACACCGAAGTACCAAAGAATAATTACTGCCAATAATGCAAAAGCAGCCCCAATATACAGCACCCCAATCTCCCCCTGACCATTTAAAGATTTCCTTCACCCCGGCTGACATAAATTTTCCCTGGGTTCTCCCCATGAACCTTTCCTACAAGGCGAAAGCCTACCCGGCTTTCTTGCAACAGCGAAACCAGCAAATTCACTTTCAGGGGCGAAACAGCGATCAATAGTCCTCCACTGGTCTGCGGGTCAAACATGATATCCTGTAAAAATTGGGGAACATCTGCCTGAAAATCTAATCTCTCCGCTAAATAATTTTTATTGTTGTAACAGCCTCCGGGAATAATGCCCATCTCAGCCAGTTCCCGTGCCTTTTCCCAAACAGGGAGTCGCTCTGCCCATATTTCCGCCGAAACTTTACTGGCAGCCATCATTTCCCCCAGGTGCCCTAAGAAACCAAACCCGGTAATATCGGTTGCAGAGTGAACACCTGCCTTTTTTATTGCCACTGCCGCATTTTTATTGAGAGCGGCCATATCCCGAATTACTTCCAGTTCAGTTTGTTCATCTACCATTCCCGCCTTAATCCCGGTGGCAATAATACCATTTCCCAGGGTTTTTGTCATAACCAGCAAATCCCCCGGACGTGCTTTATCATTAGTTAGTATTTCTTGCGGTTTTGCAATTCCCGTAACAGCCAACCCGTACTTTGGTTCTTTATCATCTACAGTGTGCCCTCCGACTAAAAGGGCGCCTGCCTCTATCACCTTTTGTGCTCCGCCCCGTAAAATTTTGGCAAACACTTCAAGATCAGAGCACTTAGGGAAAGTAGCAATATTCATGACCGTCAGGGGTTCACCCCCCATGGCATAGATATCGCTTAAAGCATTCGCAGCAGCAATCTGTCCAAAGGCAAATGGATCATCCACCATAGGCGTAAAAAAATCCACTGTTTGAATCAGCGCCAGATCGTCTGAAATTTTATAAACCCCGGCATCATCATAGTTTTCTGTTCCTACTAATAAATTTGGATGAGAAAATTTTGGCATACCGGAGAGAATTTTTGCCAGGTCCGCCGGACCGATTTTAGCCGCTCACCCGGCAGCTGTAACCATCTGAGTTAAACGAATCCCGTTATCACCCACGGATCTCACCTCCAATAGATTCCTAATAATATTTATCTGCCTTTATTCCCCCAAGGGCAGGCCGCCAAACACCGCCCGCACACTCTTTTGCCAAAACTGTGCCGCATCTGACTCAGATAGTCATTACAAGCCGGCGCATCAAAACGTTCATCCAAAGAACCGTCTGCCCGAAAAGCAATCCCTTTGACTGCGCCGGGGGGACAAGCCTCCTGGCAAAGAGTACACTCCCCGCAGCGATTTTCTAAGGGCCTATCCGCCGGTAAAGGTGCATCAGTCAGGACAGTAACCAAACGAAGCCTCGGGCCAACTTTCGGATTTATCAAGGAGCAATTTTTCCCGATCCACCCAAGACCTGCTCGATGGGCGGCCAAACGATGGCTGAAGATTCCTGCCAGTCTTGATTCGCTCACCCGTTGGGATGCGGGAATCGGGAATGTTTGATACCCCTTTTTTTGAAGATAATTATTAAGCCTTAAAGCAATATCATCCAAGCGTGCGTTGATCGTATCATAATAGCGCAGGTAGGTATGAGTAGGACCTTGTGCCAATTCGTTCACCACAGACTTGGGAAAAAACACCGCTACCGAAATGGCACGGGTTAACTCTTTAAACTGATCGCCATATTCCCCGGCAATTGCATCGGCTATTTCACCCAGGTCGGCAACCCCAAAAAGATCACCACCCCAAATTTCTGTCAATCCTGCTAACTGAATTTTTAACTCTTCCGGTTCCACATATTCACCTCCTAAAAAACCCACCGACTAGCTCCTTTACAGCACCGGCAGCAACGGAATCATTTATCGTCTGAGACATTTTACCCAAAGTATTACTCTCAGTACCAAGGACCGTGGTGGGAAGCAGAACTGTAAAAAGAATAATTATGAATCCACACAGTACCAATGAAATTACCAATCCTGCAAGACCACCTGCAGAACGATTAAAAACACCTACAAAAGTATGATCTAAACCTTTTGTAATTAAATAGACTGAAAGATTGAAAATAATTTTTGCAGCAATCAAGAGAAAGATAAACGATATTAAATATAAAAAGAGAACGGCCAAAAACCGGGTCGGCTCCATTAAAGATGTATCGGAGTTAGGAACAATACTCGTTACCGCTCTGGAAACCCCGTGAAAGGGAGCTAATAAGGACATGGCCAACTCCCCAATTTTGACAATAAACGACTTCCCTAAAAAAAAATCGTTTAATTTAGCCACTAAATCATAGCGGGTATTAATCAACGCTCCCAACCACCCGGCAAAATTAACGCCAAGATATAAGCCGACGAGGATCCCCAGGGGACAGGATATAATTCTTATAAAACCCTTTTTCCATCCGATAATAAAACCCAGAATGAGCAATCCCAGTATCATCAAATTTATGGTCATTTGTTATTCCCTCCACCCCTTTTATTATATCCCAAAAGGATGAGTTGGTAAATTATTTCAGTTGATCGCTCCAATAAATATGCAGCCATATATAAAAAACTGGGCTTGCGTCAAAGTCTTTGACGCAGACAAAAGCCTTAGTTACACTTATCATACCAACCTATATTAACTTAGTTCCTGGTAGTATGAAAAAATCCGGGGTAAAAACGCGCCCCGGATTGTTAACTTGCTTTTCTTTATTCTATTCTTTTAATGTGCAACACTTTGCCGAGGGCAATGGCAATAATGGCAATCGCAGCGCTAAAGAGTGCTCCCATCTTTGCTGCTGCTTGAATATCCAAATCAACAAAGGCTGCCGTAGCCACAAAAAGGGCTACCGTTAATCCAACGCCCCCAACAACACCGGCAATTAAAAGTTCTTTGAAGCCCATGCCGTTGGGCAACGGAAAGCCAATAAGCCGTGCCAGACTGCCCAACAAAGTAATTCCGATAGTCTTTCCAAATAACAGCGCACAGAATACCAACCAAGTAGGAACGCCAATTTCAGAAAACTGTACGCCTGCATTGGATAGGCCAAAGAAAAAGAGCCCAAAATCAATAAATAATTTCCAGTCATGTTCAAACTTGGTTAAAGTTGAATTTTCATTGATATCCGCCTCAAATAAGTGTGCCGTTTCTTTTTTATCCGAAGGCAAAAACGGGATAATGGGAACCAGCGCTAAAGCAACATGTAAGTGAGCACTGTAGAGACCATACCAACTTAATACTCCGCCGATGATTAAATACGGCCAGTAATTTTGAACTTTAAACCTCCTCAAAAGGAATGCAGCGAGCATACCAAGTAAAACAAAGATCAGCATACCTGGGACTACAGGGTTCATTGGATCAGGATAAAAAACAGCAATAATTATCAACCCGAGAGCATCATCGGCTACCGCTAAAAGCAGTAAAAACTTCACCGCCGGGTGAGCCGCTCCGAACACAAACCGGGCTACCAGCCAAGCAAGGGCAATATCGGTAGCCGTGGGAATCCCCCAGCCTCTCACATACTCCGGCGCACCAATAGCCGCATTTAACGCCAGATAAACAACAGCCGGTCCCACCACTCCGCCAATGGTCGCAAAAAGAGGATTGATTGCTTTTTTAATTGGGTTTAAATCTCCGCCCGGAAGCAGAGCCTGAGTTATTTCTACTGCCGCAGTAGCAAAGAAAAAAACCATAAAGACATCATTAACTAAAAAGTGAAAGTTTACACCAGCGAACAATTCCTTGTGAATAAAATAATGGTAACTTTCCGGAGATAAATTAGCCCAAGCTAAAGCAGCAAGGACACCGGCAATTAATGGGATTGAAAATTCCTGCAACAATTGAATAGATCTTTTCATATCATCATTCCCTTCTATAATTATTGTTTCAAATATTGCAAGTGTTCCCCAATTCAGTTAATATGGCCCGGCAATCTTATAATAAAATGGTCTGTGGCACTATATTGAAAATTGATTTTCTATACTAGAATACTTAAAATTATTCCCCAATTTTACATTATAAAGTAAATTTGGCAATTGGTAAATATAAAAATCTTTATGAGAAATTTGTTGGAAAATAGCAAATTTTTATAAAGTTTGATTGGCAAACGGCCACCCCTTACTTGCCTTGTGCCTTTAGCATTGATAAAGTATAATAATTACCAGTACTATTCATTTAATTAACGATACACATATGGAGGTGTTTTTATGGCCCTGACCTGTGGCATCGTCGGACTTCCCATGGTTGGCAAAACCACTTTTTTTAACTTACTCACCAATGCAGGAATTGAAACCAGCGCCTTTTACTCCGGCAAGACCGGCACAAACATTAATATGGCTGTTGTTCCCGATGAACGGGTTAATTATCTTTCCAAAATGTTTAAGCCTAAAAAAACAACTTATGCTCAAATTGAATTTATTGACATTCCCGGGCTGGTCCGGGGAGCAAGCCAAGGAAAGGGAACAGGCAATGAATTTCTCTCTGCCGTGCGTGACGCCGACGCCTTAGTACATATTCTGCGCTCCTTCGAAAATAAAAATGTACTACATGTGGACGATACCCTTGATATTTTGCAGGACTTAGAAACCGTTAACATGGAACTTTTGTTTGCGGACCTGCAGCTTGTGGAAACCCGGTTAGAAAGGATAAACAGCGGAAAGAAAAAGAAACTGGAAAACCCTTTGGAAGAAGTAACCTTATTAAAAATCCGTGATGTTTTGGAAAATGAACAGCCTGTCAGTTCCATTAGTTTTACAGACGGTGAAAAAGAGGCAGTAAAACATATTACTTTCCTGACAGATAAGCCAATGCTGATTGTCGTAAATTTGGATGAAAAACAGTTTACCTCAAAAGCATATCCTCAGAAGGATGCTATTTATACGTATGGTAAAGAGCACAACATCATTATCCTGGAAATATGTGCCCAGGTTGAGGCGGAAATCAGTCAGTTAGAGGACGAAGATAAAACAGTTTTTATGGAAGATCTGGGGATTAACGAACCAGGGATTGACAGGCTGGCAAAGGCCGTTTACCGGCTGTTGGGACTAATCTCCTTTTTGACAGCAGGCGAGGACGAGGTTAAAGCCTGGACAATAAAAAAGGAACTGCCCGCTAAAAAAGCAGCAGGGAAAATTCACTCTGATATTGAAAGGGGATTTATCCGAGCAGAGGTAGTCGCTTTTGAGGACCTAAAAAAAGCCGGATCCATAGCTAAAGCAAGGGAAATGGGGCTTTTTCGCTTGGAAGGAAAAGACTATCTCGTTCAGGATGGCGATATCATTAATTTCCGATTTAATGTCTAATATTTTTATCATCAACTTTGGCTCCTGCCTTTAAAAGGCAGGAGTCTGCTTTTTTATATACTCCTGAAAAGAATCCCTGGCTCCGGTCCCCATAGCGTTTTTTAAAGTTACGATAAATAACTCTCGCTGCAATTCCCCTTCTTTAATCCTTACTTTTTTTATGCTTCCGGCCTTCAAGGCCTCTCTAGCCGCCCACTTTGAAACAATACCCACTCCCAAATCTGCAGCCGCTGCCGTAATCACAGCCTGGGTACTGCCAAGTTCCATTACTATGCGTAAATCTTTTTCAGTCATACCAAAGCCAGCCATTATTTTTTTCAGTGTCATTCTGGTACCGGAATTCTTTTCCCGCATAATAAAATCAAACCGGGGTAGATCCTTCAAGGAAATTTCTCCGGGGATTTCCCTGTCAGTCGCTGAAATCAGTACCAGTTCATCTTTCCAGAACGGATCAAAATCGACTTTTTCTATATCAAGCTTTGCCCCAACTATCCCGAGATCGATCCTTCTTGCCAAAAGCATATCCAGAACAGAGCCTGTATCCCCGACAGTAAGGCGAATCTCTATTCCAGGGTATAGTTTGTGGAAAGAACCAATATACCTGGGAATTATATATTCACCGGGAATTGTGCTGGCACCGATTGAAAGCCGTCCTCTCTTCAATCCTCGGAACTCGTCTATAACTTCTAATGCCCGTTCATAGGCAATAATAATATTTTTTGCCTCAAGATAAAATTGTTTACCTGCTTCGGTTAATTCAACCCGCTTATCGTTTCTTTTAATCAAAGAGATTCCTAGATGCTCCTCCAGAGACTTAATCTGACTGCTCACCGCAGGTTGAGTCATGTATAACGCTTCGGCGGCACAGGTAAAACTCTTTAAATCGGCCACCATAATAAATGCTCTGATTTGCTTAATGCCGGACACTTCGCCAGCCTCCTTTTTATAAACCTGTAGCAATGTTCGCCGGGCAAAATTTAATTTCCTGCTGCAGGCAAGGAAAAAGAACCGCTGTTTATTCAACGGTTCTTCTTAATCTCATTTCGGGCTAATTCATCGCAACGGTTATTATATTGATTATCGGAATGACCCGCCACCTTCAACCATTGTACCTGGTGTTTATGGTTCATCTCAAGAAGCTTTTTCCATAAATCCTGATTTCCCACCGGCTCCTTACGGGAATTCCTCCAGCCGTTCTTTTGCCAGTTACGCAACCAACCCTGTTGAAATGCGTTAACTAGATAGGCACTGTCACTGTACAACTTAATAATACACGGCTCTTTGAGAAGTATTAAGGCCTCAATGGCTGCTGTTAATTCCATTCTCTGGTTTGTCGTCGCCGGGTGATAGCCGGATACTTCTTTTTGGGCACCTCCGTACATTAAAACAGCCCCCCATCCTCCGGGACCGGGGTTCCCCGAACAAGCACCGTCTGTATAAATGATTACTTCCTTCACATGGTATCTCCTTTTATTTATCTCTCACCCCCATATTATACCCAATTTTGGCAAAGCTGTGTTACTTAATTTTCCGATGAATTTCATGTACCATTTTATAGATCTCATTAATTCGTTTGTATACATGCTGTATTTTATCATACCACTCTTCAGGCATGACTTGAGTAGGGGATATTTCCATTGGCATATGTGCCTGCATCGGAGGCATTCCCATCATCTGATGCATGCCCATCATCGGAGGCATATTCATTGGCTGCATCCCCATCATTGGAGACATATTCATTGGAGACATATTCATTGGCTGCATCCCCATCATTGGAGACATGCCCATCATCGGCGGCATATTCATTGGCTGCATGCCTGTCATAGGACACATTCCTGGCGCCGGCTGCATGTTCATTGGCTGCATCCCCATATCAGGAGTTCCCATCATAGGGCACATACCTTCCGCTCCCATCATGGGATTCAAGTTATACATTTCATCCATATTAAACATGCCACAACCGGCCGCTACCTCTTTTTCTTTCGATGTCAACTCCCATCCCTCCCCAAAAGTTTTCCACATCAAATGTTTATGCAATAGCGTCCGGTCTCAGAATATATTATTGGATTAAAAAAATATGCTTTTTCGCTTTACGTTGTCAGCCGCAACAAGATCTGTCCGGTTGATAACCCGGTTTTCATAATAAACAGTTACGTTTCCCAACACCTGGCCTTTTTTCACAGGTGCTGAAACACTCGAAGGCATGCTTGCTTCAATTTTTACTTCGGAAAATTTATCGTTGGGGACGGTCAGATAGATGTTTTCCTCCGGTAACAATGCTACCCGTTCTACCTCCCCCTTTGTCACATTTATCGCAGTATACGCTCTTTCTTTTACTATCCCCACCTGAGAAAAATTCTTCATTCCATAATCAAAAAGAGCAATTGTATCCGCATAACGGCGGGAGCTTCCCAGGACAGCTGTAATCAGCCAGCGGTCATTCTGTAAAGCCGAGCCTACCAGGCAGCCCCCGGCCGCACTGGTGGTGCCGGTTTTAATTCCGTTTGCGTAAGGGTATAATTCTAACAGCTGGTTAGTATTGGCCACTTCTTTTGTCTTATTCTTGTTTAACCAAGTAATCTTTGCATTTTGCTTACAAACAGTATTTCGGATAAATGAATTTTCCATAGCCGCCCGGCTAATGAGCGCCAAATCATAGGCAGTAGAGTACTGTAACGGATCTGAATAACCATTGGGATTAACAAAACGGGAACGAAAAGCGCCTAGCGCCCAAGCTTTATAGTTCATCATAAAGGCAAATAGCTCCGGGGTTTTTGCCATGTGCTCTCCTAAGGCCACCGCAGCATCATTAGCCGACCACAAGAGTGCCGCCTCCAACAGATCCTCAACGGTCACTACATCCCCTTGAGTTAGACCGATCGTTTGCCCTACATAAGTTTGATGCGCCTTTTTCCCAATGGTCACCTGCTCCTTAAGATCAAGCTGTTCCATGGCAATCAACGCCGTCAGCATCTTTATCGTACTGGCCGGAGCTCGAAACTTGTCGGCGTCCTTTCCCCATAACATTTCCCCGGTGTATCCATCAATAACTACTGCCGTTTTGGCACTGATATTAGGTTCCGCCCAAGCTCCTCCTGGAAACAAAAAAAACAATAATGCCCCTAAAAATAATAACCTAAATCGTTTCATCCAGCATCACCTCTTAACTATTATCTGTAAGTTAACTTAAGCTATTCTTGAAAAAAGCTATTTTCACTTGCAGGTACCCTGGAAAAGTCACCCAAAAAATATTCTTTAACATAATAAGTTCACAATGAGGTGAGACATGGTATAATATATGGCGTTGAAAGAGGTGTTAAAAAGTGAAAAAATCAATTAGTAGTGTCCTCTGGGAATATTTGAAGAGTTTTCTTTTAGCAGTTGTTATTGCACTGATAATTAGAACTTATTTCTTTCAGATCACCGAGGTGTACGGACAGTCCATGTATCCCACCTTGCATAATCAAGACAGGCTCTTTACCAACAGAATTGTTTATGCCTTAAGCGAACCTGACCGTGGGGATATTGTAATACTTGATGCACCTGACCGGGCCGGATCTTATTACGTAAAAAGAACGATTGCTTTAGCGGGAGACCATATTTCTATTGAGGACGGCGTTGTTTATCGTAATGGAGAAGCCTTGGAAGAACCATATATTAATGAAGACTATACTGACGGGAATATTGATACCCTGGTTCCCCCGGATACAGTTTTTGTTATGGGGGACAACAGAGGGAACAGTCATGACAGCCGAAGTGCCGATGTTTCCTTCATTCCCGTAGAAGATATCAAAGGAAAGGCTATATTCCGCATCTGGCCTTTAGACAATTTCGGAACGATCGAATAAAAAAAACTTGGCTTGTGCCAAGTCTCAGACGCAGGCGGAAGCCTTAGTTGCACTTATACTATCAACCTTAAACTTATACTTTTTGATAGTATAAAAAAAGCACCTGCCAGGTGCCTTTTTTATTTAGAAATTTATGTTTTTTTCCGGCAGATACAATCCGGACGGGGTTGTACTTTGATCTGGTCAAAGCTTAAATTGAGCCCATCAAAATAAAGAATACTGCCGGAATTTGGTTTCCCCACATTCAGAAGCAATTTTATCACTTCCATTACCTGCAGCGTTCCCAAAATCCCGGGTACCACCCCCAAAATACCGTCCTGGGAACAACTTGGGCTATTCATATCCAAACTATCCGGCTCCGGATAAATACAGCGCAGGCATGGACCTTGACCGGGAATAATAGTTAGTATTTGGCCAAAATACTTATACACCCCTGCATGCACCATGGGGATTTGATACTTTAGACATACATCATTCAGCACAAATCTTGTGGTAAAATTATCTAGGCAATCCACAACTGCATCGTATTCCCGGCAAATATCTTCTGCATTATCAGTTTCAAACCGCTTGGGATAGGGTATGACTTTCACGTCCGGATTAATGGCTTCCAACCTTTTTTTAGCCTGTTCAACCTTTAGGCGCCCAACATCGGCCTGACCGTAAAGGATCTGCCTGTTTAAATTGCTGAGATCAACTGCATCACTGTCAACTATACCAATTTGGCCAACACCGGCGGCCGCCAAGTAATAGGCTACCGGTGACCCCAAGCCTCCGGTACCGACAATCAGTACCTTAGCATTTAAAAGGCTTAACTGGCCTGCCGCCCCCACTTCCTTTAAGTTAATATGGCGGCTGTAACGTATTAATTGATCTTCCCGCAGATCCAAAACCAACACCTCCCCGACAGATCACAATTACTGTTCTTTAATAACCCAAACTCTCCCCAACCACAACTACCGTAATATCCGACAGCATTGGTTTCCGCTTCATAACAGAAAATATCCGGCAGACTCTCGTCTTAGCACGGCAGTCGGCACAAATTCCCGTCACAACACAAGGATTTGGAAGACCTAACCTTTTATTATTTTGTGGTGCAGCCACCAAAGCAATTCTTCGAAAAGCCGCCTGCACATCTTCACAAATCTTGTTGATTCCGGCCACAACCACTACTTTTTTTGGTCCGAATGTCATTGCCGCTACCCGGTTCCCTACCCCGTCCACATTTACCAAGTAGCCATCAAGGGTGATCGCATTGCTACTGCATAAAAATACATCGCTTATTAGCTGCCGATGGCGAATACTGTCCTTTTCTTCCGGGGATAAACCAGGCTGATTCTGATTTAAAATATGGGCCCCTTTCCCTGTTATTTTGGGAGTTATATCAAGTTCTCCAAGAGTAGCCGATCCTCCCATGCCAATAGAATCTCCGGGTTTAATAAAATTCAACACATACTCGGCCGCCTTTTGACGAGTGGGAACATAGACTGCTTCAAATTCATTATTTTTTAGAGCTTCAACAACTCTTTGTCCGATAACCTCATGATGCCATTTTTGAACACTCATTATTTCATGCCTCCTTAAACTTTATCATTTTTTATTCTATACCATTCAGAAAAACTCCTTCTGTCGTTCTTTTTCTAAAAGAAGTGTCAAAACTAACTAAAAATTTTCTTTTCAGCAGGAAATATAATCTCTAAAGTAGAAAAATAAACTACATTAATCCAGTAAATATTATCATATGGAAAATCATTTGAAGCTAAATCCGGAAGGGGGATTAAACAATGCATGTTCGATCCAGAATGACGAGAAATCCCGTTACAATTACAAAGCAAACTACTATTGCAGAGGCTCTGGAATTAATGCGCAAGTACAACATCAGGCGTTTACCGGTTATGGAAAGGGACAAACTGATCGGTATTGTCACCGACCGGGATTTAAGTGAGGTCTCCCCATCTCCGGCCACTTCCTTAAGTGTCTTCGAAATTAATTACCTTCTAGCCAAAATGAAAGTTGCTGATGTTTTACCTAAACGCCAAGAAATATTCACCATTAGCCCCAACGCTTATGTAGAAGAAGCCGCAATTATTTTAAGAGAGCATAAAGTCGGAGCACTCCCCGTGTTAGAAAATGGAAAACTGGTAGGAATTATTACTGAGACAAATATTTTTGATGCGTTCATCGATCTTTTAGGCGTTAAAGAAGCGGGAAGCCGGATTACGCTGGAAGTTGAAGATAAACCCGGAACACTTGCTAGAGTCACTGAAATTATTAAAAACGAAGGTACGAATATTTCCCGAGTTGCTGTTTTCCGGGAAGAAGAAAAGACCTTCCTTGTTATCAGGATTACCCACGAAAATGTTAACCCAATTATAAATCTCTTGAAAAATGCAGGTTACAAGATTCATTCTTATAAAAGCTACAGCACATACACAGAATAAGCAAATCCCGGCAGAAAGCCGGGATTTTTATTCCTTGATAGACCCAATCATTTGCGCAATTCTTTTATTCTTTTATCATATTCAATCACCCGTTCATATTCCCGGTCCCAAAATTTCATTTCTTTCATCGTCTCCAAATAATCCAAAGAATACCCAAAAGGAACCCAATCTTTTTCCTTCAATTTAAACAAATGATTTTTTGCCTCTTGAGCGCGAAAATCAAATATCTGCTCCGAGTCCAGTCCCCAAAAAATTTCTTCCCCCCATTGCTCCAGCATTGTATTATCCATTCCGGGATTACGAGCAGCTAAATCCTCTAAGACCGAGCTATAACGATCAAAGCCGTCGGTTGAGATGGTTACGACATTATCCTCCGGTCCTAAGTGTAAATATTTGGCCATTTTAATAGAACCAAGAATATTGCATATCCCGGAAACACCAAACAAATTGACCAAGCTTTGCGCAAGATTCGAATCAACACCCATCCTCGTTAAAATCTGCGCCCCCTCTTGGATTATCTTTAATCCTTTAACACAGTCATCATCATGAACAAGTACCACATAGTCCGTGGTGAGCAAATTATGAATCAGATTGCATAAATTATCACCGATACCCTCAATCCGGTGAGCCCCACCCAAGCCCCTGGATAAGGTAGGACATTCAAATGGCTCCAGAGCCGCTACAACAGCTTCAGGAAAAACGCTTTTAACATGGTCACCGGCGGCAATGGTTCCCGCTGACCCTGGCGCTACAGCGAAACAGGCAATTTTTCCATTACCTGTTTCTTGGGCAGCTTCCACAACAGAATGGCCTGTTACATACCGATGAAAACGATAATTGGGTAGAAGCTCAAATTGGGCTAGCGCCCGATTGACAGGATTTTTCATTAATTCGCGGGTACGCTTCAGAATACTGCGCATGCCCGCCTCCTCGCCACTAACCCTTTCCAAGCCGGCCTCATATTTTTTGATACGTTCCACCCGCTCTCTGGTCATCGCGGCAGGAACAATAATAATTGATTCATATCCCATTAAGCGGCATATGTAAGCTACCCCAATCCCAAAATTGCCGGATGAAGGCCCTAAAATAGTATTCCGGCCGGGAAGGATCTCTCCATCAACACACCCTTCCATTAACGTAGCATAAGCCGGACCTACCTTATGTGAACCTGAGGGAAAATATTTCCCCAGTAAAACTATAATATTTGCCTCTACCCCGGTTAATTCTCGGGGAAGAACAACTTTCCGCACTTTGTTTCCCCCGTTTTTCCAGGTAATATTAAATAAATTGATGGGATCAAATTCATCATCACTTAGTTTGTTTAAAGCCTGACTCCTTATGTCAGGGCTTACCCGGTCGGGATAAAGCATTTCTTCATAAGTTGGGCCAAATGGTATCGCTTTCATTAAGTTGCCTCCGTCCAGAGTTTTTATTTCTAATTTATTATAACATCATTTATATTCTTCTTTTGACTCTATTGGTACTCCACATAGCGAAGATCATAATCAGAAACCTGAATCAGGTAAAGACCCCGCCCTTTGCGCAGGGATATTTCCTCGGAAAATTTACCGTCATGACCAACAGAAATATCTTCCGTATATTTTTCGGAATAAGTTTTCTTATCTAACATTTTATAAACAGTTAACTCTACTTCAGGTTCTGCTGAATACCCCTCTACTTGCAAGCGTCTACCGGTTACCGTTGATTCCGGTCCGGGAGATAAAAGAACTGCTTCTCCTTTAATAAACTCTTGAGTCCAATAAAAACCGTTATACGGGTCTCTGTTATCATTTTCACAGTACACTCCGTTTCCAATAAATCTGTGATCAGGATTTAAAATATTTCCCCGGTGGTCCGGCGACAACATCCAGGCATCAAAAACAGCATTAGCATCTGTATATCCCGCCGCAATATTTTCCGCTGCACCGGGAAGTCCATAAGATTGCACTCTTTGAGCAGGGCTTCCGGTTGTAGGAGATATATGGGCAAAGAAATCATGTTCACCCATATCTTGGCTATGGGCCCGAGCTGCGTCGGCTAACTCCTCGACCCATATTAATGGCTGCAAACCATGCTGTTTTCGAACTTTGTTGACCAAAGAAAAAACTTCTTGCTCCGCCCCTTTAGTATCAAATATCAATTGAGGCGCACCGATTACTACTGTTTTTGTCTTGTCTTCCCAGTGAACTGTAGATCCCAAGGCTTGACCGACAAATCTCAATGGAACTAGGGTTCGATTTGAAACAATCGCTGCCGGCACATCTAGTATTGCTACTTCATCATCTATCCGCGCTTCTTTGCTGTCTATTTTTAAGATCATGTTCCGGGTAAATTTCTTAATTATCACAGTCTTAGTTTCATGTTCATAAGAAACTTTCGCGCCTAGATTTTCCATAACAACCCGAAGAGGAACAAGAGTGCGGCCTTGGTCAATAACGGGTTCCACATCAGATGAAAGCGTTTTACCATCAACCTGAATTTTAATTTCCGGCGCTGCCTGAACATCAACGATTCCCGACCATATGACTCCAATAATTAAAAGAAAAACCAGTCCGGCATGCTTCATTATATAATCTCTCCTTGGAAATATTACTTTTGGTCCCTCCAGCCAGTCTTTATATAATTTTCCACAAAAATTTAAAATCCTTTTGTAAATAATATCCAAAGAACAGCCTGTTGCTCTGGTTATTAAATATATTTATTTAGAACAATCAGCGTATCTTGAACAGCCTGACTTGCCGCACGGAAGTTTTTTTCCGCAATCTCTTGGCAGCGAGGAACAGACAAAGAAACCTCCGGGGAATCAAATAGAGTTTGGGGCACAGTGCAGGGGCTTATTTTTTGCCATTTTTTTTGCCATGAAAGGGGAATGTTCCCTTTAACATTTAACCCGGCAGCTTCTGCCCATAATAAAACCCAGGCCCTGGCAACAACTCTAAACGGATCATAACCACCTCCGCCCACAGCCAGCCATTTGCCCCCGGAAAATGCGTGGGCAAGCTGATGTACAAGGCGAGGAATCTCTTGAAAAGCGCTAATGGAGAGATTGATATGGGTTAAGGAATCATAAAAGTGACCGTCACAACCATTCTGGCTGATGATTAAATCAGGCTGAAAAGCTTCTATCAACGGAGGGACCACTTCACGAAAACATTCTAAAAATGAATTGTCATCTGTAAAAGGCTCCAATGGCACATTGACACAATAACCATATCCTTCTTTTTTGCCTCGTTCGTTCAGCCAGCCGGTGCCCGGAAAAAGGAACCGACCACTTTCGTGAAAAGACACAGTGAGTACATTCGGATCCTCGTAAAATTCCCATTGCACTCCATCTCCGTGGTGGGCGTCAGTATCAATATAAAAAACCCGGATATGATATTTATGGCATAAATAACGGATAGCAACGTTAATATCATTGTAGATGCAAAAACCGGAAGCCTGCCTTCTGCCGGCATGATGCAGCCCTCCGGCAATACTTACTGCATGGTCTGCTCTGCCTTCCATAATTTCTTCCCCTGCCGTAAGCGTTGCCCCAACAACAAGGCTGGATGCCCAATGCATATCGGAAAATGCCGGGTTATCTTCAGTGCCGATTCCAAAAAATAATCCTTCCTCCTCAAAACAGTTATTAGACAATTTCTCAACCGCCCGAATATAATCCTGGTCGTGGGCAAGTAAAAGCTCCTCCATCGAAGCCAAGCGGGGAGTCACAATGTCATTTTCTTTGAGCAAACCTAATTCTTGAAGTAAAGACACAGTGATCCTAAGCCTCGTGGGATTAAAAGGATGTTCAGGTTTGAAATAATATTTTTCCAAATCTGGATGATAAACAAAAACAGCCTTACCGCTCATAATCAGGTTCCCTTTGTAGCGGCCAGAGGACTTTATGCCCTTCAGCTTCAATGTCTTTTATGATCATTCTAATATCAAGAGCTTTTAAACGTAAAATCAGAGTTTGTGTATTATCCATCTTTCCCGGGAAAAGAAGAGCACTAATAATATTAACACCATGTCTTTGGACAATGCCGGCAACACTAGCCAACATTCCCGGTCTGTTTGGCAGTTCCAGTTCAAGGTGAGCTCCCGGTTGAAGCAGACCAACCCATTCCACCATTGAACGTAAGACATCCGCCTCAGTAATTATGCCTACTACCCTTTCTTGGCTAACAACAGGCAGACAGCCAACTTTGTATTCGTATATCAGCCGGGCCGCTTCCTCTAAAAAATCCAGCGGGTGTACGGTAATCACCTGTTTTTGCATAATATCTTTTACCTTGGTGTTTATTAATAATTCCGGTTCATCCCCTGTTAAAATCGACGGAGAGACGGAACGCATATCCCGATCCGATATAATTCCGATAAGGTTACCCTCAGTTGTTACGGGAAGATGCCTAATATTGTTATCGCGCATTAAGTCTATCGCCTGGGCCACGGAATTATCCGGGTGAACTGTAATAACTTTGGAGTTCATAATGTTTTCAACAATCATTTGATCTTCACTCCTTGCCTACCTAAAACATTTATCCGATAGCTAACAGTTATCTGTTTATCTAAAGTACTTGGTTATATCAATTGAATATACACCGGTAAGGCAGGGCAGGGCAAAAAGCCTAGTTAAACTATAATGTATATTTATTTTTGTATCTCAGAATTTCAAATTTTTGAAGAAAATCATAGTCAACCTTTTTGCCAAACCGGGTCATTAAAGAATTTGCCGGGTGAGCGGAAATTTCCGGGTCATCGGTTCCCACCGGACGAAGGTTAACTTTTCCTAATAGTTTTTCCATCATGTTCTTATACTGCCAAACGGAAAGGCCGGTCCCATCCAAATCCCATTCCCAGTAGTATTCAGTTGAAATCACAATAAACTCTTCCATATCCTCATCCTCAAAAGCAACTTGAAGAAGTTGGGGAGCCACCCCTCGTCCCCTGACCCGGGGAGCTACTTCTATCGCACCAAGTTCCAGTAAACAAGGCATTTTCGAACGCCCCCACCGGCCAAATTCATCAGGAAAATGGAACGTTATATATCCTACAATACTTCCTTTATGAACAGCCATAATTACTCGGCCTTCCGGGAGTTCAGCAATCTCCTGCAGTGCGTCCCACTGCAATTCGGGAGGCCGGAACCCTTTAAGGCCTGGGTCCATGTCTAATTGTGCCAAATATCGGGAGGTTACCGGTCCCTCAATTACTATCAGACCCTCAGGAATTATCAATTCCCTACGGTAACAGGTTTTTTTCATTCTTTTTATATCAGGACCCTGCCCCATCTTTTCACCCCGTCTCTTTAATAAGTAAAATAATTCGAGGGTCCCTCTCTTATTCCTTCTATTTTTTTCCATAAAAACAAAGTTTCTCCTGGCATTTTAATTGTAGGAATATTTAGATAATTTAGCTTTGTTGTCGTTAGATTTGTTTTTCTTTTCTGAATATTTATGCTATAATAAATGCTAAGTATTTTGTTAAAGAGACATGAGAAAAGGGGACCGGTGGCAGGTCCCTTTATTCGAACGGGAGGGGTACCCTTTGGATGATTTTAACTACATACCGGCTACGTCATTAACATTAAATATGCCGGATTATGAAAACGCTTATCAAAGCTTTCAGTGGTCCGACGCAGAGAAAAATTTCTCCTGGTACGAAACAGGCAAGTTAAACATCGCATATGAATGCATTGACCGCCACTGTGATTCCTGGAAAAAGAATAAGGTAGCTCTCTACTTTACCAACAATACCCGGAACGAAAAATATACCTTTTTAGATCTTAAACTGTTATCAAACAAGTTTGCCAATGTTCTTTCCGATGTGGGGATAGGTAAAGGTGACCGCGTTTTTATTTTTATGCCGCGTCAACCGGAACTATATATTTGTTGTCTCGGCATACTGAAAGCAGGAGGAATCGTCGGGCCCTTGTTCGAAGCTTTTATGAAATCGGCAGTAACCGACCGGTTAAAGGATAGTGAAGCAGTTGCTCTTATTACCACCCCTAAAATGCTGGACCGGGTAGACCAGGAAAATTTGCCCAATTTAAAATGCATTTTTTTGGTAGATGCCGACGGCCATAAATTTAAAGAAAACGAATTCGATTACAAAACATTGATGGATCATGCCTCCGCTAATTTCCCCATAGTATGGATGGACGGCGAAGACGGAATGGTGCTGCATTATACATCAGGTTCTACCGGCAAACCAAAAGGGGTTCTGCATGTCCACAATGCCATGATTCACCTTTACCAAACCACTCTTTGGGTTTTAGACCTGCGTGATGATGATATTTACTGGTGTACCGCCGACCCGGGATGGATCACAGGGACATCTTACGGTATTTTTGGTCCCTGGTTGCTGGGTGCGTCTATCGTAGTGCGCGGAGGCCGTTTTTTGCCGAGAGAATGGTATTCTGTGCTGGAAAAATTCCAGGTTACCGTTTGGTACAGTGCACCGACCGCCTTCCGCATGCTGATGGCTGCCGGGGACGATTTAGTCAAAGAGTATGATCTTTCCAGCCTGCGCCATGTATTATCTGTTGGAGAACCTTTAAACCCGGAGGTTGTCCGGTGGGGAAGCAAGGTTTTAAAGCAACGGATCCACGACACTTGGTGGATGACCGAAACAGGAGGTCAAATCATTGCCAACTATCCCTGTATGCCTATTAAACCAGGTTCCATGGGAAAACCATTTCCCGGAATATACGCTGCTATTATTGATGACAGCGGGTGTGAGTTAGGTCCAAACAAGATGGGACACCTGGCAATTAAAGTTTCCTGGCCGGCAATGATGCGCCAGATTTGGAAAAACCCGGCCAAATATGAAGACTATTTTTACTTTAAACCATGGTATTTGTCGGGGGATTCTGCTTATCAAGACGAGGATGGCTATTTTTGGTTTCAAGGGCGCCTAGACGATGTTATTAATACCTCAGGGGAAAGGATCGGCCCATTTGAAGTGGAAAGTAAATTATTGGAACACCCGGCAGTTGCCGAAGCAGGGGTTATTGGAAAGCCGGATCCGGTACGCGGAGAAATCATCAAAGCATTTCTTTCAATAAAAAAAGGCTTTCGACCTTCTGAAGAGTTAAAAGAAGATATTCGGGCTTTTGTGAAAAAAAATCTTTCTGCCCACGCCGCTCCTCACGAAATTGAATTCCGCGAAAAATTGCCCAAAACCCGGTCCGGGAAAATCATGCGGCGGGTATTAAAGGCATGGGAGTTAGGGACATTTGCCGGAGACCTATCTACTATGGAAGAATAAATAAGGATAAAAACTAATCCCAGGTCAATGCCTGGGATTATCCTATTTTTTTTGATATTCTTCCAACCTTTTTAACATTTCCATGTCGGCAGTACCATCTACCGGCAACATGTGGTAAGCTTCAAAAATTTTTACCGCCAGTTCGGTCATCCCCCCGTAACGTCCATCCGCAGGATCGCTGCTGAAACCCAGTTCCTGTAACCGATACTGCAACATAACCACATCTTGGCCTGAGCTCTTTAATTTTAATGGTCTCGTGAAACTATGAAACTTTGGTGTGTAACCAATTACACGCACCCTTGTCCCAATTGGTATCCAGGGAAATATTTCCTCAACATGCTGATTAAACATGCGAAAACACCCGTGCGAAGCGGCTCTGCCAATTGAACCCGGTTTGTTGGTACCATGAATCCCGTAAATTCCCCAAGGAACGTTTAACCCCATCCATCTCGTACCAAATCCCGTTCCCCAGTTCACTGCCTTATTAATGATTTTATATTCGCCCACAGGACTGGGAGTCTTAGACGTTCCGATGGCAATCGGATATGTTTTAAAGACCTTCCCGTCATCCAGCACATGTAACTGAAGTTTATTGACATCGACCAATATGGAAATCTTTCCTTTTGGCCCTTCTTTCAAGGTATTGGTCATCACAGGCTCTTCATATAAATCAGCCAATGCATCCCATGTTTTTACACCTACTACCCCATCTGCACTTAAGTTAAAATCTTTTTGAAAATCCTTTACAGACTGTGCGGTTACTTGGTCATACTTACCATTGATCTTTTCGTGGTAATAGCCTGCCGTTTTCAGTAATTTCTGAAGGTCGGCAATAAATTGACCTGTTGGAGCAGGGTCACCGGCTTTTAGTACAGGACAGGAAACAAAATCACTGCATTCATAGGCCCAAATAGGTGCGCTGAAAAAGATACCAATAAACACAACCATTAAAATTATACTTTTTTTAATTTTGTATCCCCCCTCTTTTTGACACTTTTATTATGCCAATAACCTTTTTGATTATTTCATTTTTCTAAATGGAAATACCCGCCATCTTAATCAGCGGGTATTTCCATTTATGTTTTTTAAATTCTCTAATTATTTTCTTGGGAAATCTTATCAAAAAACAATTTGGTTTCCGCCACAATGACTCCGCTTAAACCTAGCAGCCCGATTAAGTTGGGAACTGCCATCAGCCCATTCATAATGTCGGCAATTTTCCAAACCAGATCCAGCTTCATGGTACTGCCGATAAATACAATAATAACAAAAAGAATTCGATAAGGTAAAATTAATTTTAAGCCAAAAAGATATTCCATGCACTTTTCTCCGTAGTAACTCCAGCCCAAAATAGTTGAATAGGCAAAGAATATTATTCCGAAAGAAACAATAAAACCTCCCCAATTACCTGGCAGCCCGGAGCCAAAGGCCAGTCTGGTCATTTCTACGCCCTCTTTTCCGGAAGCCCAAGCTCCTGTAATCACAAGCACTAAACCGGTCATGGAACAAACAATAATTGTATCTAAGAATGTTCCGGTCATGGAGACCAGTGCCTGCCTCACCGGGTAATCAGTTTTCGCTGCTGCCGCAGCAATAGGCGCACTACCCAGACCGGATTCATTGGAAAAAACCCCCCGTGCAACACCCATTTGAATAGCCTTCTTCATTGTAGCACCAAGAAATCCGCCTAAAGCAGCATGTCCGGTAAAAGCAGACTCAACGATTAAAACAATTGCCGCCGGAATTGCTTTTATATTAATCAGCAGAATAACTAAAGCGCCAATTACATATATAACGGCCATTATCGGCACCACCCATTCGGAAACCCGGCCGATGCTTTTGATCCCGCCTAAAGTTACCACCCCGACACAGACAGCAAGAATGATCCCGGCTGCAGGCAATGGCAAATTAAATGTATCATTAAGTGCCCCGGCTACTGAATTGGACTGTACCATATTGCCAATCCCAAAAGCGGCGATCGCACCGAAAACAGCAAACAAAACACCGAGCCACTTCATCTTTAAGCCCCGCTCCAAATAATACATGGGGCCGCCTGCCATTTCCCCTTTATCATCAACAATTCGATACTTTACGGCTAGTACAGCTTCTCCATATTTGGTAGCCATCCCGACCAGTGCAGTTACCCACATCCAAAATACAGCACCAGGTCCGCCGGCAAAAACTGCGGTGGCCACTCCAACAATATTACCTGTACCAATAGTTGCGGCAAGAGCAGTCATCAAAGCCTGAAAATGAGTAATGTCCCCTGCTCCATCCTTGCTTTCTGAACGGGTAAAGACCATTTTTAACGCAAGGGGAAGCTTGCGAAAAGATAAAAACCGTAATCTGAGGGTTAAGAATAATCCTGTTCCTACCAACAGCACCAACAAAGGAACTCCCCAAACAATATCATCTATTTTTGTTACTAATTCAATAAAGGTCACATGTCATTCCTCCTGTTAATTTTTGATTAGGTTCATCAAACGGAAAGATCAGTATTCCGAAAACCCCTCCTTCAAATGCACAGCCCCGGCCTTGATAAGCTAAAGAAAACTTGGTTTGCACCGAATTCCACGCAGGCGCGTCAGAATTTCTAGCATTGTGCTTTTTTACAATGCGTAGAAATTCCAGTCCTTTAGGGGAAACCCTCGTTGCACTTATAGTGACAATACAAAAAACCAAGCTCAGATAGTTGAACTTGGTTTCTAAACAAATGAAAACATCCGGTCTTACAACCGGCGTGCCTTCCCCTGTCCTTTTGCCTGAGAGAATAAATCCTTCGGCGCCTGGAACCAACCAAGTCTCTCCAGAGGTTCGTCCGGTAACAGTCATAAACCTGAGAGATTCAAAAATACCCGGCAGAGTATTTTCTTGCCCCTTCGGCGACCAAAGTCTTCTCCTATTACCTTCATCCGTACTGCTATTTGTTTTTAGAATTTTTAAGGATTCTTTATTAAATAGGAAATTCCTCTTTTTTTCGATAAATTTTTTTTGCGAGTTTATTGCTAAATATTTGGTTTTCCGATCAGTCTATTTGTTTATCTCAACAACTAACTCATATGATCCACAAGTCCTTTTAAATGGGGATCCTTAATTCCCTTATGCTGAACCAAGACTTTAAAAATACCTCCCATTCCTTCCGGACTTACCAACTGCTGAACAGCCAAAGCCTTTTTACCATCTCCCTGAGCCTCCCGGATAATCCCCAGATTAAACAAAAAGTGCATCTGATTGGTAAACCCGGTAGTAATAAGACCGGCATCTTCTCCCCAGATTTTTAGGGCGGTAAAGTTAACATGAGCCGTGATATCCTGCCGCCCCACATTTATATAAGGATTATCAGAAGCCCTGTGCCGATAATAACACATGATCGTTCCGTCATGGCGGACAGGATGATATAAGAGGGGAGCCTCATAACCATAGTCAATAGTAAGGAGAAATCCCCGGTCAAGGCTCCCTGCCACTTCCTTAAGCCAGTCAAGCGCCGCCAAATTTACTTCCGCCCGCTGCCCATCCTGCAGTTTTATATTTAATCGACTAAAGTATTCTTTAAGCAACGGCGTGGACAGCTCATCTAAAATCTCACAAAATCCATTGTCTTTTATATCTACATATACCTCTTTAAGTTCCGCGCCAACCTGCTTGACAATATGTACCGGAAAAGCATCTACCAATTCATTGCTTAGTACACAGCCGCAAATGGGTTTATCTATTTCTTTCAAATTGTCCAGCCATTTTATTTTCCCGCGGAAGTCCACTTCTTCTTCCAGCAATTCCCGCTGCCTTTGTTTTAACCCGGGTCCCACTTCTACAATATAATAGCGTGTTCCCTCAAAAACCCTTGGATGTTTTTTCTTTAGGCCGTTTAAAATATCCAACGCTAAAAAACCCCGCCCGGCACCAAACTCCACAATTTTAAATTCCGGTTCACCCAAAATATCGGCCATTTGAGACAACTGTTCCGCCAGTGTTTCACCAAATACCGGGTTAACGTGTGCACTAGTAAAAAAATCGCCTTCCCTGCCAATAATATCTTGGTTAGAAGTATAATAACCCCACTTCGGATAATATAAAGCAAGATGCATAAAACCGGCAAATGTCATAGGTCCTTTTTTTTGAATAATATCTTTTATTACTTTTTCCAACGTATACCTCCTTGAAATAAAGATTATTCCAATGAAAATTTAAACAGAGTTATTGTTTGCATAAGTTAACTCGATTTACGGAAAACTAATTCAGTCCAATTATATTATTTACATTTATTTTGATAAACAACACTATAACATTATTTTTATATAAGCACAGGAGGTAAAACCATGAACAAAAATTTTGGGATGCCGGATAACGCGGTTCGCTCATACAAATGTGCCCGGTGCGGAAACATGTTTGAAGCAGAACCCAAGGTTGCATCTACTTGTCCAATTTGCGGTTACTCGTGCAGCGATAACTTGTGTAATGAAGTAGACTCATCAGATGAAGGTTATTAAACAAAACTAGGCATTGTCTAAGTTCTAAAGGGATTGGTACAAACTCGTCAAAGCTCAAACAAGTGCCAATCCTATTCTTTTAGTCCCTGCACTCTTTTACAATCTTGCTACGTTCCGGTACCAACTTAAATACCTATTTCTTAAGAAATAGTATTTTTTAACATATTGAAGACAGCACATACTGCACTACGTTTTTTCCATAATTTCCAATTAGATAAATACAACCCTAATATAAAAGGGAAACAGGAAAAGGTCAAGTATGGGTGTTAATTTGCTTCTCACAAGTTTTTTTGATAATAGCGCTCCAAATCCTGCAGCGACCCACCACTTCTGTAATCAGCAGGCCGTGATCATTCTCAGAAGCCTCCGGGAACATGTCTGTGTCGATTTTCTTGATACATACTTGACTGATCTTGACACAGGATCCTCATGGGCAGACAGTTCTTTCAAAAACGCCACCCATTTTTATAATCCCCAAACCAAGAAAGGAAAATGGTATTTTCCCCATGCTCTTAAAGGATACAGTCATCATGTAGCAAAAGCACAAAAGTTTGCCCTCCTGAAAAAATATCAGAAAGCCGCCTTTTACCTGGGCGCAGCCGGGCACCTGATCCAAGACATGTGTGTTCCCCACCATTCCAACGGGGTTTTATTTGACGGTCACCAGACTTTTGAAAACTGGGCATATGTAAACCGGGAAAAATATGTCCGCTGCAATTACTCTTCAAAACCTGTTAAACTGCCTCCTACCGGCTGGCTGGTAATCAATGCTCTCAAATCGCAAAAATATTATCCCCTCGTTTCAGAAAAAAGCCGGGAAAAAAACTTCCCTCAAGCCCTTTCCTTTCTCCTGCCTCTTGCCCATCAATCCAGTGCAAGTTTTTATCACCAATTTATCATTAATAATATTTGATGAAACTATTTGAATAATTTGCCGAACATTAGCTCTCTTCTTTAAAAAAACTTTCGTATTTCTTCGAATAAACGGCAGGATTTTTTCTAATCGCATGGAATTAGTTTTGTAAACAAATCGTTCTCATATCTCATAAGTTCGATTTTAAAAAAGTATTTTCCAGATAGATGAGATATAGAGAGAATAAATTTATTTTAGGAGGGTTTATTTTCTGATGAAAACGAAAAAAGCATTGCTGCTTCTGCTGGCCCTGATGCTGGTTGCAGCACTTGCTGTAGGGTGTGGGCAACAGGATGGTGAGCCTCAAACCCCGGCAGACAATTCCCAAGAAGAACCTTTGAAAGTCGGATTTATTTATGTGGGTCCCATCGGTGATGCCGGCTGGACCTACGCTCATGATTTAGGTGCAGAGTATATGAAAAATGAAATTGGCAATGTGGAGTTAGTAAAGGCCGAATCCGTTAACGAAAACCCCACTGATGCCGAGCGAGTGCTGAACCAAATGGTAAGTGAAGGCTGTAAAGTTATTTTTGCCACAAGCTACGGTTACATGGACAGTGTTATCAAAGTAGCGGAACAGAATCCGGAAGTTACCTTCCTCCACTGTTCCGGTTTTAAAACCGCCGATAACGTGGGTACATATTTTGGTCGGATATATCAACCGCGATATCTTTCCGGAATTATTGCCGGAAAAATGACTGAGACCAATACCATCGGTTACGTGGCTGCTCTTCCCATTCCGGAAGTTGTCCGGGGGATTAATGCCTTTACCTTAGGTGTACGTTCTGTCAACCCTGAAGCAACCGTGAAAGTGGTATGGACCAATACCTGGTACGATCCGGCAAAAGAAAAGGATGCTGGAAAAAGCCTTGTGGAAGCCGGTGCTGATATAATTGCTCAACATCAGGACACCCCTGGACCGCAGCAAGCTGCAGAAGAGGCTGGAGTTTACGGCATCAGTTATAACAGTGATATGTCTCAATTTGCGCCCAATGCTGTTCTGACAGGTCCTGTGTGGGATTGGGGCTCCTATTATGTGGAAACCGTCCAGGCTGTAATGGATGGCACATGGAAATCGGAACAAAAATGGTATTCCATGGCCGATGGGGCTGTTGACCTTGCTCCTTTCGCTTCCTTTGTACCTGAAGATGTAAAACAGTTGGTTGAAGAGAAAAAAGCTCTGATTGACAGCGGTGAATGGGATGTTTTCGATGGCCCGATCAAAGCTCAAGATGGGACAGCAAAAGTACCTGAAGGGCAAAGCTTAAGTGACGAAGAGAAACTTAATCTTGATTGGTTTGTGGAAGGCGTTGAAGGTTCGGTCGAATAATTATTTTCAGAACTAAAAAAGCAGTGAATCTTTGGCTGCCGGTTTTCCCGGTAGCCAAAGATTATTATTTTGGGGGATGAAACAATGATACACCCTGTGATCGTTAAAATGAACAAAATCACCAAACATTTTCCCGGGGTTGCCGCAAATACTGATATCAATATAGAAGTGCAGGCAGGGGAAATTCATGCCCTGTTAGGAGAAAATGGTGCCGGTAAAAGCACTTTGATGAGTATTTTAACCGGCCTGTACAAGCCTGACAGCGGTGAAATTTTTATTAAAGAAAAAAAGGTTAATTTTAAATCTCCAAAAGATGCCATCTTCGCCGGAATCGGTATGGTACACCAGCATTTTCGTTTGGTCCGGCCACTAACAGTAGCAGAAAACATTATTTTGGGTTCTCAAAGTACTTCCTTTTGGTTGAACAAGAAAAAAATCAATGAAAAAATTAAATCCCTTTCTGAACAATACGGTCTAGCGGTAGATCCCCAGGCAAAAGTTTGGCAATTATCTGTAGGAGAACAGCAGCGTGTTGAAATTATTAAAATCCTTTATCGAGGATCGGATATTTTAATTTTAGACGAGCCCACTGCAGTTTTAACACCACAGGAATCCAAAGATCTTTTTGCTACCTTGCGGCGCATGGCTGATGCCGGTAAATCTGTTATCGTAATTACCCATAAAATGCAGGAAGTAATGGATGCTGCCGACCGGGTAACGGTATTGCGGGGCGGTAAGTCCGTAGCAACCCTGGAAAAAGCAAAAACAACCCGAGAAAAACTTGCTCACATGATGGTTGGACATGATATTTCCTTTAATAAAAACAGGCGGTTTTCTGTTTCAGGAAACACCATTATTAAGCTGGAAAATATCCGGGCATTAAATGACAAAGGGTTACCCGGTTTAAAGGATATAACACTTCATATTAACGCGGGGGAAATTTTAGGTGTTGCCGGAGTAGCGGGCAACGGACAAAGAGAACTGGTTGAAGTGATAACCGGTTTACGACCTACTACCCATGGTAAAATACTAATTAATGACAAAGACTTTACCGCTGCCTCACCGGAAAAATTTATTGAGGCAGGTATTTCCCATGTTCCGGAAGATCGTTTAGGTATGGGCTTAGTGCCAAACCTCAGCACAGTTGACAATATTATCTTAAAACAATATCGTCGCCAAGAAGGTTGGTTGATAAATTATAAGCCTTTACGTACTAAAGCAAAAGAAATAATTGAACAATTTGACGTAAGAACCACAACTATTGATGCCCCTGTCAAACTAATGTCGGGAGGCAATCTGCAAAAACTGCTACTTGCCCGGGAGATATCTACCGACCCCCGTTTGATTGTGGCCGTTTACCCGGTAAGAGGATTGGATATTGGGGCAACCGAAGCAGTCCGCTCCCTTTTATTAAAGCAAAAAATGGCGGGAACAGGAATACTTTTAATTTCCGAGGATCTAGACGAAATACTCAGTCTCTCCGACCGAATTCTCGTTCTCTTCGAAGGTAAAACTATGGCGGAAAAACTTCCTGAGAATACTACCAAAGAATCCTTGGGATTATTAATGACGGGAACCCAGTCGCTCCAGGAGGGGATTGCATGATGAGGATAAAACTGGAAAAAAGGGCTGCCCCATCACGGATGATGTCGGTGGTAATTCCCATACTATCAATTTTAATGGCTCTTTTCGTCAGCGGAATCTTTCTGTTACTTTCCGGCTTTGATCCCATAAAAGTTTACGCCATGCTTTTCTCCAGTGCTTTCGGCACATCCTATGGCTTAACGGAAAGCATTGTTAAGGCGATTCCTTTGATGCTTTGCGGATTGGGAGTTGCCTTAGCATTTCGCATGCAGTTATGGAATATTGGCGCAGAAGGTCAGTTTTATATGGGTGCGTTTGGAGCAACTTGGGTAGCACTGAACTTCCCAAATCTGCCGGCATATTTAATGATTCCTTTTATGTTTATTATGAGCTTTCTCGCCGGAGGCATCTGGGGGCTGCTCCCGGCTATTCCCAGAGCCTACCTTAAGGTAAATGAAACAATTACCACTCTTTTAATGAACTATATAGCTATTTTATGGCTCGATTATTTGGTTTACGGCCCTTGGAAGGATCCTAACGGATTCAATTTTCCTATGACAGCCCCCTTTACGGAAGGCGCTCTACTCCCCACCCTGGGAAATAGCAGAATCCACCTGGGGCTGTTATTTGCAATTGTAGCAGCAGTGATAATCTATGTGCTTATCGGCTATACCAAGTGGGGTTATCAGGTGCGAGTAATCGGAGAAAGCCCTGCTGCCGCTCGTTATGCCGGAATGAACATTGCCCGTAACATTTGTTTAGTTTTATTTATTGGCGGTGGGTTAGCAGGTATTGCCGGAATGGCGGAAGTGTCCGGCGTAGCAGGGAGACTACAGCACGGATTAAGCCCCGGTTACGGATACACCGCTATTATTATCGCTTGGCTGGGTCAACTTCATCCTGCCCTCCTGGCAGTGGTATCCTTTCTTTTCGGCGGTCTTTTGGTTGGGGGCTATGCAACTCAGTTAGTGGGGCTTCCTGCTGCTACCGTGAATATGATTCAAGGTACAATTCTCTTTTTTATTCTGGGCGGACAGCTTCTTACCAATTATGACCTGAAATTTGGTAAAGGAAAGAGTAAACCGACAGCAAAGGAGGGTGCATAATGGAAAATATTTTTCTTGTCTCCATGCTTGCCACGGCAGTAACAGCAGGAACCCCCATTCTTTTTGCCTCCCTAGGGGAAATGGTAGCGGAAAAAGCAGGCAATCTTAATCTTGGCGTAGAAGGAATGATGCTGGTCGGCGCCGTCACAGGGTTTATGATTAATGCCTATGTGCAGAACCCATGGATAGGAGTATTGGCTGCCATGATTGCCGGAGGAGCCACGGCTCTAATTCATGCTTTTTTGACAATCACCCTCCGAGCCAATCAGGTTGTGAGTGGCCTTGCCCTGACTATGTTTGGAACCGGCCTTTCCGGTTTTATGGGAAAATCGCTTATCGGCATTCCCGCTCCGACTACTTTTAAGCCGTTTGATTTTCCCGTTCTGAGTAAAATTCCCTATATAGGAGAAATATTTTTTCAACATGATGCCCTTGTTTACCTCAGCTACCTTATAGTAATTGTTTTGGCTGTGGTTTTATATAAAACACGTTGGGGCCTAAATCTAAAGGCAGTTGGGGAAAATCCGGCAGCAGCAGATGCAGTTGGGATAAACGTTTCCTTAATTCGTTATGTTGCCGTTATATTTGGCGGAATGTTAGCAGGATTAGGAGGAGCTTACCTATCACTGGCTTATGCTCCTTCCTGGCTGGAGAACATGACTGCTGGCCGGGGATGGATTGCCGTAGCCCTAGTTATCTTTGCCACCTGGAATCCAATAAAGTGCTTGCTTGGTGCTTATATTTTTGGTGGAGTAGACGCCTTAGGTTTTCGGATTCAGACCAGAGGAATTGACATCTCTCCCTTCTTTTTGCAGATGCTTCCTTATATATGTACAATTATTGTTCTGATTTTAATTACTCGAGAAACAAAGTCACACCGGGTTAGTCCGCCTGGTGCCCTTGGACTTCCTTACGATAGAGAAGAACGCTAAAAAAGAGAGGTCAGACATCATGGAACTGCTTAAGCAGAAAATATTAAATGAAGGCAAGGTAATTTCCGATCAAATTCTAAAAGTGGATTCATTTCTCAATCACCAAATAGACCCTGTCTTGATGGAGGCCATCGGTACCGAATTTGCCAAAAGGTTTGCCCAGAGCAAGGTTACAAAGGTACTAACCCTGGAAGCATCAGGAATAGCTGTTGCTTTGATGACCGGCCTAGCCCTGCGAGTTCCCGTAGTTTTCGCGAAAAAAAAGCGTCCCTCAACACTGACCGACACAGCCTATTTCGGCCGGATCCATTCCTTTACGAAGGAAGAAGATGTTGATATTATGGTCTCTGCTAATTATCTCAACAACAATGACCGGGTATTGGTAATTGATGATTTTTTGGCAACAGGTGAAGCCTCTCGGGGAATGATTGAGATAGTGCATCAAGCCGGTGCTACCTTGGTAGGTGTTGGGATCGTCATTGAAAAAGCCTTTCAAGATGGAGGCAATTCCCTGAGAGATGAGGGTGTGCGCGTAGAGTCCCTTGCTCGGATTGCTAAACTGGAAAACGGCAGCATTTATTTTTTATAACAATTTTATATAAGTAGTAAAACGGCAGCCTACAACAAGCTGCCGTTTTTATCATACTTTTTAAAAAATACTTAACCACGCATTAAATCACTTAATCTCTAACCAGCATGGATAATATTCCGCTTAAAATTGACAATAAAAGAGCACCAACTATGGTTGCCCAAAATCCTTGCACCTGAAAACCTACTACGACGCTGCTTACCGCTTTTAACATAAACCCATTGACAATCAGGGTAAACAAGCCCAGGGTGGCAATATTAATTGGAAGTGTCAGGACTAAAATTATTGGCCTAATCACTGCATTAACCACGCCTAAAACCATTGCTGCAACTAAAGCAGATAAAAGCCCGCTTACCTCCATCCCATTAATTAGTTGCGCCGTTATTAACAAAGCTACCGCATTTAGAATCCACCGAACAATTAGTCCTTTCACATTATCCTCTCCCTTTTTATCATAATTATATTACAATTTTTTTAAAAATGCACCGATAAAAACCCTCCCTTGTTTTTTTAGACTCTTTTTGTTAAAATGTTTTTGCTTTGGGAATAATTCCCGATGAAGGAGAGTGAAAAGATGAAAGACCCACGCATTCAAGCTCTGGCCGGTAATCTAATCAATTATTCTGTTGGCCTCAAGCCTGGAGAAAAAATTTTAATTGAAACAACCGGATGGGAACTTCCACTGACTAAAGAATTAATCAAGGAATCCTATCGTACCGGCGGTATACCATTTGTCTCCATAAAAAATCAGGAAATCAACCGAACACTATTGGAAAACGCTTCTCGAGAACAAATGGAGTTACTTGCCAAGTGGGAAATACCTCGGATGGAAGCCATGGACGCATATATCGGCCTTAGAGCAGGGGAAAACAATTTTGAGATGAGCACTGTTCCAATGGATAAAATGCAGCTTTATATGAAATATTATCTTGAACCGGTACATCATAAGATTCGTGTTGCCAAAACAAAATGGGTTGTACTGCGCTATCCTAATTATTCTATGGCGCAACTGGCCGGAATGAGTACTGATGCCTTTGAAGATTTCTATTTTAAGGTATGCAACCTGGATTACGTCAAAATGTCCCTGGCGATGGACGCCCTTGTTAACTTGATGAATAAAACCGACCGGGTCAGAATCACCGGTCCCGGAACTGACTTGTCCTTTTCCATTAAAGACATTCCCGCGGTTAAATGCGACGGTCATCTTAACATTCCGGACGGTGAAGTCTACACTGCGCCGGTGCGAGATTCCGTTCAAGGGAAAATTTCCTATAATACTCCTGCTGTATACCAGGGATTTACTTATGAAAATATCAGCTTTGAATTTGAAAATGGAAAAATCATCAAGGCTTCCGCCAATGATTCAACGAAGATTAACCAAGTGCTTGATACTGATGAGGGCGCACGATTTATCGGAGAGTTTGCCATTGGCGTCAACCCTTATATTCTTCAGCCAATGAAGGACACTTTGTTTGATGAAAAAATTATGGGAAGCATCCACTTTACCCCAGGCTCTTGCTATCAAGACGCTTTTAATGGAAATAAATCCGCTATTCATTGGGATTTAGTCTGTATTCAACGTCCCGAATTCGGCGGAGGGGAAATTTACTTTGATGATAACCTGGTGCGAAAAAACGGTAAGTTCATCATTCCCGAACTGGATTCCCTAAACCCGGAAAATTTAATCTAAGAGAGATTTGAAATAAGTAAATGTCACTTTTTCAGGATAGTTTCACGTAAGGGATCAAGGAAGATGAATAATATATTGTCATTGGGCAAAACTACCGGTGCCAAAACTATAAACTTGAGGAGTATAAGCATGAAAAAATATATCCGTATTATACTGCCTATTTTGTTTCTGGCACTGGCTGTTCCGGTAATCTTTCGTTTTCAGTCTAAAGCTCCGCCTCCTGACCCCAGTTACTGGTTGGTAGATGCCTCTACCAATCGGACACTCACCCACACTTCCACCTTTCTTTCCGTAGGAGATGAATACATTTCTGCCGACAATCAGGTCTACCGTATTATCAGGATCAACAATGACAAAGCATATGCGGAAAGAATTGATTAAAAGCACGGGCTAACCGTGCTTTTTTTAATTCACCTCTTGTTTTTTCATGCCTTCCTGATAATGCAGCCACCATGTTTTAAACATTAAACGCTTTCATCTAATCTCCTTTTATTCCTAGAGAATTATACTTATTAAACATTTTATCTTTTGCCAAATTCTATCTAATCCCATAATTTATTATAGGAAGGACTTTTTAAGTATTTGTAGAATTATTAATGTTTACAAAGGAGGCCTGCAAAAAATGAGTATGCCCACCCTAAAGAAAATACAGGTGAAAATAGACGCTGACATCCACCAGATCCCCAGAGGTACAACCTTACAAGAAGTATTGGAAAAGTTGTCAGAAAATGTAATTCCCACAGCAGCAGCGCTGGTAAACGGCGAACTGCAAGAGTTAACTTACCCCCTCTATGCGGATAGTATTGTGCAATGGTTGGATTTGACAACCGATGCCGGATTAAGAATCTACAAGCGTAGTATTAATTTTGTCCTTCTGGCAGCTGTCTCCAACCTGTTTCCCCATCATCAATTAAAAATTGAGCACTCTCTTGCCAAGGGAACTTATTGTGAATTGCGGGGGGAGCCGACCTTATCCCCGATGGATATAGCTCGGATTCAAGAAGAGATGCAGTCACTGGTGGCATTGAATTTGCCTATTACACGGCGGGAAGTATCCCGGGATGATGCCCAAAAATATTTTCTCAGCTGTCACAGGCCGGGAAAAGCCCAACTCATCTCATATAAACCTGGAGATACTGTTTACCTTTATACCTGTGGACCGGTAACCGATTACTTTTTTGGGCCAATGGCTCCCAATACCGGTTGTTTAAAATATTTTGAACTTCGCCCCTTTGATAAAGGGTTTATTCTTATTGTTCCGGACAAGGACAACCCCACAGGTTTTTCTCCTTACAGAGAACCAAAAAAACTGGCCGCCGTATTTAGTGAATCGGAGCGCAGAGGAGAACTGGTGGGGGTAGATAAGCTTGCCCAGCTTAATGAATTGATTCAATCGGGTCAGGAAAGCGATATCATTCAAATCGCGGAAACACTGCATGAAAGAAATTTGCACAAAATATCCAATGATATTTGTGTTAACCGGGACATACGCCTCGTACTGATTGCCGGCCCATCATCATCAGGGAAAACTACCTTTGCCCAGCGTTTATCCATCCAATTTCGAGTAAACGGGATTAAACCGGTAGCCATTTCCTTGGATAATTATTTTGTTGATCGAGAAATTAACCCCCGAGATGAAAATGGTGAATACGATTTTGAGCATATTAATGCCCTGGATTTAGAATTGTTTAACACACACCTGGAAGAATTGATTGCCGGAAAGGAAGTTACCATTCCCCTTTATGACTTTAAAACAGGAAGCCGTATTCCAAACGGTGACAGGGTAAAATTAGGGCCGGACCAAATTCTCATTGTAGAAGGGATCCACGGTCTGAATGAAATGCTCACTGCTTCAATTAGTCAGAAAAATAAAAGGAAGATTTACGTAAGTGCTCTTACCCAGTTGAGTATTGACGATTACAATCCTATTCCCAGTTCCGATACCCGCCTCATCCGTCGGATGGCAAGAGACCTCCAGTTTAGAGGTACCAGTGTCCAGGACACCTTGAAACGCTGGATCTCCGTACGCAGAGGAGAAGAAAAAAACATCTTCCCCTACCAAGAAGATGCAGATTATATTTTTAACTCGGCACTGGCTTATGAACTGGCTGTTTTGAAGGGACTGGTAGAACCGGAGCTGGAAAAACTTCCCTCCTGGGTTCCGGAATACGTAGAAGCGAAAAGATTGCTTTATTTTCTAGAATATATTATTCCGATATCCCCGGAAAACGTCCCGTTAAATTCCATTTTAAGAGAATTTTGTGGCGGAAGCTGCTTTCTTACCTGTTAATTTTAAGACAGCCTAAGGCTGTCTTTTTTTCCTTTTGAACCACACCGAACCCTTCATAATTTAAAACGATCGACAATCTGACAGTCCATACTCCGGACTGTTTTCTTAATTTAAATGGTGTTATTAGTCCACTTGCCGCACCGGTCACCCCAGGCAGCAATCATCTTACTATTTAACTCCACCTTGACAATTTCGCAGTGATTGGAGCACCCTGAACATTCAAAACTGGACGGAACAAATTCCAGTTCAGCCACATCAAATCCGCGAAACTTCGTCGGAACGCCTGTTTCCTGAATATAATCCCGAACAATTAATGCCACCCCAATGGAGCCCATGTTTCCTGCATGATTAGGGACAATAATTTCGCACCCCATTTCTTTCTCAAAAGCAGCGCGAATTCCCTGATTAGCCGCAACCCCGCCTTGAAAGACAAAAGGCGGTTCCAGTCTTTTCCCCCGGCCTAAATTATTAATGTAATTTCTGACCAGGGCTTCACAAAGGCCTTTAATTATTTCTGCTTTGGAAAAGCCGAACTGCTGTTTGGCAATCATATCGGATTCAGCAAAAACCGTACACCGACCGGCAATACGCACATCTTTTTTTGCTTTTAATGCCAGTTCTCCAAATTGTTCAATAGGAACTTTTAATCGTTCAGCCTGATGATCTAAAAAAGACCCGGTTCCCGCAGCGCAGACAGTATTCATAGCAAAATCCACCACCACACCGTCTTGCACCACAATTATTTTTGAATCTTGCCCGCCGATTTCAAAAATTGTCCGCACCTTGGGATACTGAAAAACAGTTGCTGTGGCGTGGGCGGTAATTTCATTTTTTACCACATCCGCCCCTACCATAATACCCACCAGCTGCCTGCCGCTTCCCGTGGTGCCTACTCCTAGTACATTCAATTCCCCAAGTTCGTTTCTCAGTTCTCGTAAAGACTGTTTTACCGACTCCAGGGGCTGACCATTTGTTCTGATATACCTAGTGAAAACCATCCCAGCCTGATCATCAATAGCAGCAATTTTTGTAGTAACGGAACCTACATCGATCCCTAAATAAACCCCTTTCATACTCCTTCCTCCTAGCTGACCTGGATAATGCACTTGCCGTTTTTCCTGGTCCGAATTAAATCTACAAAAGCTTCCAGACGGGTTAGGCTGTTTGCTCTTCCTGTCTGTTCGTCTAATGAGAGAGTTAAAACCGGGATATCAAGATCTTCCGACACTTTTGGCATAATACTTTGGGATATTAACTCCGGGAGACAACCAAAGGGCATAAGATGGACGATCCCATCGAATCCCTGTTCTTTATAATCCACAATGGCACCCATATTTTGCTTGGCATGGCCGCCGATAATAATTTCAATATATTTTTCTCCCTTGCGCAAAATTTCAGGTTCTCGGGACGGGCTGAAACGGGCCGGAATTAGATTAAAATCTACCCACTCGGACAGATACTGGGATCTTCTAACCTCACAGCCTAATTCACCAAGTCTCTCCTCCACCCGCATATTAACAGAGGATTCCATAACAACATAAATTTCTCCAACAATACCAATCCGAATCTTTTGCTCCTCCGGCACCTGGACCAATTTTATTTCATCAATCATTTCCTGGGCTTCTTTTTTTACCCGGTCAAGCTCTGCATCACTATAGGCACCGTCTATCTTCTTTTCGATCATCTCCCAAACCTTGGTGGACTGTCCTTTATGCACTTCATAAGCGCGCACCGTCTCTATCTGTTGTTCCAGGAAATCCAATATCTTTATCGTGTGATAGGAAAACTTGAGAGTATACCAAACATCCCTCCAGGAGTGCTTGCCTTTAATCTTTTTTACCTTACGATAAAAACCTAAAAAGTCTCTTTTTATAGAATCAAAGATGATTAAATCCACATCATAGCCCATACTCCGGAGAATTTTGGATTGGACTTCGCCATAAAATCCCGCCCGACAGGGTCCATGTCCACCGGAGGAAATTAATGTATCGGCACCAAGTTCGATTGCCTCAATATAGCTTCCCAGCAGCACTTTCATGGGAAAGCAGGCAAACTCCGGGCTATACTTGACACCTAAATCAATAGTTCTCTGGGTAGGCTTAGGGGGGTCAATCACCTCATGCCCAAGAAGAGCAGCAATCTTTTTATAACCAATCGGTGTACCCATATATGGGAAGGATACCTTCATAGCTTTACCCCTTCTTCTTTTTCTTTCTTAGCATATCAATAAATGCTTCGATCCGTGTTTGCAGGTGGGTTTCACCTGTATGCTCATCAACCCGTACTGTCATAAAAGGTTTGTTGAATTTTTCCGAATCCAATTCCAACATTTTCCCTAACAAGCTGTCCGGACCGCAGCCAAAAGCCGTAATATGAATAATTCCATCAACTCTTTTGTTTCTATAAAAATGCATTCCTGCCCCAAATATTTTATTAGAGAAAGTCCAAAAAAGAACTTTACTCATTTGTTTTACTTCCCGATCAATAATTCTTTCTTCCAGCATTTCAAAAGTTACAACATTAACACCTAGCCCTCTCATCCTCTTGGCAACATTCATGCTGACAAATTCATCATAGATATCATAAACATATCCAATCAGGCCAATGGTAATATCTCCTTGATTTTCGAAAGGCGGCACGGTTTTCTGATCCACCAAATCCAAGGCCTCGCTGATTAGATAACCTTTTTTGCTGATACTGCGAAATTTTAACCAGTGTTTTTTTGCAACCTTTAGAGCCTTGCGAAGTTCCTTATCACTTAGATTTAAAACATCTTTCAGTTCCTGATAACAATGAGGTTCCGCAATTATTTCACTATTCATCTCTATTTTGGGACTGATAAGCTTTCCTTCCAGTTCCGGAAAGGTGCTCCTTACCATATCAGGTAACCCTAAAAATTTAGGACAAAAGGTACACCCCTTTTCCACCGATACCATCCGGGGTACAAATAGATAATCTACGTTTTTCTTGAGCAAGTTTTCCACATGGCCATTAAAAATTTTTATAGGGACACAAATTTCTGGTACCGATTTTTTTACACCTAGGTCAACAATTTCTTTATTTGTTTCAGGAGAAACAACTACCTCGTGTCCCAGGCAGAGAAGCAATTTTTGCCATAAAGGAAAGTAATAATAGTAAAGTAAGGCCCGAGGTACACCTATTTTCATTTTCTACCCTCCAAGTGCATACTACCAAAAAATAAGGCCGGCCCTTTCTGGTATTGAAAGACCAAATCGACTACCAAAAAAAGCGGCCTGAAAATGTAAAGAAAAACCAGTTAGTTCAATATAGAACATAAATATTTGTTTTTTAGTTAAACAAAGTATAATTCGACATTGAAAAGCAAACTCCTGCAAAAGCACAAACTTACTGCAACCCATGTTAACCGTATTATAAAGGAAACTAGGCTTCTTCAAGTCTTTAATGCAGGCACACCAGAATTTCTAGTATTATGCTTTTTACAGTGCGCAAGATTCCAGTCCTTTGGGAGAAGCCTTAGTTCACTTAGTATCAACCTATATAAACTTATCTGATAGTATAAAAAAGCCTACTAATTTGCAGGCTTTTACTGAAGACACGTTAACTTAAGTAACTAAGAGTTGCCATTAATTATTTTTGGCCGCTACAGGACTCCGGGAAAGAGCTATTTTCCCTGTCCGGACAATCTCAACGATTCCATGGTCTTTTAACACTTCACTCAAGGCGTCAATTTTATCTTCTTCCCCAGTCAGTTCAATAACCATCGTCTCCGGATGAACATCAACAATTTTTGCTCTAAAAATGCTTACGATATCTACAATATCCGATCTACTTTCCGGAAGTGCCCGGACTTTAATCAAAGCCATATCCCGGTTAATAGAATCAACTTTAGTCAGATTAACAATTTTTATCACATAAACAAGTTTATCGAGCTGGTTAACTACCTGTTCTAATTCATCCTCATTTTCTGCATCAACAACCAATGTAATACGGGTCATGTCCGGTTCTTCGGTAGAGCCGGCCGTAATGCTTTCAATATTAAACGCCCGGCGAGAAATCAGGCCGGAAATATGAGTGAGAACTCCAGGACGGTTTTCTACCAACACTGCCAATGTATACTTCATTTTTACCCTCCTATCATTTCATCAAGAGCCGCGCCGGCCGGTACCATCGGCAACACGTCCTCATCTTCACTGACCCAAATATCCAAAAATACCGGGCCCGGTGTTTTTATCGCTTCTTCTAAGGCAGGACGCAATTCCTGAGCGGATTTCACCGTTATCCCCTTAGCTCCAAGAGCCTCGGCCAGTTTAGCAAAATCCGTTCCTCTTTCATGTTTAGACCCGGAGTATCTTTTTTGGTAAAACATGCGCTGCCACTGGCGCACCATACCAAGCCCCTTATTGTTTAAAATCGCCGTTTTTATGGGCAGATTATGCTCCGCCGCAGTAGCAATTTCCTGGCAATTCATCATGATGCTTCCATCACCGGAAATTGCCCAAACCAGTTGGTCAGGACAACCTAATTGGGCACCAATAGCAGCAGGCAAGCCAAATCCCATTGTGCCAAGACCGCCGGAAGTAATCAGTGTACGGGGTTTCTTGAATGTGTAATATTGAGCGGTCCACATTTGATGCTGTCCCGTATCAGTAACCATGATAGCATTTCCATCAGTTAATTGATCAATCTCTTGAATAACACTCTGCGGCTTGATTTCTCTCGTGTCTTCATCAAATGTCAGAGGTCTTTCCTGTTTCCACTTCATAACAGCGCACTGCCAGTCACTAATATCAGGGTTTGTAATGATGCTGTTCAACTGGGACAGGGACCAGTTTAAATCTCCTACTACTCGAATATCTGTCTTAATATTCTTATTTATTTCTGCTGGATCAATATCAAAATGAACCACGGTAGCATTAGGGGCAAAGCGGGATACCAGCCCTGTCACTCGGTCATCAAACCGTACCCCCACCCCAATCAGTAAATCACATTGTGTTACAGCCTGATTGGCGGCATAAGTACCGTGCATACCCAACATTCCCAAATTCAATCGATGGTCAGAGGGAAAGCCACCCATGCCCATTAAACTTGTGGTTACAGGGATCCCGGTCTTTTCAATTAGACGAGAAAATTCCTCGGATACCCCGGCAATGTTAATCCCGCCACCGATAAAAAATACCGGTTTTTTAGCCTGGGCAAGAGCATCAGCCACCAATGAAACTTTGCACTTTTCTCCCGCAAAAATTGGCTTATATCCCTTTAATTTTACTGTTTCCGGATAAGTAAAATCCATCTTAGCAGCAAATATATCCTTGGGAATATCAACTAACACCGGGCCAGGTCGGCCTGTCCTCGCTATATAAAAAGCCTCCTTCACACACTTCAATAAATCCTGGGGCTTTTTCACCAGCACGTTGTGTTTTGTAATAGGGGTAGTTATCCCGGTAATATCCGCCTCCTGAAAAGAATCCTTACCAATAAGACCGGTCGCTACCTGAGAGGTAATAAAGACTACGGGAACTGAATCCATGTAAGCAGTTGCTATCCCCGTTACCAAATTTGTCGCCCCTGGTCCTGATGTAGAAATGCACACCCCTACTTTTCCTGTCGCTCGGGCAAACCCATCTGCCGCATGAGCCGCTCCCTGCTCATGCCGAGTCAAAATATGCCTAATTCCGGAATCGTAAAGCGCATCATATAAAGTTAAAGCCGCCCCCCCCGGGTAGCCAAATAAAATATCCACGCCTTCAGATTTTAAACTTTTTACTAATGCCTGAGCACCGTTCATCAACATAACAAATCACTCCTGCGTTAAACCCCTGTATTATTATCCAAATAAATATTGCAACCATTTTAACACTATTCAAAACTCCTGACAATACAAAAAACAGTCTATAGCCTCATCTTCCCTTGATAACCCTAACATAAAGGTTTATTTTTAGCTCCCGATAAACGAAAAGCGCCGAAGGCGCTTTTTCACTTTCATGGTATTATTGTAATCCTCTATTTTTTCTATAACCGGTTTGACTCGTTCCTTTCTATAACCCGCACTAGGCGAGTAATCGTTTCATTTACCGGTGTAGCTAAACAATGTTCTTTTGCTTTTTGAACAATCATTCCGTTGATCGCATCAATTTCCGTACGCCGTCCGTTGAGAATATCCATCAACATGGATGACTTATTGCCCGCAGTTGCCTGACAAATTGATTTTACATGGCTAACCATATCCTCTGACTGCAGATTGACTTTTTCCCTTGCGCTCACCTGCATCGCCTCATTAACAATTTGTCGCATAACTTCCAATGTCTCACTGTTATCCAGGAGTTCTCCGTTATATAGCCCGGAAAGCGCAGTGAGCGGATTAATCGCCGCATTGACAATCAGTTTTGTCCAGAGCGCACCTTGAATATCAGGGGAAAATTCTGTTTCCATCCCTGCCGCTGATAAAACCCGGGCTATATTTTGCACCCGACCTTCCCCTCCGTTTACGACAGCCCCGATATGTGTTTTTGCTCCCCCGTTATGGCGCACAATGCCAGGTGCCGTAAGCATGGCACCGTGAGATGTGACGCCGGCAAAAACTCTTTCCTCAGGGACTAACCCAGTAATTGCTTCAATGTTCCCCAAACCGTTCTGCAATGTCAAAACCAAAGTTTCTCGGCCAATACAGTTTCGGACTCCCCAGACCGCTTCCCTAGTATCATAGGATTTAACCAACACGACCAGCATGTCTGTTGTCCCTAAATCATCGGCCAGGGTTGTCGCCTGAACCTTAATTGACCGACAGCCGCTGTCCCCTTCAATAACTAGGCCGTGACGGCAGATTGGCTCAACTCTCTCATTCAATTTATCAAAAAGAATTACATCTATCCCGCTCTGAGCCAAAAGACCGCCGGTTAAGCAGCCCATGGCACCCGCACCTACTACAACTACCCGCATGTTAATCACCTTAACTATTCTTGAAAATCTTTTCAACTTCCTCTAAGGACATGCTGAAACTATGCTCTTCATCAGGAAAACACCCCGTCCGGACTTCTTCTGAATATGAAGACAACGCTTCAACGATAGTTGGTCCTAGATTAGCATATTGTTTGGCAAATTTGGGAAGGAACTTCTCAAACAAACCCAGCATGTCATGGAAGACAAGAACTTGCCCGTCACAGCCGGCACCGGCCCCAATTCCAATTGTGGGGATGGTAAGTTTCTCTGTAATCATTTTAGCAATAGGAGCCGGAACACATTCCAGGACTATGCCGAATGCCCCTGCCTCCTCCAGCGCCTGGGCATCTTCAACGATCTTTCTTGCACTCATGGCATCCCGACCCTGAACTTTAAATCCGCCTAATTGGGAAATCATCTGAGGCGTCAAACCAATATGGGCCATCACCGGTATTCCCGCCCGCACTAAAACGCGCACAGTCTCAGCTACTGTTTCTCCTCCTTCCAGTTTGACGGCATCCGCTCCCGCATCTTTCATCAGTTTGACTGAATTTCTCACAGCATCTTCAACACTAATATTATAAGAACCAAAAGGTAAATCCCCTACCACAAAACAATTGGGAGCACCCTTGACCACCGGTTTAATATGGTGCACCATATCTTCCATCGTTACAGGTACGGTGCTATCGTAGCCAAGCATTGTCATGCCTAAAGAATCTCCCACCAAAATCATTTCAATATCAGTTTTTTCTATTAAAAGAGCGGAGGGATAATCATAGGCTGTAGACATCACGAATCTTTTTCCTGCTTTCTTCATGGCCTTCATTTGGGGTATGGTTAGTTTCTTTTTACTCATCATGCTCACTCCAAATATTTTTTTGGCAAAACCCAATATTAATTTTCTTCTTTCCTATAGTAAATCCTGCTACTGTTCCTTTATTTTTGTTTTATGAACTTTGCAAAAATCAAACAATGTCAATTTCCCTAAAACTTCTACGCATTTCTTTTTATCTGCTTATAGAAAAAGTGCCCTTCCCTATGAGCGGTGAAAGAGAAAACAAGATTAAAAAAAGAACGCATCACCCATATTTAAAAGCCTATCCCGAAACTTAATTTATAATTATATCCTAAACAAGCCAATTGAGTTTAAAAAAACAACCGCCAAAAGAACCGGCGCCACATATTTAATAAAAAAATAGAAAATACTAATCAGCCAATCCGTCTTTAACATTCCCTGATTTGAGAGTTCATATCTAAATTCTTCCTTAGCTCCAACCCAACCAACAAAGATCACGATAAGCAGCCCTCCTATAGGGAGAATAACATTGGATGACGTAAAATCAAACAACTGAAAAAATGTCCTTCCAAAAATATGTACATCCCCTAAGATACTTGCCCTATCGGCTGAAAGAGTCGCCAGCATTCCGATAAACATAATCAGAGTAGCATTAAAAATCACTGCTTTAGTTCTGGACATCCCCTTCTCCTCGGACAGGTAAGCTACCAATACCTCAACGATGGAAATCATGGCAGTAGTAGCAGCTATAGATGTCAAAAAGAAAAAAGCTGCAAGGAGAATATTCCCGAAAGGAATCTGAGAAAACACCAAGGGAATTGTGAGAAAAAGTAACCCCGGACCGGCACCTGTCTCCATGCTAAAAGAAAACACGGTCGGAAAGATCGCAATTCCGGCAAGCAAGGAAACAACTGTGTCGGACAAAGCCACTTTAATCGCCGTCGTTATCATATTATTGTTTTCGGTAAAGTAACTGCCATAGGTAATCAAGGTACCCATCCCCAAAGAAAGCTTAAAAAAGGCCAACCCTAATGCCATCAGAATTATATTGGGTGTTAACTGGGAAAAATCTATATGGAAAAGAAAGTAGAGGCCTTGAAAAGCACCGGGAAGGGTCATTGCCCGGATAGCACAGATAATAATTAGAATAAATAAGACGGGAAGCAGTGTTTTCGTTACCCGTTCAATTCCCCTTTTCACTCCGCAGATCAAAACGACAGATACCACTATTAATACAACCAGCTGCCAGAACAGGGGCGATATCGGCCCGACAACGGCTTTTGTCAGCTCCGCCTCAACAGAGTGGGCACTGATAGCATTAAAATCGCCTTTCAATGCTTTAAAAACATAAGAATAAACCCACCCGGCAACACAACTATAAAAAAACATAATTAGATAAGCCGACAAAACTCCCAGGTAACCAATGATCTTCCACGCCGGATTAGTCCCTATCTTTTGAAAAGCTCCAACAGCATTTTTCCTGGTCTTACGGCCGATATAGAACTCGCAAATCATCACCGGAATACCAACGAAAATTACGCACAGAAGATAAATGAAAAGAAATGCTCCTCCCCCATTTTCCCCTACTAAATAGGGGAACTTCCAAATATTTCCCAGACCTAAGGCGGACCCCAAGGTAGCAAAAAAAGCCGCCAGACCGGTGGAAAATTTCTCCCGCCCCGCTCTGTTACCCAATCATCCCACTCTCCATTTTAAAAAAACCATTTTGGCCAACCCATTATAATACTATACTCCTTAATCTTTTTTAGAATTACTTCATAGTCGAGATATAATTCCTCAAATAATAGAGAGTAGGATTAGACAATTTTACAGATAGCTCGCTCCAGTTGTTCCAGATTGCGGCATTCCAGGACAGCACTGCAGCTTAGTGCATACCTGCCGATAATACTATCTTCCTTATTCCATTCCCCCATAGGCTCCGGATTTAGCCAAACCACCCGTTTCACTTGTTGGGACAAAAAAGCGAGTTCTTCATCTCGGGGAGGATACCAATTATTTTTAGCATCTCCCAAAATAATTAATGAACTCTTTGGGTTCAGAACATGCTGATACTCTTTCCGAAAAAGTTCAAAAACCTGACCAAAATTCGAAATCCCCAGTCGCGAACATTTTGCCCGGGACAAAGCCTCCGTTACCCCCTCCCGGACAGTACTTTTTTTGAGATCCGGCGTTACTTCAGCCACCTCATCAACAAATAAAAAAGTCCTAATATCTTCAAAGCGCCGGGACATCGCATAAATAAGCTGAAGTAAAAAAGCACTGTAAACAGCCACAGACCCTGAAACATCACAAAGCACAATTAATGAAGGTTTGTTCATCACCTTATCTTGGTAATAGAGCTTTTCCGGAGTTCTGCCTGTCCGTGCGGCACGCTGCAACATTCGACGCATATCTACTCTGCCCGTTTTTGCCGGCTTTAGCCGATACGAATAACGGGATGCCAGGATATGGGCCAGCCGGTCAATTCTTTTTTCCATTTCTTTAACTTGGCTTTCATTCAGTGCTCCAAAATCTTTGGTTCTCAGGTTCTCGTCAGATAAAATTTCCTCGATTATTTCCTCGCCTCGTTTTTTGACAATGGTCTTTTCCACACTCTTCCTTAAGAAATCCTCAAGATCTTTGAGAACCTGGTAAGCAGCTTCTCCTTCGCGCCCGTCTCGTTCAACAGCATTTTCCACCATAAACCATTCCATCTTAACCTTGACCCGATGCACCAATTCATCAATTTTTTCTTCTTTAAACCGAAGCCCGGCTAACTGCTTCTGAACCATCTCGGATAAAAGCTCTCCGTTACGTTCCCGAAGAGCCTGATAAAGCTGCCTGGAAGCTGCCCCCATTCCCGCCTTTCCCGTCCCGGAGCCGTCAACAGATGAAGTAAACCCGTCGTATTTTCCGGAACAATTCAATACAGGAGGCTTTTCCACTTCTCCCAGAAAAAATAATCTGAAAGCAAGGTCAAATATCTCCCGATCTGTCTCCGCCTTTATCAATGTTGCTTTCAAGAGACGATAAAACATATCCCTGTCGGAAATACCAAAATGCTTTATCGCCTTGAGGCATTCAGTCAATTCACCGGGGGAAATTCTTACCCCGGAACCCCTAAGCATGCGGATAAATTTCAACAACCGTTTTTCCATGACGCCCTCCGCTAGCTGCAATTTTACAAATTATCATACCATAATTCCTTCCCCGTGGTCTATGTTCCGGTTTTCTTTTATGCTATACTGTCTTTATATTTGGAGCAATACGGAGGGTGAAAAATGCTGCAGGTTAGAGAAATACAGCAGAAACTGGCTAACCAACAATATCTCTGCGACGAAGGTTTAGCTACAGTAATAAGTCTTTCCATGTACCTAAAAAAGCCGATCCTATTAGAAGGCCCGGCCGGTGTGGGGAAAACCGAACTGGCTAAATCTCTCTCAAGCAGTTTGCATATGGAATTGATTCGTCTTCAGTGTTATCAAGGGTTGGATGAACACCATGCCCTATATGAATGGAATTACCAGAAACAGCTTCTCTACCTTCAGAGCGCCGCCGGAAACAGCAGTAGTTGGGAAACCATTCAAAGGGATATTTTTTCGAAAGACTTTCTCCTATTACGTCCCTTATTAAAAGCCTTTCTTTCCGAGCAACCGGTCGTTCTTTTAATCGACGAAATTGATAAAAGTGATGAAGAATTTGAGAGCTTCTTATTAGAAGCCTTATCTGATTTTCAGGTAACCATTCCGGAAATGGGCACGATAAAAGCCCGTTCGATCCCCTTGGTAATTCTCACCAGCAACGGATCCCGGGATTTCAGCGACGGGCTAAAAAGACGGTGCGTCCACTATTATATTAACTACCCGGAATTTGAGCGGGAATTCGCAATTATTTCAACTAAGATTCCCGGCATTTCATATGACCTGAACCGGCAGATTGTAGAATTCATCCAACAGATACGAAAAGAAAAGCTTCAGAAAAAACCCAGTATTGCAGAAACCCTGGACTGGGCTAAGGTTCTTACGGAACTTCAGATTAAGTCTCTTCAGGATAAAAAAATAACCTCCACCTTAAATTTTATTCTAAAATATCAGGATGACATTGACTTAATTGCGGATAAATTTATTAACCAAAAATAATTATTTATAAGACAAAAACAACCGGGCCAAAAAGCTCCGGTTGTTCTTTATCTATGCCTACAAATACCAATTAAAAAGGTATAAAGAGCAGGGCAACCGGCATGTTTGAAGAAGCCGGAGGACTAAAAATAAACCTTTCCTCTCTGCCCTTTTCTATAACCATATTCATTACCCCGTAGGCACTATCCTTGATTAAACCCGCTCCCGGCAATCCATAGACTGTTCCATCAGGTAGCAAACCGGCTCCCATAAACACCCCGCCCCGAGGATTGGTCAAAACACCCAATCGGGTTCCAGCACTAATTTCCACCGTATAAACAACGCCATAATTACCTTTGTTAATAACGGTATCACCTGTTAGAGCATCAGTCCCATAGATAAATCGGTCAATTAAATTGTCTCCAAAAACAAACCGAGTTGACTCCCGATCCTGTATATTCAGCCGATATACCCGGTTGGCACCAAAAAATGTCCCCCTAGGATGCCTGTCCTTTTCCAATTCAGGAAGAGATGCATAGGTGCCTAAAACATCAGATGTTGGATCTACCATAACAAATATAAAGGAAATCTGTCCCTCTATATATAGATCAGTCATCCCGGTAACCGATTGATTAGGATGAATCAGACTCCCTTCACCCGCCTGTTCCAAGATAACGGTATCTCCCGGTGATATCTGGCTGATAGAATTAAGCGACGAATTTAAGTATCTTTTTAGACATGCCTGACCAACTGCTAAATCATCAGGGGAAGGACCTCCCCAGCCTTTTTGGGTTTTGGTTATTTTCACTGTTTGAGAACTGTTGTTATATGCGAGAATATATAATTTTTTTGCCGTGCCTGATATATTTTTATGGGAATACATTAAGCGGACTCGTCCGGAAGCGCTATCCCGGTAAAGAAGGCCGCTTTTCCCAACTGTCTCGGGAGAATTGGAAAGAATCAATGTAGTATTGTCATCTTCCCGAGAAACCGGATCCAATTTCGGGAAACTAATCGGATTCACTTCACTTAATCGAACCATTTCCCCAGCCAAAGGATAATTCAAATTATATTCTATTTCCGACATCACTACTCGGCCGGTTACATTTAATTCTACCGTATATGGTTCAGACCAGTCACCTCTTTTATCCTTGACCTGAAGAGTCACAGGCACGATGCCTTCACTGAAATATGCCCGTTGTTTTCCCGTCCAGCGGTACTCGGTGATCTCATCCCCGTCCGGGTCAAAGCTTTTGTCAGTAAATTCAACTGTTACACCTTGATCCACTTTTGTCCGGTTGACACTAAATTTGGCCACCGGGGGCTCGTTTGGCTTCTCCAATACTTCAATTTCTTGGATGCACCAGTCACTCCAGACTCCGTCTTTATTTCTTACCCTCAATTTGATTTCATAAACCCCGGGTTGGGTAAAAGATGTAGATTTATTTTCCCATACCCGGTCGGAGATTTTCCCTCCTGCAGGATCATAACTCTCATCAAAATATTGGACTTTCTCACCAACAATAACTTGGTATTTGTCAAGAGAAAATTTGGCCATCGGTTTTGGCCCAGCCGCTTCTTCTATTTCAATTGTTTGGCTAAACCAATCACTCCAACTGCCTCGGGAATCTTTTACTCTTAACGAGATAGTGTAAATTCCCGGTGCATCAAACTGGTCCTGATATCCTGACCACTCCCGTTCAACTATCATATCTCCATCAGGATCTGAGCTTAGATCTTGATAACTGATTACTTCGCCAACAGATGCAATAGTTTTTGTCAAGCTAAATTCAGCAATGGGCGGACTGTTAGGTCTTACAATGGTGATTTTCTTATTCGCCGATTCAAAATTTACCACGCAACCAAAAACCTCTGCTACAAAGCGCAGAGGTACGATGGTCCGTCCCTTTGCTAATTGAGGTGCCACATCTAATTCTCTATTTTCTCCATTAACTAAAGACGTGCTTTTTCCAATCCAGAGCGTAATATTCTCATTATCTCCGGTAATTTGAATTTCTTTTTTCACCCCGTCCCAGCTTACCGTGCTTCCAAAAGACTCTCCGATAAACCGCAGGGGAACAAATGTCCTCCCATTTATAATCACGGGACTGGTGTCTATCGTTACACTCGTTTCATCTAACAGGACCTCTGTTTGGCCAACAGTAAGGACAATTCGCCCGGGCATTTCCTCGGCTGCCCAAACCGGATTAATAATCAAGCAAAAAATAACAGTAAATAATATTATACCTATTTTCTTCAATTCATATTTCCTTCCAATGATTATTTGCCTTAACACGATGCCTGCAACACCTAAGTCTTTCTTTTCACCTCCTGTTTTTCTAACGGCAGTTGGATCCTTTAGGCTATTAGTTTATTAGACGAATAAACATCTACTTTTGTTTCCATTCTATCCTAATTTATTAGTTAACTTTTATCGGATTTCTCATTCTCCCAAGTATAGGGCAAGATTATGCGAAACCTTGTGCCTCTTCCCAGCGTACTCTTCACTTCTACCCGGCCATGGTGTGCGTGAATTATCGAATATGAGATACTTAATCCAAGCCCGGTTCCGTCATCCTTAGTGGAATAAAAAGGCACTCCAATATTCTGCATTTTATCCGTAGGAATCCCGCATCCCGTGTCCTCAATATCAATAAAAATTTCTCTTTCATCCGGAAAATGACCAAATAATATTTTGATTTTTCCCCCGTCGGGCATAGCTTCTATCGCATTTCGACACATATTTAATAATACTTGTTTAATCTGATCCTTGTCTAGCATGCTTAAAGGCAAATTGTTAGCCTCTTCATAAATCAGTTCAATATTATTTAAAAATGCATGGGGTTCCACCACAGCAAGAATCTCCCTTACCAGCTCATTAACGGAATGAAATTTTAATACGGGTTGCTTGGGACGGGCGAGCTGGAGAAAGTTGGTGAGTACACTGTTAGCTTGGTTAACTTCATCTAAAATAATTGATGCGTAATTTTTCAATGTCTTATCGTCCGGGCATTTTTCTTTGAGCAGTTGGGCAAATCCACTAACAGAAGTCAAAGGATTTCTTATTTCGTGGGCCATACCTGCCGCCATCTGCCCAATAATAGCCAGCTTTTCCCTTTCTATCACTACGCTTTGTGTTTTACGCAATTCGTGCACTGTCCGCTGCAATTCTTCTTCTGCTCGCTTCCGTGCTGTAATATCACGAATAGACTCTATCGCGCCTACAACATTCCCCTCATTGTCAAATAGCGGTGAAGCCGTGACTAGGAGAAAAGCTCCTTTGCCCTCAAAAACTGACGGAACAAAGGCTTCAGCGTAAAGTGTATTTCCTCGTTTTTCCACGTAGTCATAACGGTTTCTAGTTTCCTGGTCATTGGAGGCTATCAAATCAATTAAAACCGACTGCTTTGTCCCATATAAAGGAACAGAATATGCGTAATCGCCTTTTCCGACAATTTCTTTTTGTGGCACCCCCGTCATTTCTTCCATCGCCCTATTCCAGGCAGTAACCTTTTTATCTTTGTCTATAACAAAAGTCGCATCGGGGAGAAATTCAATAATGTCCAGAAGTTTTTGGTGGGCTGCCCGTAGTTCTTCTTCCATTCTCTTTCTTTCAGCTATTTCCTTTTGTAACTGCTGCTGAGAAGTAAATCGCTTTGATCCCTTCCCTTGATCTTTTTCCCCCTTTTTGGGGTTTACTACTGCCTGAATTGCTGCAATAAGCAATAGCCCGTAAGGAAGAATCTTAAAAAAATCAGCTTCTCCTGTTTCTATTGCTCCTAACTGGGAAGCAGCAAAAGATAAATTATCTTCGGTAAAGATAAATAATATCACTCCCAAAATAAGCAGCGACAACCGCCGGTGTAAATTTGGTCGTTTGCATTTATCGTTCAAAATTACATCGCCCCCAAACTGCAAAAAACTCTACAATATTAAGCATTTCTTTAAAATATATGAAATAGCCCCATTATATGTAAAGATACTGTTAAAGATGAAAAAATCCTTTAGATATTTTGTAGGTTTTTGTCAGGCAACAATAATTTTTTTAAATGTTTGAATCTTTCTAATAAAAATCTTCGCTTGCGCCAAATCTCTGACGAAGGCAGAAGCCTTAGTTGCACTTAGTACCAACCTATTTAACTTATACTTTCTGGTATTATAAAAAAAACCCGGGCAGATACGTCCGGGCTAATGAAAGAGTTCTCTTTCTTGTATAAATATTAAAAACAAGCCATAACAAAAAATACCAATGCGCAGCCACCTAGGCGTGACCAAGACAGTAAACCCCGGTATGAAAGCTTCCCCCAAAAACTCGATCCCAAATAAAATTGCGATACTCAGTCCGATCAATACCCGATAAAGCCTTTTTTTCTCCTGGCGAAAATATTTTCGGTAAACCGCGAAAGCAAAAATAACAACCGCGCCCAACTGGGCAATCAGTTTTATCTTCTCAAAAACCATAAGAGACACGCCATCACCTCTCCTTATTACTGGCTTAGACGTCTTATTCTTTTATTGCTTCACCAGCCTCTTTCATAATTATCAAAGCATGCTAAACATACTACCTGTCCATTTTTTAACCTGGCTCGTGATTCCGCCATTTTTTCCCCACAGCTGGTACAAGTATGTGACTGGAAAATACGTGCTTTCTCCGGAAGCTGAATTTCTTTGAATTCAATTTTGCAAAAAACCTCTTCGGGCGCTGTTAATATAGCTTGCATTTTAGCCTGCCGGTCATCATTTTCCACGGGAAGTTTTGACGCATCCACATAAACCCTAACAGCTTTCCCCGTACTTCGGTTGGCAATTGTAAAGGCCTGCTTCCCGTGGTTTTTATACAGTAAATTTCCTTTTCCCAAACTGCATCCAGTCAAAAACTGGATCGCATCCACCCCACAGGCGTCTGTTTCCACGATTGCTACAAGTTCTTCATCTCCGGAACGAGTCACTCCTAATCTTTCCATAGCAGCTAAAGCCGCCCGGTATCCAATCGCCAGCCCGGGGCACTCATGTCCGTGAAAGGCAGTGGCTTGTTCCCATAACCCCTGATCAAATTTCATATTTACCTCCCAGCATAGTCAATTTACTGATTAAGAGTGTCAGGCCAAAATGCATCCACCTGACATAAGCTCTCTGCCTATACCTCGAGTTTATAAAAAATAACTCGCCGACGCTTAAACCAATTTCTCCATTTCACCAAGCATTTCTTCAAACACTTTCAAGGCCTGCTCAACCGGCTCGGATGTTGCCATATCCACGCCCGCTCTTTTTAAAAGGTTTACCGGATAATCGGAGCTGCCTGAAGCAAGAAACTCCAAATACCTGTTAACTGCCGGAGTCCCTTCTTCCAAAATGGCTTGGGAGAGAGCACTGGCTGCGGAGAAACCCGTTGCATATTTATAGACATAAAAGGCGTTATAAAAGTGAGGGATTCTGGCCCACTCAAGAGCAATTTCCTCATCAAGCACCATCTCAGGCCCAAAGAAGTCCTTGTTCAACTGATAGTAGATTTCACAAAGTGTATCAGTTGTGAGAGGTTCCCCATTCTCAGCCTTCTCATGAATGATTTTTTCAAACTCAGCAAACATAGTTTGGCGGAACACCGTCCCTCTGAAATCCTCCAGATAATGATTAATAATGTACATCTTCTGCTGTTCATCTGAGGCATTCTTTAAAAGATGCCTGGTCAAAAGAGTTTCATTAACGGTTGATGCCACTTCCGCCACAAATATTTTATAATAAGCATAAATATAGGGTTGAGTCTTCCAGGAATAGAACGAATGAAGTGAATGGCCCATTTCATGGGCTAAGGTAAAAACATTATCTAAATTATTATGATAATTTAACAGGACATAAGGATTGGTGCCGTAAGCTCCCCAGGAATAGGCGCCGGATGTTTTCCCCTTATTTTCCATGACATCAACCCAGCCGGAACTTAAGCCTTTCTCCAAGTCACCGACATACTGTTCGCCCAAAGCAGCTAGCCCCTGATGGACTATTTCTTTTCCTTCCTCGTAAGGGATCTCTTTTTTTACCTCGGAAACCAAAGGCGCATAGATATCATACATGTGCAGTTCAGGTACCCCCAAAAGCTTTTTCCTTAAAGCCAAATAACGATAAAACAGGGGTAAGTGAGCACGCACCGTTTTAATCAAGTTATCATAAACACTCAGTGGAACATTATCATCATCCAGGGACGCTTCTAATGAAGAATTGTACCTATGCACCCGAGAATAAAAAATATCTTTTTTAACGCTGGTGCTAAGAAGCGTCGCAATGGTGTTTTTTTGCTCAGTGTATGTATTATAGAGACCCTGAAATGCCTCCTGGCGCACCCGGCGGTCAGTACTTTCCATCAGCTTGATAAAATTCCCGTGGGTAATGGCTACCGTGTCTCCGTCTTCATCTTTAATTTCCGGAAATTTAATATCTGCATTGTTTAACATTGTAAAAACATTTTTTGCCCCTGCGCCCATTTCCCCCGACATCGCAATAATCTCTTCTTCCCGGGCGGACAAAGTATGTGGTTTCATTCGGGTAATTTCTTCAAGATACTTTTTATACACATCAAGGTCAGGTTCACTCTGCATGAATTTTTCCAGCTTTTGAGATTCCAAAGTAAGGATTTCCGGCTGAATGAATGCCAAAACCTCAGCCAACTTAACCATTAAGCTTCCCGCTCTGTCTTTCATCCCCTGATATTTGGAATTAGTATTATCTTCATCCTTTCTCATTTGAGCATAGACAAAAATTTTATCAGCCAACTTACCCAGTTCATCCTGGAGTTTTAGACATTCAAGCAGGGTTTTAGCAGATGAGCCGATTTTCCCGCGAAACCCCTCCGGTTCTGCCAGCATTTTTGATAATTTTTTAAAGTCATTTTCCCATAGACTATCGTCAGCATAAATGTCATCCAAGCGCCATTTATAATTCTGTGGAACTTCATCCCGTTTCAACAGTTTCTTATCACTCACCAGAAAATGCACTCCTTTCTAAATAAAGCTTAACACAAGGTATTCTTCCTGCAAAGGAAAAATTTGATTAGCCCCCCATCTTTAGTCATATTTCCCCTTAAAATAAATTTTATCCTAACCATTAAACTAGTAATTCTATAATTTGACTTGATCGTACGCGATAGAAATAATGCATTTTTCTCTTGCCTCCCGGAAATACTAGCAATACATTGAAGGAAATGGAGGGAAACAAATGCAGGAAATTATAAACCGTCTGGATACCTCTTCCTGGGAAAATTACAAACATTCCCTTGGGGAAGCAATGGAAGTTGCCAGCGATATGGGTCTTTCCGAACAAGACATTGCCCAGTTTGCCCAGAAATTTGGTAGTTTTTTGGCAAGCAATGTTGCTCCTGATATCCCGGAAAACAAGGCGCTGAGAGAATTATGGGAAATAGCCAGTCCTGAGGAACAAAAAACCGTTGCAAGCCTCATGATGAAGCTGGCTAAAAATTCAAAGTAAAACGATAATCAACTATTTCCAAACTTGACTGCTGTTTAAATTTGCAAACATGGCATAAAGTTACTTCTCATAAGAAATAGACTCTCTAAAAATAAAAGCGTGTCTTGCGCTTTTATTTTTATTTAAGAAGTAGTCGTTGTTTCGGAAGGAAAACTTTTTTCTTCATAGAATAATCTTTGGCATGTCAAAATTAAGGAAGGTATACGTATGCATGTCAATGTTTTTTTAACAAATTTTCGAGATGTTGCCGGTTATGACCTGGAAATTTTAAATGCGGATGCCACCGTCCAAGACTATCTTGACAGTCTGAACAACTTTCAGGAAAACTACATTGCCCCGTGCCGAGGCTGTGACAACTGCTGCTGGGAACGTATTCCCCTTACTTACCCGGACGTCAACTCATATATAAAAGATCCAAACATTAGAGAATTGCTTCCGGACAGTATACCGCCTCTCACCGCCTTTATCCGCCGGTTTTGTTACGTATTGGGGCAAGGGCCGGTTGTTGATATTTTTCTTCGGCAACAGGATAATTCCTCCTGTGTGTTTTTAAACATCGATCGGCAGATGTGCTCTTATCATACTTCCCGCTCCCTGGTGTGCCAGACATTTGTCTGCCTCCCCCATTCTCAACGAGGCGAAGAACTGCGCAATATTATTGTTAATACAGGGGAAGATGAGCTGGTCCGACAATACCTCTTAGAAGCAGGGACCTTGGGGGAGCCAATAAAATTTAATGAAAATCTAAATGCTTCCCCACAGTTAGCAGATTACCCACCCACCGTATTCTCGGGTAAAACAAGTTATCGGGAAGTCCGGATTAAAGATATTGTCCCGGAGTCTCTCTGGAACCGGCTTTACCATTCGGATAAAGAGGGCTCTTAAATTCCGGATGGAGAACACTGCTAAGGAGACTATTAAATTTTATAAAAGCCGGGAGATTATTCTCCCGGCAAAATAATAATATTAAATTTCCATTCCAGCCGCCAGAGCTTTCACATTTAAGTCAAGAAGCCGCGGGGGAATATACTCCTTCATTACATCCGCCCAGTCCAGCGTATCCAATCTGAGAGCCTTTATCAGCGCTCCTAAGATAACAATGTTTTGTGTCTTAATGTTTCCTAATTCCACCGCAATCTTTCCGGCATCAAAGGATTTTACATTCTCTACCCGGCTCTTTAATTCTTTGATAATTCCTTCCGGGTATTTTTCCTGCCCAATTAGCACAGGAAGAGAATATATTTCGTAATCATTAACCAGAAGAGTACCTCCTTCTTTTAACTGGTGCAGCCAGCGGACAGCTTCTACCTTCTCAAAAGCCGCCAAAACATCTGCCTCTCCCGATCCGACACAGGGAGAATATACTTTTTCTCCGAACCTGATCTGCGTAGTAACACTACCTCCACGCTGAGCCATCCCATGAATTTCCGACATTTTCACATCATAACCCAGTTTCAACAGGCCTTCCGAAAGTATTTTAGAGGCGAGGATGATTCCCTGTCCGCCCACACCAACCAGCAGTATACTTTTGGTCATTTTATTCACCCACCTTTTCTACAGCATCAAATTTGCACACCTGGGCGCACAAAGTGCATCCGTTACACATGGACCGGTCGATCACTATCTGTCCGTTCTTAAAGGCTATTGCCGGACAGCCTGTCTTGATACAGGCTTTGCACTTGGTGCATTTTTCTTCATTAATGCTGCAGTAGATATTGGCCCTTTTCTTTTGAACTTCCTTGATCAAGGCACAAGGCTGCTTGGTAATAATCACAAAAGGTTCCTGGGCCTCATGGGCATCTTTGACTGCTGCTTGGGTCATTTCCAGATTGTATGGATCAACTACCCTAATATCTTCCGCTTTAATGCCTACCGCTTTTACAATTGATTCAATATCAATCACCGGGGCGGCTTCTCCCATCAATGTCTTTCCTGTCCCGGGGTTTTCCTGATGCCCTGTCATCGCAGTGATACTGTTATCCAAAATTACAAAAACCGCCGGCGTTTTATTATAGACAGCATCAATCAATCCGGTAATCCCGGAATGAAAAAATGTGGAATCACCAATAAAACCAAAAATCTTTTCATCCCTGCCACCCTTCATGGATGCTCTTTTAAACCCTAAAGAGGCGGAAATACCGGCACCCATACAAATCACAATATCGGTGACGCTCAGGGGCGGCATCATTCCCAGGGTATAGCAGCCAATATCCCCGACAGCCACCACATCCTTGTACTTGCTGACTGCATAGTAAATGCCTCTATGCGGACACCCCGGGCAAAGGACAGGGGGCCGAGAAGGTGCCTTAATCTCGCTGTCATAAACTTTTTTGTCCTTCTCAGGCAAAAAGGCCTTCCTTATTATCTCAGGGCTTAATTCCTCACAGCAAGGAATATACTCTTTTCCCAGACACTCAATACCCAGTGTGCGGATAAAATCTTCCAAGTAAGGTTCATTTTCTTCAATAACATAAAGCTTGTCTACCGCCTTGGCAAACTTCTTAATCATTTTATCCGGCAAAGGAAAACTAAAACCAATTTTTAGATAAGAAACGCTGTCACCAAAGACTTCCTTGGCATGAGAATAAGAAATGCCGCTGGTGACAATGCCAATTTTTTTATCTCCCCATTCGATCCGGTTTAGGGGACAGTTATTTGAATATTCCCGAAGCCTATTTAATCTTTCTTCCACCTGGTAATGACGCACCCGTGAGTGGGCAGGAATCATCACATACTTTTTAATGTCTTTTTGATAATCCTTTACCCCAACTTCCGTTCTCTCTCCCAGTTCTACCAGTCCTTTGCTATGGCAAACACGGGTAGTTAGGCGAAATAAAACCGGTGTATCAAATATTTCACTGACCTCAAAAGCATGTTTCATAAAATCTTTACATTCCTGGCTGTCGGCAGGCTCAATCATTGCCACTTTGGCAAAGGGGGCATAGCGCCTGTTGTCCTGTTCGTTTTGGGAACTGTGCATGCCCGGGTCATCGGCAGTAACAATTACCAAACCCCCGTTAACCCCTTCATAAGCAATGGTAAACAGCGGATCAGCAGCCACATTAAGCCCAACATGCTTCATGGCGGCCAAAGTCCTCGCCCCGCCGATTGATGCTCCACAGGCCAATTCCACTGCAACTTTTTCATTTGTCGACCACTCAGTATATATCTCCTGATACTTGGCCATGTTTTCTAAAATTTCTGTGCTGGGAGTGCCGGGGTAGGCTGCTGCAATTGTACACCCTGCCTCATATGCTCCCCGGGCAATGGCTTCATTGCCGGTCAAAATTTTCTTCATTATTCTCCTCCCCTTATCAGCAAATCATAAATAGTTCTTAGCGTCATATGAGGTTTTTACTCCATATGATGGTTAGAACTCGTTATCCAGGAACTGGACAGTTCTTATCTCCCTCTTATCAGAAGAGGAAGTCTTAGGACTGTTAGCTATCGGCTAAACTTTATTTATTCGTAATCCAATCCTAAAAATCCTGTTACTTTAGTGACTTTCCCCCGCACCATCTTATACCTTTGCTACCATTTTTAAAGCCTGATTTCCAAACTGTTTTTAAAAATAAAAAGGCTGCTGTTTCCATTGAAGTTTCCAATCAAATGCCTACCGAAAACAGCCGCCAAACAGCTGAGCAATCGAAGAAATTAAGCTGTGGGTACTATTTTTTTATGAAAGCATCTCTTGAGGGATAGACCCTTAACAAGTCGGAAATCAATTCGATAGATGAACTGATAAAATCGCCAAACTCAAGTGCCACCGATTCCTTTACCTCTTCAATAATTTTGGACATGGCAGCTACATCGGCACCCTTGATCTGGTGCCTTATTTCCAACTGCCGTGCATATTTCGCTGCTAAATTTTGGGGCGTGACATCCAACAGGCAAAAGAATGTGGGCATGCTGCTAATAATCGTCCCCACTTTGGAAGTATCAATATTAAAATAGTGTCCTAAAAGATCCGAGCATTTGGCAATAATATATTTATCATCCAACATTTCTGGGACCAAGTCGGATAAATGGGGAAACCTTTCAACGGCAATCAATTCATATGCCATTTCAATAAAGTTATGGGCTTTCCAAAGACCCATTTCTTGGGGAATATCACATGCAGCCACCACTTTGCCACAAAATGGCCGGGCACGTTGAAAACAATAACCTTTTTCTTCTCCCTGGTAGCATTCATCCGCATAATAATCAAGCCCGTGGGGCTGGGACCCGTGGGTAATAATAGCTCGGGCAAAGTTTAAATACTCTGGATAATTATCCCGGCAAAAGCCATAAAACCCTGTTCCCATTTCATGGGTAATAATTCTGTTCAATCCAATGGCATTTCCCAGATCAGGAAATATTCCCCCCAGAATAACTTGATGGTCCGAGCTGGAGAGAAGATTTTGTGCTACTAAAACATGTGTTAAGGGAAACATTTTTTTCTCCTTCCCGCAGATGCGGCTGTTAAAAATAGTCCCCTAATCGTCAATATCAACATTAAACTTTTTCTTAATATAATAATCGGAATAAATTGCTCCCGCCGGATTATGGGCTAAGACTCGGTCTTTGACAATCAATGTGGTTACCGGCGCGACAGAGTGTTGGGTGAACAAAATGTCATGTCCAACACACAAACCTACTATTAAGTTTAAATCAGTTTTTGCTCTGTTTAATTCCAATGCTTGGCCGATAGGATTGCAGATCGCTTCTTCCCGGCCTTCCTTAACCTTTGGCAGTTGGAATAAATCTTTACTGATACTGCCATTTTTACAGCAGACAGATGCTACTTCAAATTTTTTCTCAAAAATTTTATGAATTATTTTTGCTTCTTTGGATAGACCGGTACAAAAAGCTATGCCAATTTTACGGTAATTCATTTCCACCGCATACTGGATGACTTCTTCTATCCGGGTTAATTTCATATAATAAAGAGCTTCCAAACGGCTGGAAACGCAGAGCGCTTGCTTTTTTTCCCCCTGGTACTGCCCGAGAGCAGCATCTCTGGTATCGGTGCAAACTTTTCCTTCATTATAACACTTTTTATTAACGCACAGGGCACATTTCAACGGATAACCCCTCCTTTTTATAAGTTTTAAAATAACATTTTAAAAATCATTGCCAAATTTGTTTTATATATATATATTATAAAGGATAATTTCCTTAAGAAGGTAGTGATATTAATGAAATTTAAACAAATTTTTACAGATATTTCCCAGATCGTTGTTGGATCGGTATTTATTGCCGTAGCTTATATCGTTTTTATTATCCCGAATAATCTCCTTGCCGGAGGCGTCTCCGGTCTGGCGATTATTACTAATCATTTTACGGGCTTTTCGGTGGCGGTCTTAATACTTCTCTATAATATTCCTATTATTATTTGGGCCAGGAAAGAACTGCGTTTCCGTTTTATTATCTACACCATCATTGCTGTAACCTTGCAATCTCTTTTTCTCGCACTTTTGCAGGATCTTTCTCCCTATCAAAATGATATTCTATTAGCCAGTATCTTTGGGGGCATCCTGACAGGTATAGGTAGCGGAATAATTATCCGACATTACGGGTCGTCGGGGGGTGCTGATGTTATAGCTATCGTCCTGAAAAAAAAGTTAGGTATTAGTGTAGGTACTGTTTCGTTTATTGCCAGTCTGATCGTTATTAGTCTTGCCGGGTTGATCTTTGGCCTTGAGCCTGCCATGTATACCCTGGTCAGCCTTTTTGTCGTTGGGCAAACAATAGACTTTGTTCAGGAAGGGTTTAACAAAAAAAGAACCGCCATGATCGTTTCCGATAAGTCACAAGAGATTAAAAATGCCATTATTTCTCAGTTGCACAGGGGAGTGACATTGATTCATGGGACCGGGGGATTCGCCAATGTGAAAAAAGATGTGATTTTTTGCGTGGTCAACCAGTTTGAACTGGCCCGCTTAAAAGAAATTGTTTTAGGATTGGATAAGAATGCATTTATGACGATATCGGAAACTTCTGAAGTACTGGGTATGTTTAATCAGCATACTCTTTGGGAAAAAAATATAACATAGAACTCCATTTAGCCCTCCCCGCTATGCTTCTTTTGTTTTTTTGTTGTGTCCCAAACACTTTATTGCTATACTAGGAAAGTGCAATTGAGGGAGGAATTTAAGTGACTGTTAAAATTAGAAATGTTGCAATTATTGCCCATGTTGATCACGGAAAGACCACACTTGTGGATGGGATGCTTAAGCAAAGTGGTATTTTTCACAAAAACGAGGCCGTGGAAGAACGGGTAATGGACTCCAATCCCTTAGAAAGGGAACGGGGCATTACCATTCTTGCCAAGAACACGGCCGTAAACTATAAGGATCTAAAAATCAACATTGTTGATACTCCCGGCCACGCCGACTTTGGCGGTGAAGTGGAACGAGCTCTCTCCATGGTAGACGGGGTATTACTTTTGGTGGATGCATTTGAAGGCCCCATGCCTCAGACTAAATTTGTTTTAAAAAAAGCACTGGACTTACATTTAAAACCGATTGTTGTAGTTAACAAAATTGACCGGGCTGATGCCCGACCCTATGAAGTAATTGATGAGGTTTTTGACTTATTTCTTGAGTTAGGCGCCAGTGAAGAGCAGTTAGATTTTCCGGTTGTTTACACATCGGCTCGCTCTGCATTTGCCAAGCTGGATATGGAAGAAGAATCTAATACTCTGGAACCCCTTTTTGAGGTGGTCATTAATCATATATCTTCACCCCGGGTGGAAAACGGTCCTTTTCAAATGCTGATTGCCAACCTTGACCATGACAGCTACCTGGGAAAATATGCGGTGGGAAAGATTAACCGGGGAATCATTAAAGGGGGGACTCCCGTAGCTCTAATTCGCCATGACGGTCATGTGGATCAAGCAAAAGTATCAAAAATATTTACATTCAAAGGCCTGAAAAAATCTGAGGTTAATGAGGCTCATGCCGGCGATATTGTAGCCCTGGCCGGATTAGAAGATATCAATATCGGGGAAACAATCACCGACATAAATCAACCGGACCAACTCCCTGTAATTACTGTGGATGAGCCAACACTAACCATGAGCTTCCTGGTCAATAACAGCCCTTTTTCCGGACAGGAAGGAACCTATGTTACATCCCGCAAACTCAGGGAAAGGCTTTATCGGGAACTGGATTCCAATGTCAGCTTGAGGGTAGAAGATACGGACAGTCCCGACACCTGGCAAGTATCCGGACGAGGAGAACTGCACCTTTCTATTCTGATCGAAAACATGCGCCGGGAAGGTTATGAAATGCAAGTATCCAAACCGGAAGTAATTTTGAAAAGAATCGATGGGCAGTTATGCGAGCCTATGGAACACCTGGTCATTGATATTCCGGATGATGCCATGGGACCCGTTATGGAAAACCTCGGCCATCGTAAAGCGGAAATGGTGAACATGGTTTCCGGCACAACGGGCAACACCCGACTGGAATTTAAAATTCCCGCCCGGGGATTAATCGGTTTTCGCTCCGAACTTCTTTCTCAAACTCGGGGAAACGGGATTATGAACCATCTCTTTGACGGTTACGCACCATACAAAGGAGAAATCAATACCCGTTACCAAGGTTCCCTGGTTGCCTGGGAAGACGGAGAAGCTACCACCTACGGCCTTATTTCCATAGAGGACCGGGGTATCCTGTTCATTGTCCCCAGCACCAGGGTTTATGAAGGAATGGTTGTGGGCGTTGGGAACCGGGAACAAGATATCGAAGTTAATGTCTGTAAAAAGAAACATCTAACCAACATGCGTTCTTCCACTTCGGACGAGACAGTTAAACTAAAAGAAGCCCGCATCCTTTCTTTGGAAGAAGCGATTGAATTTATCAGTGCTGATGAATTAGTTGAGATTACCCCAAAGAGTATTCGCATCAGAAAGAAATACCTGAAGAAAAGTGAACGGGCAAGAGCAGCCAAAGAAACCGGGGCTATCAAACATTCTGGCGTGCCTTCGTCAGAGTCTTGAAGAAGCCAAGTTTTCTTTATCATGTATCTTTTTCTTTTACTTTTTCTTTATTGGATTGTTTTATTTCCCGTTTTAATGCCGGGCGGGGAATAAGCGTAAATCCGGTTTTCAGGTACGGTTGAATCTCTCGGTAAACCAAACCGCCAAGCATTAATATGCCCGCATATCCAACAAGAGGAAACAAAACACGCACCAGCGTAGTGAAACCTAACTGGGCAGCTGCTAAAGCAATTCCACTGGTGCCGATGGCTAAAATTTTCATTTTCCGGCTGGCCGGTGGGCTGAAGCGAGCGACAAAGCCATAAAGGCTACCCACAGCAGTGGTATATATCTCTGAGAACAATACTATGGCATAGAAAATGCGTACAGCGGGGGCGATTTGACCTGCCACATAAATCATAGGTAGTTCAAACCCCGTTGCCTGTGGCATCCGGGCAAAGATGGCTAGCAAAATAACGACTGCTCCCAACCCCAACCCTAAGCCGCCCCAAAGCGCTCCTTTTTTTAACGTTTTCAAAATCGCGGCCTCTTTTCCCATGGGACCAAGTACCGCTACCGCAAGAACCAGATTGTATGAGACATAAACCAACGCTGCCAAAGGCCAAAATGGTACGGCCGGATTCCCAGCTCTTATTGCCAGGGCAGATGCGCCGGCAGGAAGGCCCGCCGCTGTCAAAGTATATATAGCAATTCCTACTACCGAAACCAAAAGTATCGGGACAACAATACTAATTGCCGAAATAACACCGTTTAAGCCAAGGAGTACAGTAAACAGGCTTACCCCAATAAGAATCACGCTTCCCAAAAAATTTGGCAGGCCAAACTGTTCGCTAAACAGAGCCCCTGCCCCTGCTCCCATTACCGCTAAAGCTCCGAATAGAAAAAAAATAATTACATAATCGATAATCCCGCCAATCCACTTTCCTCCGGCATGTTTAATTATAGGTAGATGAGAATCTGCATCTAATTCATCGCCTAATTTTAAAATAAGATACCCAAAATAACTAAATAAAACCATTGCCAACATCAGCCCGGCTAAACCCCAAAACCCAAAAAATCCAAAAAACTGGAGCACTTCCTGACCGGAAGCAAAGCCGGCTCCTACTACCGTCCCGATATATGCCATGGCTACTGTTATTGCAGAAAGTTTCTTCTGTCCCATAATTATTCCTTCTTAATAATTTATTAGATAGTTCTAGTTTGACACCCTGTGTTTTTTTCATGCCCTTAAATGTTCGGCAATTTAACCCATAAAAAACCTTGCTTGCGCCAAGTCTTTGACGCAAGCACGCCAGAATTTTCAACATGTGCTTTTTCTTTTTATACTATCAACATATTTAAACTTATATTTTCGGATAGTATAAAAAGCAGGGGTTTTTAACCCCTGCTTTTTATATTTGATTTATATCAACATGCTTAAAAATTAAAAACCTCACAGCGAGTTATCCTGCATATTTTTTTGTTTCCAATATGCAGGAAGATACACCAGTTCGTAATACTCCTCCAGCATTCGTTTAGAAGAAAACTGCCATCTGGACATATCAATGCTGGAAATCATCATGTTTTCCCAGTTTTCAGGATTATCATAGTAATTAGGAATCACCTCATCAAAGAGAACCCGGTAAAGTTCCCTAAGATCTTTTTCATCTTGATCCCATTCCTTCGATTGTTTGGCTACTTCCGCCAACACCCATCCGCTCACGCCGTGTTGTACTCCTTCAGCCACCCAACCATCAATTACACTAAGATTTAAAACTCCGTTTATCGCTGCTTTCATTCCGGATGTACCACTGGCCTCCAATGGCCGCCGCGGGTTATTTAACCAGACGTCACAACCTCGCACCAGCATCCGGGCAACTTCCATATTATAATTCTCTAAAAATACCACGGAACTGCCATATTTTTGGTCCATCTTAACCAGATCACTGATAATATCCTTTCCCGTTCCATCGTTGGGGTGCGCCTTCCCCGAGAAGACCAGCTGCAGTTTCCCTGCTTCTAAAAATGGCTCTAAAAGTTTTGAATTTCGAAAAATAAGATCACTTCTTTTATAGGGAGCGGCTCTCCGGGCAAAACCCACAGTTAACACATCTGGTTTTAACTGCTGGCCGGTCTGCTTCAGAATAAAATCTAACAGCTCCTTTTTACATTCCATGTGGGCCTGCCACAATCCGGCACCCTTTTCAAAGCCTTCTTTTATTCGCCGGTCTTGCCAGGTCCGGTTATGTACTCCGTTGGTTACGGAAATAACAGGAGCCCCTAACGGTACGTGTTTCCACATCTGCCGGGCGGTATAGCCATGTAGTTTAGACACCGCATTGGATCTATATGCCATTTTTAATCCGGCCACAGTCATATTAAAAGGGTCACCACCGATTTCTCTCATTTGCTCATAGCTTAATCCATTGTATGCTTCCATAACTTGCAGGAGAGAGTGGTCATGGATTTCATTACCGCTTTCCACTGGGGTATGAGTAGTAAACACTACTTCCCTGCAAACGGTATCCCATGCTTCTTGAAAAGATATCCCGGCAGATTCCATTTTCTCTCGGATCAGTTCCATCCCCGCAAAAACAGCATGTCCCTCATTAAAGTGATATACATCCACTTCAACTCCTAAGGCACGCATTGCTCTTACTCCGCCAATCCCCAGAATTATTTCTGAAGCTACCCTATCCTGAGCGCCTCCGCCATATAGTTTGCTGGTCATCCATCCATGCTTGCTTCCGGGGAAGTTAGTATCCAAAAGATATAAAGTCGCGTTGCCATAAGTATCCACCATTTTTACTTTGCACTCAACATCTTCCCCCCGTACCCTTACACTAACGGAAATCCCGGTATCTTTTACAGAAGGAAAATCAAAGCTTGGATAAGTGTCATAAGGCCGCCCGTCTTTTCCGATATATTGCTGGGTATAATCATTCTCCCAAAGAATACCGATTCCTACCACCGGAGCATTGATATCATGTGCAGCTTTCAGGTAGTCCCCGGCAAGAATTCCTAATCCCCCGGCATAAATAGGAAGATCTTCGTGCAGGCCAAACTCCATACAAAAATAAGCTACTCTTGGCAGTTGTTGATAAAAGGTCATGGCGCGCCGATAAACGGCTGAGCACCTCCTTAAAGGATAATTCTTTATACAGCAACAACTCTTATTTCCCCCTGACAAAAGACACATCTTTTAAATTGAATTTTCCTTGATCCGACATGTGCCAAAAATATGAAGGATAAGAACTGTACTGTGAGAAAATATAAATTTCTGATACCACTAAAGCTTGTTTATATTTTGTTAAAATAACTACAAAAATATGCGAAAACAGCCACCATTTAAATGGTGGCCGCTTATTTTATAAATAAAACTATTTAATTATTCTCTAATTCCCGGGACAGCAACTGATGATATAAAGGCATAAATTGCGCCGGATCAGCAGAAGTAAAAAATTTAATCCTCTGTTCATCCGGGGCTAGATCAGAAATCAGATCGTTTTCTCTCAAAACCTCTTCCAAATGTTTAACAGTACCAAAATTGCCGTCCAAAACCTGGGCCCCCGGCATAAATTTTTTTACTTCTTTCTTTATAAAAACATAATGGGTACATCCCAAAACTATAATCGAAATATTATCATTTTTTAAGGTATGGAATACGTCCTCTAGATAATTCTCAATATCCGTACCGGAACAACAACCCCGTTCAATTAGTTCCGCCAGTCCCGGACAGGGGAGAGGGATTATATCCCTTTGATCCTGGAATTTTCCTAACAATCTTAAAAACTTTTCTTTCTGAAGGGTTACCGGAGTTGCCATCACAACAATCTTTCCCTGTGGTCCTATTTCAACTGCAGGTTTAAGCGCCGGTTCCATGCCAATAACGGGAAAGGAAAAACGTTTTCTTAAATCTTCAATCGCTACACTGGTTGCCGTATTACAAGCAACTACCAACGCCTTAATTCCCTTCTCAATTAAAAATTCCGCAGCCTCTATAGAGAGCCTCTTTATTTCTTTTTCATCTTTTTCTCCATAAGGTGCATGGGCGGAATCACCATAATATAAGAAGGATTCCTGGGGCAGCATTTTAACCGCCTTCGCCAGAACACTCACTCCGCCTAATCCTGAGTCAAACATGCCAATTGCCATGTTTTTTGCTAAGATCATTATCACCACCTGCCGAGAGACAATCCATCTTCCCTTTGAAAAGAGAGTTTCAACCAATATTTTTAGTATGCTTCTTTGGGAAAACAACCAACGATCCAACTGTCAGCACCAAGAAACTGATAACAAGACCAATATATAACGGATCCATTTTGTTAGGCATTAAAATCGCCCAGATGGTAGAAACGGTTGGAGCCAAAGCGATGGCAATTGTTCCCGCTTTTGATTTAATCCATTTTCGGGCAAAAAGCGCTCCCAACAAAGGCAACAGAATGGTAGACCCTCTTAAACCCATGGACAAAAAACTCCACTGTAAAATAAAGCTATTCATATTTCCTAGTGTTATCAACAGGGACAATCCCGCTATTGCTACAATTGATAGACGGGAAACCAGAAGGATTTTTTTATCTGTTGCACCAGGTGAAATCAGCCTTTGATAAATATCATGGGTAAACATTGTGCTTACCCCAAGTACCAACCCAGCACCGGTTGCGATCACGGAAATAAGCAGGGTGGCAATGACAATGCCTCCAAGCCAATCCGGCAGATAGTTTATAACGAATAACGGCAGTGCTTGTTTGCTGGCAATTGCAGGGAAGTTAGCCTTCATAAACAAACCAATTAAAATACAAACAAATCCGATCGGCGGCGTCACTAATCCGGCAACAATCGTCCCTCGCCGGGCTGCCCGGACATCCCTTCCGGAAAAAATAGCCTGCAGATATGTTTGGGTCGAGAGCACCCCCACCACAGTGGAGAAAGCTGCAGCTAAATCAATACTAACACCCCGGCCAAATAAACTAAACCAAGGGAAGGGATCAAATGATGCCCGGAAACCTGATATCCCTCCCCCTAACTTATAAGCCACAAATCCGGCTGTTACCATGGAAAAATACAATAAAAACATTTTAATCATGCCAACATAACCGGTGCCCCATACTCCCCCGAATACTACATAACAAACAATTAACAATGCCCCCACTACTGCAGCTATTACGGGATCAATGGGCATAAGCGTTGTGATTAAAGCAACGGCAGATAAAATTTGAGCGGTAATGTGGATGAAAATACCGAGAGACGAAAAAATACTGGCCATCAACCCGGCCTTTTCTCCATAAACATTCACTAAAATAGTTGGCACAGTTGTTGCACCGGATTCATTAAGAGGCTTGGCATAAAACAAGCCCAGTATCACACAGCCAATGCCACATCCAAGTGTGAACCACCAGGCACTAAACCCAACTTCATAAGCAAGCTGGGCTGTCCCAATTGTCGCCGCACCTCCAACCAGCGTTCCGATGACCATGCCGGCGACAACAGGTGCATCTACTTTCTTCCGCCCGACTGTAAAATCTTTTGAGTTCTTAACCTTTTTTAGCGAGTATATTCCCACACAAGTTACAAGAAATAGAGTGGCAATAATACTTATGACATGACTAAGAGATAACATTTGACCACTCCTAAAATATTGATTAGAATATAATTATTTTAGGCCCTTAATTTAGTATTATAATCTGTTTCTTTATCTTTAACAATCCTTACCATTGGATTATATCTATTAGAATTTAAAACCCCAGGGAATTATTATCATAAATTTTATTAATTAACATTGAGTACTAAAAGAATCTGCAGTATAATTTAAGGAAGAAATTTTTATTATTACCAATTTTAGGGAGGAGATTAAATGTCAGAACGTGTCTTTAATTTTTATGCCGGGCCTGCTACCCTTCCTCTGCCCGTACTGGAACAAGCACAAAGAGAACTATTAAATTTCCGGGGAACGGGAATGTCTGTATTAGAGATCAGCCACCGCTCCAAAGATTTTGAGGAAGTGATTTTTGGCGCTGAAAAACTGGTCAAAGAACTTTTCGGCATTGGGGACGACTTCAAAGTACTCTTTCTCCAAGGCGGAGCCAGTACTCAGTTCTCAATGGTTCCAATGAATTTTCTCTTAGAAGGATCCACTGCAGACTACATTCTCACCGGCAGCTGGTCGGAAAAGGCCTTGAAGGAAGCTCAAAAGGTCGGTCCCACCCATATTGCTGCCAGCACGAAGGAAGGTAACTACAAACGCATCCCCGAGCAGAAGGAAATAATGCTTAGTGAAAACCCTGCTTATGTCCACATTACTTCTAACAATACCATTTACGGCACCGGGTGGCAGGAGTTTCCCGATACCGGTAACATCCCTATCGTAGCGGATATGTCTTCCGATATGATGAGCCGCCCTTTTGATGTATCCAAATTCGGCGTAATTTACGCCGGAGCCCAAAAAAATCTAGGACCGGCCGGAGTAACATTAGTAATAGTTCGAAAAGACTTTTTGGAAAAAGCACAGCCACCTGCGCCTACCATGCTTAGATACAGCACTCATGCTGAGAAAGATTCTCTTTATAATACGCCGCCTGCTTTTTCGATATACATACTTAATCTGGTGTTAAAATGGTTGAAGGATCAGGGAGGCCTTACCGGTATGGAAAAAATCAACCGGGAAAAAGCAGCCTATATCTACAATATGATCGACCAGAGCGATGGATTTTATAAAGGGCATGCGGACAAAGACAGCCGCTCTCTCATGAACATTACCTTTACCATGGGTAACGCCGATTTGGAGAAGGCTTTTGCTCAAGAAGCGACTGCCCAAGGATTCATCGGCTTAAAGGGACACCGATCGGTGGGAGGGCTGAGAGCATCCGTTTACAATGCAATGCCGGTGGAAGGGTGCGCAGCACTTGCTGATTTTATGAAAGAATTTATGCGTAAAAACGGTTAAAAAAGACGGCGCTAAGCCGTCTTCTTAATTTTTACTTGCCGAGCTTTCTCTTTAAATAGGTGTTTGTTGCCTGAGATACCGCTTTTCGTACAGTCCGGCCTATCATTTGGCCTACCCGGGTAGCAGTTCCGGCATAAGGAAGCAGTTCCTCGCGACCGGTAGCAGCAATTATGACCGCATCGGTGGATGTTCCCGATGCCGGTTCCCCGGAAAAAACATCTTTCACTTTTAAATCCATTAGCGCTAAGGTTTTTGCTTCAGTAGCGGTAATAACTGCATTTACCATTGCACCAGGAGAGAGGTTTCCGTCTATCAGCACCACGATATTAATGGTTCCGAGCCGGGGTGAATATGAGAAAGTACTCTTTCCTCCCGCCGCCAACGCATTGCTGATGCCTGCCGTAACCAACGCAACAACAGTCAGGTCCCCGTCTTGTTCATATTCTAAAAAAAGATCGTCTACCAATGCTGCCGTCATCATCCCGACGGTATCACTTGCGTTAAGGCCCGCCTTTTCTGAAAAATGGACTAAATCTTCAGTCGGGTTATTTCCGTCATATCCTTTGTCCACCTGCAGATTTATTATATTATGAGGATTGGTAAACCCTCCCCCTAAAATTGAAGAGTTTAAAGCATAGAGGCATTCTTCAGATTGAATAATTAATGCCTTTTCTTTAACATATCCTTTGATCCCCGTGATGGGTATTTCAATCACTCTTTTTCCTTCCACAGTTTTCCTCTTTCTATTATGTTTCTTTGCGTTAGAATCCCCAAGTCAAAACACCTCAGCCGTTAAGCTTAACTTGCTGCTAAAATATCCGGCAAGCCGCAAATAAAATTATAAAGATCCTCCAAGCTCCCCTGATAGTCCGGTTCATACCGAGGTTCTCCTCTGTCAATTAAGCAATCGGTAACAAGAAAAGTTTTCATCCCTAAGGTTTTGGTCACCAGATCTTCCTGCACATCATTTCCCACCATCAAACATTCTGTTGGAGCCACCTGAAGCATCTGACAAATTCTTTTGAAATAGGCGGGATTGGGCTTACACCCATAGCTGTTTTCGTATGTTGTCACAAGCTCCCAAGGGAGCCTTTCTATCCCCGCCCAGGTCATTCGATGCTCTATTGCCTGGCGGGGAAATACCGGATTAGTAGCAAGACAAATTCGATAGCCTTTATCTAATGCCTTCTGAATTGCTTTCGCCGACCAATGAGAATGGCCGGCATATTTTTTTAGTTTAGGGAATTCTTCTTCATAAAACTTTTCGAAAAGGGGATACATGGTATCTTTGTTCTGCTGGATGGCAGGTAAAAAGCTGTCCATGAATACCTGCTCATTTGTAAACTGCCCTGGGTTATTAATCATGTCATACGTTGAAGCCATTAGTTTCTTGACAAATATTGAAGGCTCTATAATATTTTGAAAATAAGAGCCGATTGTTTCCATGTATTTGTGAAAAAAAAGGTCAAAATCCAGAGGAAGAAGCGTCCCGTCTAAATCAAACATCAATACCTTTAACAAATATCTCACCTCAAAAAATGATATGCTATATTCTATCACATGTTTGAGAAACATCAAACAAACTTGATAGTATTTACAATCAACTTAAAAAAACCACCCGAAGGTGGCATTTTTTAAAGCATTTTTTCTAAAAAAGTTTTTATCCTGGGGTGGCTTGGATTTTCAAAAATCTTCTCCGGTCTTGCGTCTTCCAATATCCGGCCTTCATCCATAAAAACTACCCGGTCGGATACTTCCCTGGCAAATCCCATTTCGTGGGTGACAACCAGCATCGTCATCCTCTCTTTAGCCAAGTTTTTAATTACACTGAGCACTTCCCCAACCAGTTCCGGGTCAAGGGCTGATGTAGGTTCGTCAAAAAGCATGATATCCGGGTTCATGGCCAACGCTCGGGCAATCGCTACCCTCTGCTTTTGCCCGCCGGAAATTTGAGAGGGATAGGCATCCTTTTTGTCTAACAGCCCCACCTTGGCAAGTTGTTCCATGCCGATGCGGGCAGCACTATCTTTGTTCATTTTATTTACGATGATTGGGGCTTCGATCACATTCCCAAGTGCCGTCTTATGAGGGAACAGGTTAAAGTTCTGAAAAACCATTCCCATTTTTCTGCAGGCAACTCGAACTTCTTTGGGAGATATGCCGGCCTTCCTCTGGGGATCATCAGGCGCCGCAATCACGACCCCTTCGATTTCAATCACACCGGCATCGATCTTTTCCAGTTGATTTAGACACCTTAAAAGAGTGCTTTTACCCGAACCTGACGGCCCGATAATGGCAACGATCTCTCCTTTGTCCACTTCCAGCGATACATTTTTTAATACTTCCAATGTCCCAAAACTTTTGGAAATATTGGTTGCTTTAACAATGCCCATCTTTTTGTCCCTACTCATAAATAGAATATTTTTTTTCTAACTTTTCGAAAACCTTAACAATTACTGATGACATCATCAAGTATAAAATAAAGGCAACAACAAATGCCGAGATGTTCATATCTCTGGTAACCACCTGCTTAGCATTTCTTAAGAGATCCCCCATGCCGATGGTCGCAATCAATGCGCTGTCCTTTACTAAATTAATCGCTTCACTGCAGGTCGGAGGCAGAACGACCTTCACTGTCTGGGGCAGAATGATTCGTCTCATCGTTTGAAAATACGTCAATCCCAGCGCCTTGGACGCCTCATATTGCCCCTTGTCGATAGATTCGATTCCCGCTCGAAAAATCTCCGCCAGATATGCGCCATAGTTTAAGGAAAATGTCAAACATGCTGCCGGAAAAACATCAAGTTTTATTCCAATTACAGGTACAAAGGGCAACCCAAAATAAACAAAAAACAATTGTAAGAGTAGCGGCGTTCCCCTTAAAACCCATGTATAGAGGCCTAAAATCTTTTTTAAAATTTTAGGCCCCGATACTTTTCCGATCGCCACTAAAATACCAATGGGCAGGGCAAAAACTGCCGTTACCGCATACAGCTTAAGTGTGACTATAACCCCTTTAAGAATAAATGTTGTAATGCTAAAAATATAGTCCACAAGTATTCACTCACTGTCCCTTTATTTTGTAATGATATCTTCCCCAAACCATTTGGTGCAAATTTCCCCGGCAGTGCCATCTTCTTTCATGGCATTTATTGCCTTGTTCAGCTCATCCAAGAAGGATTTGTCTTCCTTTCTTACACCGACACCAAAGGATTCTTTGCCGAAATGCTCTTCACCTTCCAGCACCCGGTATTTGTCCGGCCTCTGGGCAATGAAATAACGTCCCGCTACTTCGTCAACAACCACGGCTTCGATCCGCCCAGTTTCCAGGTCCATTAATGCTTCGGCATTGCTGCCGTATTTTCTTACTTCTTCAAGAGACTCAGCTGTTTCCGCATCATTGTTTAAAGCTTCCTCACTGCTGCTGCCTAATTGTAACCCGACAACTTTACCGGCCAGATCCTTTTTATTATTTATAGCCGACTCATTTTGCACTACAATAATCTGCCTGTCCTCCAAGTAAACATCAGAAAAGGCAATTTCCTCCTGCCTTTTTTCCGTGATAGTTAGGCCATTCCAAATAACATCAATATCCTTGCTCTTTAAGCTGAGAATTACGCCGTCCCATTCAACCGGCTTAAATGTAACCTCGACACCCATCCTCTTTGCAGCTTCATTGGCCAGATCAATATCAAAGCCTACGATTTCCCCCTTCTCATCCCTAAAACCCATCGGCGGGAAATTGTCGTCAAGGCCAATGACAAATTCGCCTTTATCTTTTATGTTCTGCCAAGACAAGTCTTCTTCCTGCTGGGAATTCTGTCCGCACCCGACAATCAGCAGGGATAAAGCGCATATTGCTACTACTATTACTAACCACTTCTTGCTCACTGTTAATCCTCCTTCACACCATTAAAATATTTTTGGTTGTATCTATTATTCTACTATGATACTTTAACGTAGTAAAGTGTTAAATGAGAAATTTGTCTGTTTTTTTTACCCTGTGGTTAAATGTTAAAGCTTTCACGACAATATTATAAGCGGTTGGTTGTTTGCCTAACCGCTTAATTTCTCGTTTTATTGCATTTATATTAGTTAAATACTATCCAAATAATAATGTTTCCCGGTTTTTGTCTTTCTAAAACTCATTTTTATTTTTGTAACTTTAATTAACCTTTAGGCCGAAAAATCAAAGATGCCATAAAACCAAATATCACAGCCGCAGAAATTCCAGCGCTGGTTACCTCAAAAATACCGGTAAGTACCCCGACGATCCCCGTACTTTCCGCCTCTGACAAGGCTCCTTTCACCAGAGAATTACCAAAACTGCTAATAGGAACAGACGCCCCGGCGCCGGCAAATTCCAATAACGGTTCATAGAGACCGAGTCCGCCGAGGACAGCCCCTGCTACCACTAATGTGGTCATGGTATGAGCAGGAGTCAGCTTGAAAACATCCATCATAATCTGGCCGATAACACAGATTAGCCCGCCAATAATAAAAGCCCAAATAAACTTTTCCAAAAACCGTCCCTCCTAGGATTCAATAGAAACCGCATGGGCAATACAGGGAATACTCTCTTTTTGCTGGTAAGAAAGAGGTGATAATAGGGCACCTGTACCTACCACTAAAATTCTTTTTAATTCTCCCTTAAGCATCCGCTTCATAAAATGTCCATATGTTACGACAGCAGAACATCCGCAACCGCTGCCCCCGGCAATCACCGGCTGGTCATCCTGATAAATCAATATTCCGCAGTCGGTATAGATCCCCTCCGGAATATCAATTCCGTGTTTCTTCAACAAATCGCAGGCAATATGATAACCCACACTGCCCAAATCACCGGTAGCAATCAAATCATAATATGAAGGGTCACGACCCAAATCACGAAGATGAGCCTGGATGGTATCCACCGCTGCCGGAGCCATCGCCGCACCCAAATTGAAGGGATCGGACATTCCCATATCTACTACCCGTCCGATAGTTGCCGATGTGATAATAGGCCCATTTCCCGCGGCAGATACAAGAGCCGCACCGGCGCCGGTAACCGTCCATTGGGCTGTAGGGGGTTTTTGCGCCCCATATTCTGTCGGATAGCGAAATTGTTTTTCCACCGATCCATTATGACTGGACGTACCGGCCAGAACATGATGAGCTGAATTGGAATCAACCAACTGACCGGCCAAAGCCAATCCTTCAATAGCACTGGAACATGCCCCAAAAATACCCAAGAAGGGAATCCCCAGAGTACGAGCAGTGAAACCACTGGAAATAATCTGATTCATAAGATCTCCGCTTAAAAAAAACGTTACATCTTCTTTTTTCAGCCCTGCCTTGTCAACTGCCAATTCACAAGCCTGTTCCAGCATCTTTTTTTCCGCTTTTTCAAAACTACCTTGTCCCAGAAAAAGATCCTGATGAAGAAGATCAAAATCATTTGCTAAAGCTCCGGAAGCTTCAAATGGCCCGCCCACTGCCGCAGATGCAAGTATTACCGGTCGGGAGGGAAAAACCCATGTTTGATGTCCCTGGATCATTTAACCCCACCCAATACCTGCACAGCTATTTTGATAATGGCCACCACAAAAGCAGAAAAGACTCCGAAAACAATAACCGGTCCGGCAATTTTAAACATATTTCCCCCTACACCAAGCACATACCCTTCACTTCGGTGTTCAATAGCAGCAGAAGTTACTGTATTGGCAAACCCGGTAACGGGAACGGCAGTACCTGCTCCTCCCCACTGGGCAATATGATCATAAACCCCAAGACCCGTAAGCAAAGCCGATGCAAAAATCAGCACTGCGACAGTTGGGTTACCTGCTGTCTTTTCAGTAAAGTTAAAATAGGTGACAAAAAACATTTGTAATCCTTGCCCAATAGTGCAGATAGTGCCTCCAACCAAAAACGCTTTAGCTATGTTAAATAAGACAGATCGTTTTGGTTCCCTTTCCTTCGCAAACCGCTGGTACTCCTGCTGAGTAGGGGTGAGCTTTTTATATTTCTTGTTAGACACTTTAACCCCGGCCTTTCTATTTTAATAAATATGGCTTTAATTGCTCTTTTACTTCTAATAATTTTTTAGCATCTTTATTAAAAATGTCTTTTGCTTGTTGATTTTTTGTCTGCAAAGAAAAACCCATTAAATCGGCATGGCATTTTTCCAAATTTGCATATATAAGCTCTTTTATCTTTGGCGCCGGTACCTCCAGGGAATCGTCAAAAAGATCCAAGAATAAATCTCCTACCGCATCTACCTGACCGATAAAAACATTATTTAAAGAAACTCCTGCCGCCTCCAGCTTAGTTCCTAGCCATTCCCGGTTCAACCCTAAATTGGAAAGAGCTTCGTCTATGATATTTCCGTCCAAGATAACTGTTTGCGGTTCATTTCTCGGCGCGGTTTTTTGGCCTAAGTCTTGAGCGGTAACCGGTTTTTGATCGGATTTTAGTAGAATATTAATTTCCCCGGTAGGCTCCAGTACGGCAAATTCCACATCTGCAGTTTTAAAGACGCTTTTTGAGCGCAGTTCCCGCAATAAGTCCTCTCCGGTCAACCTGACCTGAGCTAAATTCTCTTCCATAATTTTGCCCTGACGGATCAGTACCGTTTCTTTTCCGCTTACAAAATCATGCACCCATTTACTTTTCATCATCAGCAAATCCAGGATGATGGGAGACAGAATCCACACTCCCAGAAGGATAACCCCCGGAACCAATGCCATCACTCGGGAGGCAGTTAAAGCGGCAACAACCCCAACCACCGTATAATTAACAAAATCAAAAGGCCTCATTCTGGACGGGTGTTTCTTTCCCATAACCCTAACCGCCGCCAATATGAAAAGCCACAATCCTGCTCCCCGTAAAAAAACTGTTAACCACTCGGGCATTACAACCACCTACCAGCTTCAAGATTTTAGTCCCGATATTCTAAAGCCCTTTATACTGAGGTTCCTCATATTCTAAAACGCCCACCCGTTCTTCAAGATCATTGACAACACCGTCAATAACCCCTCCTACCCGGGAAAAAACAGACTTGATTTCTTGATCAACGGTCTGAACGGCATATATCTTTAAAGTGCTTTCTATTCCTTTTAAAGTAGCAACAGTTTCCTTAACTTGAGAACTTACCGTCATTTTTCCACCTCCTGCTTAGTTATTATAGCCTTTAATCCTTGTTTAATTCGTGCGACAACACGACCTCAAGATATTTTTCTCCGGCAACCCCGCTATCAGCCAGGCGCCTAATTAAAAATTTTACTTTTTTCGGTTAGCCAACCGACATTTGGGAATATTAAACAAGTAACATAGGTTTTTCTTTAACCTTAACAGAGCGGGGCAGGTGAGAGAATGTCGTTAAAAGAAATTGCACAGAAAATATTGGACTATAACGGCCCTCCTGCCGAGTCTTTTGTCCTGGAAGAAACCGATAAAGAAAAGAACCCCCAGGCCAATGCTAAAGCGGAAGGTGATAACACAGAACAACCAAAAAAACCCTCAAAAAAAGGCCGCTCGGCTCATGCACAAAAGGAAAAAGTTTTTCAAGATATCCAGTCCAGCCTGGAAAAAAATCTGGACTGTGTCCGTGCCCTTTTTTTTGTGCCATTAAACGCGGATGTTGTCATTCGGGAGTTTTCCCTACCCAATGAACCGCCCGTTAAGGCTTTTTTAGTTATTTTGGAAGGAGCCACAGACGGTCAAATGGTCAATGAATTTATCCTTCAACCGTTGATGCTTCTCTCCAATCTAAACTCTGAACAAAAAAATAAGCTCCACTTATGTAAAAAAGTTCTGCAAAAATATTTGCCAAGCAACAAAATAAAAGAGATCACCAAGTTCTCAGAAGTTATTAAAGAAGTAGTGCAAGGCTCTACTGTTATTTTTTTGGACGGGAACCCTCTGGGCATAGCGGTAGAAACTAAAGGGTTTCAGCACCGGGGCATTGAAACCGCCAAGAACGAACAGGTGGTACAAGGCCCCCAAGAAGCGTTTGTTGAGGACCTGCGTTCCAACACCTCCCTAGTACGAAAAATTATCCGCAATGAAAATTTGGTTACCGAATTTATTACTGTGGGAGCTCGTAACAACAATAACGCTGCTCTCATGTATTTAAAAGACCTGGCCAACCCACAGCTTGTAGCGGAAGTCAAAAAACGTATCTCAGCCATCAAGGTCGACTATATTCCTGAACCCGGTATCTTGGAGGAATTGATTGAGGATCATCCTCTGTCGTTACTCCCCCAATCAATTGTGACAGAACGCCCAGACCGAGTCGCTTCCATGCTTGTCGAGGCTAAGGTGGCCATCCTGCTTGATAATAGTCCGGTCGCTATGGTTGTGCCGGCAACAGTTTTTGACCTTCTGCACAGCCCGGAAGACCATTATGTCCGTTTCAGCTATGGTTTATGGCTGAGAATTATCCGCATCACAGCGGTGTTTCTTACCATGGTGCTGCCGGCTTTTTATGTTGCTATTGCCACTTTTCACCAGGAAATGATTCCTACCGATCTTGTACTATCAATTGCCGCGGCTAAAGAGCAGGTGCCTTTTCCAACTATTGTTGAGCTCCTGCTTATGGAACTATCCTTTGAATTAATTCGGGAAGCCGGTGTCAGGGTCCCCGGCGTGATTGGCCCTACATTGGGCATTGTCGGTACTCTTATCCTGGGACAGGCTGCAGTAGCCGCATCCATTGTCAGCCCGATTTTAATTATTATTGTAGCGGTGACGGGACTGGCCTCTTATGTTATCCCAGACTATGCGGCTTCTTTCGGTTTTCGATTTATGCGCTTCTTCTTTGTCGGCTTAGCCGCGTTCCTTGGTTTTTTTGGAATTTCAACCGGGCTTTTTGCCCTATTGGGCATACTCATTAGCATGAAATCCTTTGGGATACCGTTCTTTGCGCCAATTGCCCCTCGGACTGCGCCAAGCGCCGATGTCATTGTCCGTCTGCCCGTGTGGAAACAACAATTCCGGCCGGACTACCTGCAGCCTAAAGATAGTAAGCGCCAGGAAAACTCCAACCGGGCCTGGACGCGCAGAAAATGACCGAACTACCCTCGGTAGCTTAATTTAAGGTGGTCAATTTTACCATGATGAAACAAAAGATCGGCCAAAATGAAGCGGTGGTCTTAATCGCCACATCAATAGTAACAAAAGTATTTTTAGCTTATCCCAATCATCTTGTAACTGCCGTCGGAAGTGCCGGCTGGTTGGTTGCACCTATTTCCGGAATATTTGCTTTGGGCCTAGTTTGGTTCATGGTAAAACTGCTGGAATATTTTCCGGGAAAATCCTTCTGGCAAATTACAGAGGAAACGGTTGGCTCTTATCTGGGTTTAATAGTGATGCTGGCACTTTTCATTCCATGGTTGTTTAGCGTATCCCTAACATTGCGCCGATTTTCCGAAATGATTATTATTGTGGCCTTGCCGGATACGCCCATCAGTATTATAACTTTAGCCTTTATCGGCACATCTGCCTTTGTCGCTTATCTGGGCATTGGGGCGATCAGCAGGTCCTGCTTCCTGGCATTTCCCTTTATTTTAGGCGCTTTAGTTTTTATTATGGTGCTGACCGGTCCCAGTTGGAAAACAGATTGGCTCTTTCCCCTTTTAGGAAAGGGGCTGGAGCCAATAATGAAAAACTGCCTGCTGCACACGTCGGATTTTTTAGAAATAAACCTTTTACTTGTTTTATCAAATATCTGTTTCCCAAACCAGATCAAAAAAATTAGTGTGCAAAGCATCCTGATTGCTACCGTCATATTTTTTAGTTCGGTTTTAACCTATATCTTGACGTTTCCTCCATTGGTCGGGGAAGAGCCCTACCTGCCTCTTTATATGATGGCTCGAAGCGTTTATCTCGGCCGCTTTATTCAGAGAATTGAAGCCATTTTTCTTTTCTTCTGGGTTTTTGCCGGTTACCTCTGGATGTCAACAGGTGTTTTCGGTATCTGCCATATTACGGCAGATACCTTAAAACTTCCTGATTACCGGCCTCTCATTTTGCCAACGGCGATTATTATTACCGCCCTGTCTTTTATCCCGGCTAATTTGCCAGATACCGTAATCTGGGCCAACAATTTTTACTTCCGAATCGTATCTATTTCTATCCTGGCTATCCCTGCCATGCTCCTTCTGGCAGCTAAGGCCAGGGGAAAGGGGGCAAAGCCTGGTGCAAAAAGTAAAACTTCCTAAATTGGTTCTCGTGGCAATCTTGCTCATGGTTCTCATCACCACCGGGTGCGGGAGCCAAAATGAGCCGGATGAAATATCATATGTACTGCTATTAGGCATTGATCACGGGACAAATAATCTTTTACGTGTTTCTTATATGATTGCCATTCCGAAAGCCCTCGCCGGAGGAGGGGGCGAGGGAGGCGGAACAGCACCGTCTTCAGAAGTGATTACGGTAGAAGCACCCAGCCTCTAT